>CAZMAK010000048.1:0-15772 GCA_964564245.1 uncultured Ectothiorhodospiraceae bacterium | reverse complement strand
TCGCAAGACTGCGTAAAACATCAGTCTGAACGGTCAGGCCGGAGCAATTTCGGTATGGCAGGAGTACAAAAAGGGATCCAGGGCAAGCCTGGGTCCCGACCTGCACAGGAACCGCCCTGGCGGCGATCGGCGTTATTTCAACGCCTCGATCAGCGGGCCGATCCAGGGCTCGTAGTGCTTCCAGCGTGCCACCGACTTCCTGTATAGCGGCCGGCGTACCTGGTCGTAGCTGGCCGTTGCGACAAACCGCCTGGTGTTGTGAAAATCCAGGCAGCTTTCGTCCCAGTCCAGCCCCGCAAATTCCACCAGCTGGCGGCTGACGGTCTCCTGGTCCTCGACCAGGGATTCGTACTGCACGTCCAGCAACGGAATGTCGATCACGCGGCGCCAGTGTGCCATGAGCCGCTGGTAATCCTGGTAGTAGGCGGCCAGCATGGCGAGATCGTAGGAGTAGGCATGGCTGCGCGAAAAGTCCTGGAAGTAGCAGGACAGACAGGTATCTACCGGGTCGCGCATGCAGTGGATGACACGCGCGTCCGGGAACAGCAGGGCGATCAGGCCCAGAAAGCGGAAATTGCCCGGCATCTTGTCCACGACGCGTCGGGCCTCGGGCGCCAGTGCGCCGAGGTGGTCCAGGTAGCCGCGGGAGAAACGGTTGACCGCCTCCTGGTTCAGTGCCTGCAGGCAGCCGGGGTAGCCGGTTCCGGTACCGAGTTCGCCGGGCATCCGCACCACCATCTGCCACAGGTCCGGCAACTCGCCGGCGCCGAATACCTGCGGGTGGCTGGCGAGAATCTGCTCGACCAGGCTGGTACCCGAACGCGGCATGCCGACGACGAATACCGGTTTGTCCGTCGGGTGGTTTGCGCGCGGGGCCGAGGAGAGAAACGCCCTGGTGTGGGAGGCAATGATGTGATCGATCTCGCGCCGGTTGGCCGCCGGATCGTACTCCATCTCGCGCAGCGCATTGCCCTGCCGGTATTGCTCGAAGGCCTGCTCATAGCGCCCGGTCCTGTCGTACAGCCGCCCGAGGTTGAACAGCAGGTTGCGCCGGCTGGAGGCCGGTAACGGTTTGGGGCCGGTGAGGATTTTCTCCAGCAGGCCGATCGCGGCTTCCGGACGGTCGAGGGACTTGCTGACCTCGGCGTAGGCGACCACCACGTTGGGGTTGTCGGTACCCCGGTCGATGAGAGGCTGTAGCCGTTGCAGGCCCTGTTCCGCCCTGCCGGCGTGCTGTTCGATGGTGGCGGCAAGCGCACTGGCATCGGGGTGCCCGGGCAGGATCTGCAGCGCGCGCTCGCAGCACTCCAGCGCCTCGTCGGCCTTGCCATGGGTCATCAGTGCCGAGGCAAGGCTGATCCAGGCGCCGGCATGTCTGGCGTTCAGTCGCAGTGCCTCACGGAGGCTGTCGATGGCGCCTTCGGTGTTTCCCAGCGCGATCAGGGTGTTGCCGCGACCGAAATGCGCGTCGACGTATACCGGGCTGAGCGCCAGTGCGCGGTCGTAGTGCGCGACCGCCTCCTGGTACCGGCCCAGCGCCTGCAGGGTTGAGCCAAGGCCGTTTTGCGCCATGGCATGTCCGGGATTGAGGGTCAGCAGGTCCCGGAAACAGCGTTCCGCAGCCGGGAACTCGTTCCTGCTGTAATGGACGAAGCCAAGTCCATACAGACTGTCGACATGATCGGGCTGCAGTTGCAGGGCATGCTGGTAGGCGCGGGCTGCATCCTCCAGTCGTCCCAGCGCGGCGCTCGTGACGCCAAGCAGGTACCAGTAATAGACCTTGTCCGGCTGTGCCAGGGCCAGCTGCCGGAATTGTTCCGCCGCCAGCGCATGGTGCCCCTGCTGGTACAGGGACTGTGCATACCGGGCGCGCAGGTCATGGTCCTCCGGGGCCAGTGCCACGGCCTTGCCGAAGGCCTCCGCGGCCTGTGCGAGCCGGCCCAGGGAGGTGTGGCATTCGCCCAGCATCTTCCATGCACTGGTGTGACCGGCATCCAGCGCCACAGCCTGTTCGAGTACCTCGCAGGCTTGTGGCAGGCGGCCCTCCCGGCGGTGCGTGTCGGCGCTGGCGACCAGCGTTTCAATATCGGTGCGGGGCATGGTCAGGGAAGAGCCTGTTCAGTCCGTTTCGAGCGCGCGGCGTAGCGGTTCAATATATGCCGCATACTTCTCCCAGCGCCTGACCGAGGATCTGTAGATCGGCCGCCGTACCTGGTCGTAACTTGCGGTCGCAACGAAGCGTTGTGTCTGGTGGAACTGCAGGCAGCGGTCGTCCCAGGGCAGTCCGCAGAATTCGATGATTCGCCGGCTGCCGGCCTCCTGGTCATCGATCATGTCCTCGTACCGGACCTCGAGCATCGGCAGGCGTATCACCTCGCGCCAGTGTTCCATCAGCCGCGCATAGTTCCGGTAGAAGCTGCCGAGGTGGGCGAGATCGTAGGAGTAGGGATGCGACCGGGAAAAGTTCTGGAAATAGCATGACAGGCAGGTATCGATCGGATCACGCGTGCAATGAATGATGCGCGCGCCCGGGAACAACAGTTCGATCAGGCCAAGAAACAGAAAATTGCCGGGCATCTTGTCGATGACGCGTGCCTCATCGCCGGCCAGCTCGGCAAGGTGATCCAGGTACTGCTGTGCGGCGCTATCGACCTGTGCCTGGGCCAACTCTGTCAGGAAGTGCGGGTAATTGCGACCTGAACCGGTCTGGTCACGGAGTGCATCGGTCAGCTGGATGATGTCCGGTAATTCACCGGCGCCGAAGACATCCGGGTGACTTGCGAGGATCTGCTCCACCAGGGTGGTGCCGGAACGTGGCATGCCGACCACGAATACCGGGCGCTCGCTGCGTATGCGGGCATGCGGCAGTCGGTCCAGCAGGGTCCGTGTCTGCAGCGCGATGCTGGCGTCCGTGTCGGCGCGCTGCCGGACCGGATCGAACTGCACCTCCTTGAGCTCATTGCCCTGGCGGTAGTGCGCAAATGCCCTGTCATACGATTTCTGCTTGTCGTACAGCTTGCCCAGGTTGAAGTGCAGGTTGCGCCTGCCGGTTGCAGTGAGGGACGGCGCCTCGCGCAACAGGCGTTCCATGTACTCGATCCCGGTTTCCGGTTCGTCCAGGGTGCTGCAGATGGTGGCGTAGGCCAGGGCCACGTTGACATCGTCGGTGCCGGCCTCGATCAACGGTTTGATGCGTTCGTGCGCCTTCTCGATATGGCCCATTTGCTGGTCGATCGTGGTGGCCAGCGAAATGGCGTCGATATTGCCGGGTTGCAGTGCCAGCGCCTGCTCGATCAGCCGCAGGGCCTCGTCCGGTTCGCCCAGTGTCATCAGGGTGGAGGCCAGCGTCAGGTAGGCAAAAAACAGGTCCGGCCTGAGGCGGAGGGCCTCGCGGATGTACGCGACGGCCTCCGGCTGCCTGCCCGATATGGACAGCACGGTGCCGACCCCGAGGTACGCCTCGGCATGGTCCGGGCTGAGCCGGACCGCCTCCAGCTGATGCTGCAGCGCCTCCTGCAGGTTGCCCAGCTTGAGCAGCGAGCCGCCCAGTCCGAAGTGCGCCTGTGCCAGCTCCGGGCGCAGTCGCAGGGCGTGCCGGAAGTGCAGCACGGATTCGGACCACTGTCCGAGTTCATGCAGGGAAAGGCCGAGCCCGACCAGTGCCTGGGGCAGGTCGGGCTGCCGCTGCAGTGCCTGCCGGAAGGCATCGCAAGCGGCATCGTGCTGACGGCGTTCCGCGTGGCTGCGGCCAAGCATGGCCCAGGCCTGGGCCGAATCCGGCATTTGTTGCAGCGCCCCGGTGCAATGCAGGGCCGCCTCTTCCCAGTGTCCGAGCTGCAGCAGGGCGCGCGCCAGGTTCAGCTGCGCGGTTGTTGCCTGGGGTTGCAGCGCCAGTACCTTGCGAAAACTGTCTGCCGCATCCTGGTGCCGGCCGGTCATGCCGTATATGGCGCCCGCCATGTGCCAGGCCTGGGCATTTGCGGGCTCCCGGTCGACCACGATTTCCAGGTTGTGCAGGGCGCCGGCCTGGTCGCCTGCCCCGTGCTGGAGGGTTGCGAGCTGGTAGTGATCCGCCGCGGTGGCGAGATCGGTTGCGCAGAGCTTCCGGTACAGTTCGAGGGCTTCGGACGAAACACCCCGGTCGAGCAGGGATCGGGCGTTCGCCAGGAGTGCGTGGTATTCCTGTTCCTGCATCAGTTGATATGTCGTTGCAGCGGGTTGGTCCGTGTGTTTCGGATGCCGGGCTGCACGGTTTTCCGGGCAGGGCGACTCGGCGGCGCAGATATTATATGTACTTGATTATAAATAAAAAATACCAACTTTCCGGCCGTGCGTAGATCTGCATGGCGACCGAATCCGTGCAAATCGTTCCGGGGCGTGCAGCCTGTAACATGATAAGTCATTCCGCTGCTTCCGGTCATTACTCATGCCGGGATCAATCCCCGCAGGACCCGCACTGGCGGCGAAGGTCGGTGGTCGGCACGCGGCTCTTCGCCTGCAGGGAGGTTCCTGCAGGGGGGGAGGTTGTACGTGGTGTGATCGCAACGCGCAGGAGCCGCCCTGGCGGCGAACCCGTAGCCCCAGCACGCTAGCGAATGCCGATATAACTGGCGAAGTTGTACCAGCGGAATATCATGTCCGCCCTGGTAAATCCGGCTTCGTGTAATGCCTCCAGCTGCTGTTGTGGCGTAATGGGCCGCAACACATTTTCCAGGGCCTCGCGCTTCTGGGCGATCTCGAGTTCGGAATAGCCGTTCCTGCGCTTGAAGTCGTAATAGAGGTCGGTCAGCAATTCCTGCACGCGCGGTTCGTCCGTCCTGATTTTCTCGCTGAGCACGAAGACGCCACCGGGCTTCAGGCCGTGGTAGATA
Source organism: uncultured Ectothiorhodospiraceae bacterium (assembly GCA_964564245.1). GTDB lineage: Bacteria > Pseudomonadota > Gammaproteobacteria > UBA9214 > UBA9214 > UBA9214. The sequence continues at coordinate 10,901 of CAZMAK010000048.1, read as the reverse complement.
TTCTTCAGTACCCGGACCCGGTTATCCGGATCGAGAAACTGCAGGGTGTAATTCATGATGACGAGGTCTGCGTCGCGGATTTCCGTGTCCTCGATGTTCATGCAATGCAAGGTGCAGTCTGCAACGCCGCTTGTCTCCGTTTTGGAGCGGCATTTTTCCAGCATGCTCGGTGAGTTGTCGATGCCGATGAAGTGCGGCTGTTTGCCGCTTTTCCGTGCGTGAGTGGAAATGATGCTGATCGTGGTGCCGGTCGAGCAGCCCAGGTCGTAGACCTTTTCCAGGTGCGGACAGGCACGATCGACGATATCGAGGATGATGCGGTGTATCTCGTCGTAGAAGGGCACCGAGCGTGACACCATGTCATCGAAGACATCCGCCACTTCCTGGTTGAACTCAAAGGCTGTGCCCGGTTGCAGGTGCTTGTTGAAGATGTCGTCTTTCATGGCGGCCGCGTGACGGGGTTATGTGGCTGGCGTGAACATGGTTTCGGTATCCCGGTACTATTCTTTAACGGCCGAGAAATACAGGCAATCGAACACCTGGCGCTGGCAGCTTTCACGTGGCGCCAGGTGCGGCTTGGTGACAAACCCGTGTTCGTGTATGCGGAAGCCGGAGTCGCGCACGATGGCCAGTACCTCTTCCGCCGTGTAGCTGAAGCCGGGCAGGAATGTCATGGCCCCGAAGTTGGCCCAGTAACCTCCGGGCTGCAGCAGGCGATGTATCCTCGGCACAAAGGTGCGCAGGTCTTCGCCGACGGCGTCGATGATGAACGGCGTGAGCACGGCCTGGAAGCTGCCGTCCGCAAACGGCATGCGGGTCGCGTCGGCGAACAGGTAGAGGAAGTCATGCGCCGGCCTGTGCGGTGCCCTGAGTGGCCAGTAGCTGACGTTGTCCCGTGCATTGCGCACGTTGTTCGGCTGGATCTGGTACAGGTTCAGTTCGCCCCCGGAAACGACCCGCTGTGCGCCGAGCAGCATCAATGGCGCGATGTCGACCGACACGGTGCGCTGGCAATGAAAATGGTGGTGCAGGTTGAACGAATCCCGGCATGCCCCGGAACCGAGTACCAGCAGCGAGTCCGGTTCCAGTCCGGCCGGCAGCGATCCGATCACCGTGTTGCAGAGGATGTCGACCTCGTCGGTATCCCAGCCCCAGTCACGCAACAGGTACACCAGCAGGACGAATGAACCCAGTGCATCGGTATTCGAGACCGGTGGCACACCCGGTCCCAGTTTCTGCAGCGGGTTCATCAGGTCGATGACGGTCCTGAGATTCTCGGTGCGTGCACGGGTAATGGTTTTCAATCGCTCCCGCAAGGGCGGATACAGGGTCGGTGACTCGATCAGTTGCAGGTTCGCCTGGATGTTGCGTTGCTGGCCCTGGACGAAGTTGGCAAAGCGGTTCTGCCACATGCCGACCATTTCCTCGGGCCGGGGCATCAGCAGCGGGATGTCGCCCAGCAGGGGAAAACGGTTGCCGCAGTGATCGCAGCAAAGCTGGCCATCGAGGTGCAGCGTACCCGCGCAGTCGGGGCAACGCAGATCACCGGCTGCCAGCAGGGATTGAGTATTGTCTGTCATAAGAACGGTTGTGCCGGTTACGGATGACCGGCACGCTGCCCCGCGTGCCCGGGAGTGGCCGACCGGACGCAGGTGCTGGACAAGTCCTGTTGTTTCAGTACTTTTACATGACGCAGTAGTGTCATGCAAGCGCCGGCGGGCAGGGACGAACTACGTCCAGGGCCAGATCTCCAGTCCGTGGATGGCGTTGCGCTTGTCCATGGTGAGACTGACCTGCGCGAGCGCGGCGCCGCCCACGGCCGGGTACACCGAAAGCGTTGACGGGGAAGAGCCGGCCACGATGTATCCGTCATCACCCGTTACGCACAAGCCACGGCAGAACCCCTGCCTGGCATGATCATCCGGCAGCTCATTGTTCTGCAATTCGGACTCCTCGAAGAGCACGACGGGCCATGCCGTCAACGCGGTGCCGTCCTTGCGGGTCAGCCTGACACAGTTTGCTGCAGTGTCGTTGAACAGCAGGTTGCCCTGCCAGGGCCTGGCGTTGTGGGTGCCATGCGGCAGCCTGCCGTATTGCCAGTAGCCACTGGTATCGATTGCGATCATGAACGGCAACTGGTGTCCTGATATGTGCAGGCCGTCAGCATCGACGTGCACGTTGTTCAGGTGCAGGGAATCCCCCGGCGTTGGCCCGTCGGCGTGTTCCGGGTTGAAACCGTTGATGGCAAGTTTGCCGCTGTCGTCGACGCGTATGCAGTAGCCTGCGACGAAGCGGTTGCGGGCGATGTCCATGACCAGTATCGAGTCGAAGCCGGTGGAGGTCAGGAACAGGGTGTCGCCGTGGATGAATATCTCGTGGCAGTGTTTCAGGTAGCGGTTGCGCAGGGAACGCAGCAACCTGAAATCCCGGTCATACACGATGATCTCATCGCTGGCCGCCACGAATATTTCGCCGTTGTGAAAGGCAATCCCGCGCAGGCCGCGGTCACCGCCGCGCCCGGTCCAGTCGATGTCGCACTGGTTCCAGTCCGTTTTCTGTTCAAAGCCGCCGGTCTCCAGGTCTACCAGGTAAATGCCGCCGTGGCTTTCGCCCTGGTGTGCGGATCGAATGACGGAGGTCGTGATGACGATCGGCAAACGGTTCATGTCCGTATGCCGGTGTCCGACAGCCTGTGCGGGTAGCCGAGCAGTTCGACCGCCGTTCGGTAGTCATGGTTGTTGTCCAGTAATTGCTGCAGATGATCACTGACCTTGCGGTGTTGCAACGGCGTGATCCGGCCGCTCCCTGAACCGCGGGACATGCCGGAAACGTCGCCGGTTACACGGGTATTCTGCGGCCAGCGATGGATGAATTCCGGGTCGAACGGCAACTGCAGTTTCTCGCACAGCAATTGCATCTTTGCCTGCGGATCCGCGGTGAAATCCTCGTACCGGACAAAGCCGGATCGCGCGGCACGTTCGGCATACCGTCTGAAGCCCGACAGGAAAGGCTCCAGGCCGAGCCGGCCGCTCATGATCCTGAGGCTGGCCGTGCTGAGCCATACATCGGCAGGGTGACGTACCAGTGCGATCTCGATGATCCTGAATTGACCGGCCAGTGTTTCCGCAAGTTCGGAACCGAACGTCGGTGTGTCCGTGAACGGAATGCCGATATAGTCCAGATGCGCCCAGTCACGGATGACGAGTTTCCTGCCGGTCTGCCCGCAACGTTCGGCGATCAGCCGGATCGTGTCGGTAAACCCGTGTGCCTGCTCCGGGCCCGGGTCCCGCAACATGCCATACCAGTCCTGCGCCTGCTGCAGAGGGTTGAATATGTGGGTACCCCGGGGATGGATTTCGCTGAGCAGGACGATGTCATCCATGCTGCCGATGCAGCGACTGACCAGCGTACCGCCCGAGCGTGCAAGGTTGGACAGGATGCGCAGGGACGGCTTGTTCATGTGCGGATATCGGTGTCGCTGTGACTGCACATGCGGAAGGACGGGCTTGGATCCCGGTCGTCATTTGCCGGCAGTGTTCGTTTTACAGGTATTATACAGGGGATACACGGGGCGGCCAGCGCAAGGGAACAGGCCCGCTGCCGGTGCGTGCGGCGGGCGGGCGCACTTCCCGGTTCCGTTCCGGACGGAGTAACCGACGATCGAAGCGGGGTGCATCTTTGGATCCTCAAATCAGCGGCAGGCACGGGCAGCAAGTGGCGGGGTTGATGGAACAGGCCGGTTCGCTGATCCGCAGCGGGCGGTTTGCCGAGGCGGAGTCCTGTTACCGCCAGGCATTGCAGCTGACGCCCGATGCGGCGGGACTGCATGTTGCACTTGGGCGGGTTCTGCAGGCGCAGGGCCGGGTGGCGGATGCGATCGAAAGCATGGAGGCAGCGCTGCGCCTGGCCCCGGACAGTGCCACGGCTGCCGGGCAGCTGAGCCGCCTGCTGCTGGCGGCGGGTGATCCGCGCGCCGCACTGCGGCAGTGCCTGGTGGCGTTGCGACAGGGTATGGATGACAGGCAGCTGCTGCAGCATTTCATCCATTTGCTGTACGTGCAACCGGACGCCGTCGAACTGGTGACGGCACGTGATGCCATCCTGGGCTGCTTCGATGCCGGGGGGGTGGACCTGCAGCAGTTGTCCCGCCCGGTCACGGAAATACTCGGAATGCAGCCGATGATTCCGGATCTGCTGATACTGGCCGGGCAGGGCAGGTTGCAGGAACTGAGACAACGCCTGCAGGCGACAGGCGCCGTCGATACCCTCTGCAACGATGAGCTCCTGCTGAGGGCGCTGGCCGGTACCCTGCTCTGTGATCCGGGCATCGAGGTGTTGCTGCGTGCGGTACGCCGGGTATTACTCGATGCCGTCTGCGCGCACCAGGGTGTCACCGGGTGGCCGGGCGCCGGCACAACGGATTGCCGCCTGCCTGCCGCGCTTGCCTGCCAGTGCCTTACCAACGAGTTCTGTTTCCTGGAGGAACCCGAAGAAGAGGCTGCGTTGCAGGTGCTGGAGTCGGAGCTTACCCGCTCCCTGGAGGGGGGGGAGTGGAATGCCCGGATCGACCCGGCGCGGCTGGCTGTCTACGCCATGTATCGCCCGCTGTCCCGGTTGCCGGGCGCGGAACGGCTGGAGTTGCAGGACGGGCTGCCGGATGACCGATACTTCAGGGCAATGCTGGAGCTGCACTGGTACGGGCCGCGCGAGCAACAGGAAATCCGGGCGGCTGTTCCCGCCATTACACCCATCGATGATGCCACCTCCTGCAAGGTCCGCGAGATGTACGAGGAGTCCCCCTATCCGCCCTGGCAGACGGTGACGCAACACGAACCCGGAGCGTTTACGCAACAGGCGCAACGGATGTTTCCGGGTGTGACGTTGCCGGATGTCGGGGATGGTGAACTGCAGATGCTGGTGGCCGGATGTGGTACCGGCAAGCAGGCGATCATGGCGGCAAGCCGCTTTGCCGGGACGCGGCTGCTGGCGGTCGACCTGAGCCTGACCAGCCTGTCGTACGCCGTGCGCAAGACCCGGCAACTCGGCATTGAAAACATCACGTTTGCCCAGGCCGACATCCTGCGCCTGGATACCTTGCCACAGCGCTTCCACGTGATCGAATCGGTGGGGGTGTTGCACCACATGTCCGATCCGGAACGCGGGCTGGCCGTGTTGACCGGGCTGCTGCGCCCCGGGGGACTGATCCGGATCGGACTGTACAGCGAAATCGCGCGCCGGCATATCGCAGAACTCCAGGAGCAGTTGCAGCAGGCGGGATGGCAGGGGACGGTGGATGGAATCCGGCAGGCACGCGCCACGATCCTGGCCGGCGACAGCGAGGGGTGTGTACGGGTCAGACGGCTGGCCGACTTCTACTCCATCAGCGGCTGCCGTGACCTGCTGTTTCACGTGCAGGAACGGCGTTACCGGCTGCCCGGGATTGCCGCGCTGCTGGCCGGCGCCGGCCTGCGTTTCCTGGGCTTTGGCTGGAACGACCAGCGCGTGCCGGCCCGTTACCGGCAGGAACATCCGGACGATCCGTTTATGCGGGACCTGTCGAAATGGGACGCCTTCGAGCAGCGCCATCCGGATACCTTTCTGGGCATGTACGTCTTCTGGTGCCAGAAGGCCTGAGCGGCTGGATCGCCCGGTCATTGCCGGGGGCGGCCTCACTGTGTCGACTGCACCAGTAGCCGGACCAGGTCGGCCGTGGTCAGTACACCGTCACCCTGTCCGGCCGGTGCGAGATCGCCGTGTGCCACTTGCCCGGGAGTGAGCGTGGTCAGGCCAAGGAGTTGTCGCCCCACCAGCAGGATGTCGGCACCGTTCACCCTGCCGTCGCCGTTGAGATCGCCATCGGCCATGACGGGCAGCAGGTTGCCGTAGAAATGCAGCACCATCTCGCAGCCCGGGCAGGTGCCGATTGTGTGATAGATCAGGTGATACGTGCCATCCGGGTTGACCTGCCAGCCGCTCTCGCCGGGCAACAGTTGCGTGACATCCTGTACGAGTGGCACCTCCGGGTTCACGCCTGTGCCGGAGCCGAGATCATAGACGGTGTTGCCGGATACCCGGCGCAGGTTGAGCAGGTTGATCGTTTCGTCGGCCGCGATCGTGATGCCGTTGCCTACGCTGTAGATTGCCGTAGGCACGTTGAACATCAGGAATACCGAGGTCAGTTCACCCGGCGCCTGTGCCTGGTTGAAGCGGAAGCCGCCGTCGCTGCCGGGGAGCAGCCGCCAGGAGTGCCAGATGGTGGCGTCCGGAAAGCGGTGGCTCAGCCAGGAGTAGGGCGAGTCCACCGGCCAGCTCCAGGGTCCGTTGTTGTCCGGCACGCCGGTGATATCGAGGCCGGCATAATGGTCTGCCATCGCCGTTGTCCGGAACGCAAACGACACGGCGATCCACAACAACAGCAGGACAGCGCGGAGTGACAGGCGTTGCACAGTCGACCTACGGGAAAACGGCCAGCCCGAACAGCTTGCGCTGGATCACTTCGATGTCGGCAATGGTGAGCTGACCGTCGGGAGCCGGTGTCCCGTTGACCAGCGGGGCGACATCACCATGCAGCCGCTCCGGCGCCGTGACGGGTGCCAGGCCGAGTACCAGCTGCAGGCCGAGCAGGACATCCGCGGCATTCACCGAGCCGTCGCCGTTGATGTCACCGTCCGGTGCAATGGCGACATCGCCGTCGCGGACCAGCCAGACCGAGAGTGCCGTGGCCTTGTCGAACCAGTTCTGGTGCCCGTTGCCCATGCCCACCACGAAGGCATAGGCGGGATCGATCGGGTGATCGGTTTGCGACCAGGTGGCCCCTGAAATGCCGGTGAACGGCGAGGGGTCGGCGATACCGGCTCCACCTGCATTGACGTTGCCATTGGTATCGACCAGCGGTACGCCGTTAAGATTCACGTAGTACATGTAGGACAACTCACTGGCCGGGCTGATGATGTTATAGCCGTTGTCGGTCTGTCCCTGGTAGTTGTAGGTGAGGTCGAAGGCCGTTCCGTTCACCGGCAGCATCTTCGGCAGACGCCAGTCGTCCCAGTCGACGTTGCGCACCGTGTCGTGGTAGACCACGCCCGCGGCCCAGTCCATGGCGTCCTGCCAGGTCATGTGACCGTTTGCGTCCACGTTGGGTGCGCCGCGGGTGACCTGGTACGCGGCATCCTGCAGCCAGGTGACGTTCAGGACATCGTCGTAGATCAGGCCGCCTCCACGGTCGTGCAATGCGGCCGTCGCGCTGCCGGCCGGGAGCAGCGCGATGCCGAGGAGGATGACGGGCAGGAACTTCACGGGGTGTATCATGGGCCTGTCGTTGTGCGCCATGCAGCCGGTTCAGGGCCGAAGGCGTGCGATTGTGGTGTTATCTCGAATGATAGCGCAAGAATCATGCCCCCGGCGAAGATGCCTTTTGAAACAAGGAGATAATCTTGACCGGGTGCGTCACAAGCGTCGCGATGTTCAGGATTCCGACAGCACCGGTTGACCGGATCCATCCGGCTTTAATAAAATCTTTTATAAACAGCAAGATATATACCATGCCCCAGCATCCCGGTTGTGTAATCTCTATCGACAACTTTGCGCTGGGCTCCAGTTCTCATGGCCGGCGACCGCGCTTGAGGCGATGACCCGTGGGCAGGCAGCAGCACGATTCCCTTGCACGGCAAAAGGCAGCGGTGCTTGAACTGATCCGGCTCCAGCGGCTGGAGCCGGCCTGTATCGCCTGTCAGTCGATTTGCGACGCCGCGCCGGAGGATGCGGCAAACTGGTTCATGCTTGCGACACTGGAGGACCAGCTTGGCCGTACGGAGGCGGCGGTTGCGCATTACCACAAGGCGCTGGAACGGCAGCCAGCGCTGGTTCCGGCCTGGTTTGGCCTTGGCAACCTGCTGTACCGGCGCGGGGACCTGGATGGCGCCGAACTGGCATTGCGCAAGGCGGTGGAATTCCAGCCGGATTTTTTCGAGGCACGCGCCAACCTGGGCAAGTTGCTGCAGGCACGCCTGCAATTCACCGCAGCCGGTGAACAGTTCGAGGCGGCCCTGGCCTTGCGGCCGGACAGTGCCGATACCTGTAACGATCTGGGTATGTCACTCAACGCCCGCGGCCTGACCGATGCCGCGGAACAGGCGTTTCGCAAGGCCCTGGAAATCGACCCGGTCTTCCATGCGGCGGCCAGCAATCTGCTGCTGTCGCTTAATTATACCGCGCGCTACACGCCGGCCCGGATATTCCGCGAACACGTGCGTCTGGGCGGGTCATTGCGTGACCCGGCGGTTTCCGGGCTGAGCTTTGCAGGCATCGCGGACCCGGCACGCCGCCTGCGGATCGGCTACCTGTCTGCCGATTTTCGTGACCACTCGGTAGCGGCTTTCTGCGGCGCGCTGCTGAAATTCCATGACCGGGATGCCTTCGAGATTTCCTGCTACGCCGATGTCGGGCGTCCCGATGAGGTCACGCGGCGCCTGCAGGGAATGAGCGATAGCTGGCGGGACATTCACGGTCTTCCGGATACCGGGGTCATTGAAATGATCCGTGACGATGGCATCGACGTGCTGGTCGATCTGGGCGGCCATACCGCGGGGAACCGGCTGCCGGTGTTTGCGGCCCGTGCCGCACCCCTGCAGGTGACCTGGCTGGGGTACCCGAACACGACCGGCGTGCCGGAGATGGACTTCCGGCTGACCGATGCGCTGGCCGATCCGCCGGGCCGTGCCGATGATCTCTGCAGCGAGTCCCTGTTGCGGCTGCCCGGCTGTTTTGTCTGTTACACCCCGCTCGCCGATGTGCCGTTAGCGGCGCGCCCGCAACAGGCGGCGGAAGGTCCGGTTACCTTCGGTTCCTTCAACAGTTATCTCAAGATGACACCGGAGGTGTTCAGGGCCTGGGCCGGAATCCTGCAGGCCGTGCCGGATTCGCGGCTGTTGATCAAGAATTTTTCGCTCACCGATCCCGCGGTGCGGGCTGCCTGCCTGCAGCGTTTCGACGCACTGGGTATCGCCGCGGACCGGCTGGAGTTGCGGGGTGTGCAGGCGAACAAGGGCGATCACCTGGGTACCTATGGCCACGTCGATATCGCGCTGGATACCTTTCCCTACAATGGCACGACGACCACCTGCGAGGCGCTGTGGATGGGGATTCCGGTCGTTACGCTTGCCGGTGATCTGCACGCCGGGCGCGTCGGCGTCAGTCTGCTGTCCACGCTGGGGCTGGAGCGGCTGATTGCACGCGATCCGGCAGACTATGTCCGGATCGCCGTTGCGCTGGCGGCAGACCGGCCACGGCTCGAACGCTGGCGAACGGAATTGCGCGGGCAGATGCGGCACTCGCCATTGTGTGACGGCCCGGCGTTCTGCCGCAACGTGGAGACGGCCTTGCGCCAGCTCTGGGTGGATTGGTGCCATCGAAGATAATGAGGCATTCGCCGCCAGGGCGGCTCCTGCGGGGGTGCGTCGTGGCCCGCTCCCGCAGGAGCCTGCCTGCAGGCGAGCATCCCGCCCGGGTGCCGGATCGCTGAGCGGATATTACCGGCCCGGACGCTGTTGCAGCGAGCGCAGGTAATGGTTCAACTCCGGCTGCCCGATTTGCGGCAGGTTGGCAGGATTGAAACGGGGTGCCAGGCGCTGGAAAACACCAAGCACTTCCCTGAGATTGTAATCGGAATAATCCGACAGGGCGCCGTTCCTCCAGCCTTCATCGTTCCCGATATGGAATGTCAGGTGTGAGTTGCCCAGTTCCAGGAAGTGCTCCGAAAAACAGATGAGGTTGGCGGCCAGCATCATGCCGATGCCGCCCGCACCGATGCAGGTATTGCCCAGGTCGTAGTTGCGGTAATGGTCGCGCCGGAATACAAAACAGTCGAAGCCCAGATGGGGCGTCCCGAGCTCGGCGTACATCAAGGGTAACTCCGCGGGCGAACGGTATTGCTTGCTGATGGTCCTGCGGTTGATGACAAAGGCATCGAGACCCTGGTCGAGCAGCTTGCAAACGGCTGCGTAGAATCCCGGCATCAGCGCGATGTCCACGTTGGTGTAGATGAGGTGCTCGGCATCCGTCGCGGCCGCGAGCCGGTCGAGTATGTCGCGCACCAGCGGCAGTTTGCGTGGCTTTTCGAAGCTGCCGAAATCGAGAACCGACTGCTGCAGGTCCGGTGTGCGGGTGAAGAATTCCGGGATGACCGGATGGTCTTCGGGATACTGCGCGGTGAACAGTTCCAGGTCGTAAATGGCCGGACTGAAGTGCTTTGCGATATGCATTGAGGCGAAGGTCACCGGCTGGGCGATATGCAGGTCGGACTTCGGTCCGACGGCGACGGGATTGATGATATGGGCAAGGCGGCGTCTGGACATGTCGGGTCGTGACCGGATCAGGGGTTGAAATGGTAGCGTGCAAGCCAGTCGGCGCTGATCTCCATCAGCGTGGACTGCTGTTCCCGGCTGAGCCGGGTGCGCCATTCACCGTCCCGGGTTGAGCTGATGTGGTTGGACTGGAAGCCGGTTGTGCTGTCATACATGCGCACGCTGCCATCGAGATTCTGTGCCGTGGCGAGGTGTTCAGGGTGCGGATCGGACGTGGTCTGCTGCTGTTCCCGGTCAGGCGCGCCGATGCCGGCAAGGTGGCGTTGGACGGCGTCGCGTGACAACGACGCGGCGATTTCCGCGCTGGCCGCGTCGGATACCTCCAGCCCCAGGAAGTCCGCCAGCATGCGAATGGTCTCCCGCGGCCGGGCGGTCATGTCGTCGTAGCGAACCGGCAGCACATCCGGGTGTGGCTGTGCGAGGTAGTGGTCCGTGATTCGCATGCAGCCACGTGCCACGCCCAGTCCCTTCTCGAAGTCGCATTTCATGAAACGCATGTAGGAAATCATGGCATCGCGCACGTCGCGGTAATTGCAGACG
>CAZMAK010000047.1:0-15797 GCA_964564245.1 uncultured Ectothiorhodospiraceae bacterium | reverse complement strand
ATCCAAAACACGATTCGGCGAACAAATGGTCGTTTTGTACAGGTTGCCGGTTGACCATGACATCCACCCGGTGAACGAAGAATCATTGTCTTGCATTGCCCCCGGCACGTTATGTAGATTCAATGAAATTCGAACACGCGCATGGCACCTGATGCCTGTTCCGGGCTGAATCGCACCGTCCCTCCGCCCGCGTGGATTCGATGGCACAATCCGCACGGCCGGAATCGACAGGCGTATCGAATTGCAGCGAGGTTTCCCGGCCACCTGCGGGTACCGATGCGATTGCGCCAGGAAAGTGCTAGTACCGCCACTGCCACCCGCAATCCCCGCAGGTGTGCAGTTCTCTCCGGGGCGGGAAGATGACACTGGCCAGACCCAGCGTCAGCAACAGGAGCAGCAGTTTCCCCACCGGGAACCGGCTCCGGAAGTTCCGTGACCCGCAGGCGGGACAACGATTCTCGTCGACACCGGCAACCACCTCCCCCAGTGATGCTTCATAGCCTCCCGTGTCATGCGTGTCCAGTATCTTCCTGGCCGCCTCCACATGTGCGGGTGGTACCTGGACCTTTACACCGCCCAGCGCCTGGGAGTACATCCAGTTGGCCCAAACGTGGTGTTCGTGCGCCAGGCTGGCCGGAATACCCTCCACCTCCAGCCGCCCCCTGGCCAGATGCGCTTCGATCGGATTGTTATACGCGCCAACCGTTACCCGCCTGGACATGGGACGTCACCCGCATACAGATAGATGGCCGACTTCCCGTTCAGGTCGTTGAATCCGGCTTTTCCGGCAAACAGGTTTTTTATTCCTGGCCTTGCCGCTCTTGTCACATTCCGCATTTTCATGAATCACATTGCTTCATCACCGGGGAGCGGATCATAACGAATCCGGCCTGGCTGGCAGTTTCAGTCCGACACTTCCGGTCCGGTTTTACCTGTCTCCAGTAACCGGGCATCGGACTGCGTGCCGCCAGGCCGTCAATACTCGGTATATTTCTTCGCGCTGCCGCGCACGCTGTCGGCCGGATATTTTCCGGCGTTGATCCGGACCTTGTCCTGCGCAGCCTGCAGCAGGTCGATGTCGAGCTTGTCCGCGATTCGCAGCAGATAGATGAAGATATCCGCCAGTTCCTGTGCCACCTCGGCCTGCTTGCGGTCCGGCAACGCACGGCTCTGTGCCTCGGTGAGCCACTGGAAGTGCTCGACCAGCTCCGCCGCCTCCGCGATCAGTGCCATGGAGAGATTCTTGGGCGAGTGGAACTGGTCCCAGTCGCGTTCCGCCGCAAAGGCACGGAGTTGCTGCTGCAGGCGTTCGATATCCGGGTTCGGCATGGCCAGGCGCTCCGGGACTCAGTCGAGGGCGGAAAGGACTTCGTCCGCGACCAACGCACACAACGGGTCCAGTTCCACATACCGGCCCGCCAGCGCGGTGATGTAGCGCAGCGTACGCGGGATGTCGGCCAGGTACCCGGACTTGCCATCGCGGTGATTGAGCCGGGCGAAGATACCGGCCGCCTTGAGATGGCGTTGCGCCCCCATCAGGTCGAACCAGCGCAGGAACTGCCGCGGGTCCTCGTACTCCTCATGCAGGATACCGCTCTGCAGCGCCAGCTCCCGGTAGCCCAGCGCCCACTCCTCCACCTGTGCACGCGGCCACTCGACGTAGCAGTCACGCAGCAGCGACACCAGGTCGTAGGTGATCGCGCCGCACACCGCGTCCTGGAAATCGAGGATGCCGGGGTTATTGCACGTGGTCACCATCAGGTTGCGCGAGTGGTAGTCGCGGTGCACGAACACCTGCGGCTGCGCCAGGGCATTGTCTGCCAGTAATGCAAAGACGTGGTCCAGCATGGCGTGTTGCCGCTCGTCCAGCGCGATGCCCAGGTGTTTGCCCACCAGCCATTCGCGGAACAGCTCCATCTCGCGCAGCAACAGGTCGCGGTCGTACGGCGGCAGGCCGTCGCAGTCACAGACCTGGATGGAGGCCAGCGCGGCAAGCGCATCCGCGTACAGGCGCTCCACCCGGCGCGCGTCCAGGGCACCGAGATACGACATACTGCCGAGATCGGACAGCAACAGGAAACCCTGCCCCAAATCCTGGTCGAACACCTCCGGCACGTTCAGGCCGCCGTCGTACAGGCGGCGTGAGACATCGATGAACGGGTGCGAGTCCTCCTTCTCCGGCGGCGCATCCATGACGATGAAGCTCACACCGTTGTGCAGCACGCGGAAATAGCGCCGGAAGCTGGCGTCCGCCGAGGCCGGCGTGATGGTGTAGTCGCGGAACTCCAGCTCGGTTTCAAGCCAGCGTTTCAGTTGTTCGAGGCGTTCAGGCACCGGTGGGCTCCTGAGGCTGGTGGCAGGGGGCAAAGCTTACTGGATTCATGCCTGCGCGGGAATCATCGAGGATCGAACGCGCCTGCAAAAACCTGCGCCCGCGCTGGCAACGACGAGGGGATGGACATCAGGCGGCAGGGCGCGCCGTGCGCACGGGACTACTTACCCGTCTTTCATGGTGCGCACTGCGCCCTCTGCCTGTGCGTCGCTGAGCGCGGCGACGTCACGGACGACGATGCGGTTGACGGCCTGCAGGCCGTCACGATCCTCCCGCCACTCACCCACGCGGTGACCCGATACCACTTCGACGCGCCCGGCTGCGCGGAGTGGATGCGCAATACTCAGGTTTACTCTTCCTCGTACAGCACCGCCGTGACCGGCACCGCCAGCACCTGCATGAGGTCGTACCGCGCCCCGCGCTCCACCCTGACGCACGCCGGCACGACCTCACGCAGTTCAGGCGGCTGTTCCGGCGTGGTCAACGCCAGTACAATCGCGGCTGCCGGGACCGGCAGCAACGCCCATTTCTGTATCCGTGACATTTTCGCTAACATACTGATTATAAAATGTTTGAAGTTGCAGCCATTCTATGAGATTTTAGCCCGCGACTGCCAACCGACCGCATTTCACCATCATTCAACCGTACCCTGCATGATTCCTGTCCCGAAGCATGAGTTGCGCCCCGATGACGTTGTACGTGGCGCCTCCCGATGAAGGTAACCGGAGGTTTCATCACGTTTCTGCTGCTGGGCTGGATGACTTCACCGGCGCTCGCCGGCTCCCCGTGGCAGTGCGAAGCCGATCCCAGCGGCATCTGGCATTGCACCGCAATACCGGCCGGGCCGTCATTGCAGACGCCGCCGCCCGGGGCACCAGCGGTCGCACCGGCCGAGGCGCCTCCGGAAATGCCGGCGCCGGCATCCACCCCGGCACCGGCAAACGGGGCGACGCCCGCTGCTGAGCCCGCCCGGGAGACAACCGCCCCGGATGGCGATGACACTACCAGCGAGGTCCAGGACGAGCGCTGGGCGCAATGCCCGCCGCCCGGCCCGGAGGATGAACTGGATGCGGACCTGTCGGATGAAGACACCATCGACCTGCGTGCCGACTTCGCCAATGCGACACCGGACCGGATCTTCACACTGAGCGGCAACGCCATCATTCGCTACGGCGGCCAGCGCATACAGGCCAGCCAGGTCACGTACCGCCAGCAGGCCGGCGAGATCGAGGCCGCCGACGGCATCCGTTTCACCGGGTCGGGACTGGATGTTCGCGGCGAGAGTGCGCTGTTGCAGACGGAGCTGGATCGCGGAACGCTGAACCAGGTGAACTACTCCCTGGCCACGCAGCACGCACGTGGCGATGCCCGGTTACTGCGGCTGGACGGGAGTTACCGGCAACACCTGGAAAAGGCCAGCTACACGACCTGCCCACCCGGTAACGAGGACTGGCTGCTGTCCGCCGGCACGGTCGACCTGGACCACCAGGCCGGCACCGGCGTGGCACACAACGCCCTGCTCACCTTCAAGGGCGTACCGATCCTGTATACGCCCTATATCAGTTTCCCGCTCACCCGGACGCGCAAGTCCGGCCTGCTGTTTCCCCGCTTCGGCACGACCGCGGAAACCGGGCTCGACCTGAGCGTGCCGTGGTACTGGAACATCGCACCGGACCGGGATGCCACCTTCACACCGCGCATGATGAGCGAACGCGGCACGCAGCTGGCCACCGAGTTCCGCTTCCTCAACCGTCACAGTTCGGGACAGGTGAGAGTCGAATACCTGCCCACGGACAAGAAATACAACGACCAGAACCGCAGCCTGTTCGACCTGCAGTACCACGGCAACCCGGCACCGCGTCTGCAGACCCGCATCACCGCCACGGACGTGTCCGACCGGGATTATTTCGACAACCTGGGCAACGACCTGGTACTCAGCAGCCAGACCAGCCTCGAGCGGACTGCCGCGGCGACCTGGCACGGCCGGGACTGGGTGCTGGACATGCTGGTGCAGGACTTCCAGAACCTCGACGCAACACTGGCCAGCAACGCGCGTCCATACCGCCAGCTGCCGCAGATCCGGCTCGATTACACACCGCCGCGCGGCGTGCTGGGACTCAGGGCCAGTACCGAGGCCGAACTGAACTATTTCACCCATCCGGACAACAGCGTGGTCACCGGCACACGCTTCGATATCACACCGCGCCTCAGCCTGCCGCTACGGCACGCAGGCTGGTACGTGGAACCGGCAGTGGGCGTGCGTTACACCGCGTACTCGCTGCAGAACGTTGCGCCGGGCATGAACGCCAGCCCGAGCCGAACCACCCCCGTCACCAGCGTCGACAGCGGCATCTTCTTCGAGCGCAACGGCCGCTGGAAAAATCACGACTACGTGCAGACACTGGAACCGCGCCTGTACTACCTGTACGTGCCGGCGCGAAACCAGGCCGACCTGCCGGTGTTCGATACCGGCAACTACGACTTCAACTACTGGACACTGTTCCGCGACAACCGCTTCAACGGCCCGGACCGCATGGGCGATGCCAACCAGCTGGCGGTAGCCATGACCACGCGTTTCCTGAAACCGGGCAGCGGCGAGCAGATGCTGAGCGCCAGCCTCGGATCGCTGCTGTACTTCCAGGACCGCACTGTCACCCTGCCCGGGTCGACGGCCGATCTCACCACCAGTTCGGACGTGATCGGCGAACTGAACCTGGCACTGACACGCTACTGGAACGCGCATGGCGAGCTGTTGTGGAATCCGCAGTCCTCCATCGTCGAGCGCAGCAATTACCGCCTGCAATACCTGCGCGGTCCGCGCCAGCAGATCAACCTCGGCTACCGTTTCCGCGACGGCACCCAGGACCAGACCGACTTTTCCTTCCTGTGGCCGATGAGCCGCAAGTGGCATGCCGTCGGACGCTGGTATTATGACCTGGACCACTCCAGTACCATCGAGGCACTCGCCGGGCTGGGCTACGAAAGTTGCTGCTGGGGCGTGCAGTTGCTGGGCCGCAATTACGTCAACAGCAGCGGCTCGGGTCACACCAGTGCCGTGTTCGTGCAGGTCGAGCTGAAGGGGCTGGGCAATCTCGGTTCCAGCGTCGACGATGCACTGGAACGTGGTATTCTTGGCTACCACGCCACCAATTGAAACCGTACGGATTCCCTGCATGATGACATTCCGGTCCCTGTTCGCCGTCGCCCTGCTGACCCTGCTGGCCGGCCTGCCGGCCGCCCGCGCGGCCGACCCGGGCGCGCCGCCGGTGACCCACCACGAGCCGCTCAACCATATCGTTGCAATCGTCAAT
Organism: uncultured Ectothiorhodospiraceae bacterium; assembly: GCA_964564245.1. Taxonomy (GTDB): domain Bacteria; phylum Pseudomonadota; class Gammaproteobacteria; order UBA9214; family UBA9214; genus UBA9214. The sequence goes on along the minus strand of CAZMAK010000047.1, from coordinate 10,154 downwards.
GACGGCATTATCGTGTCCAGCGAACTGGACAACGCGGTCCGCAACGTCACCGCGCAGCTGCAGCAGAAAGGTACCGAGCTGCCGCCCCGCGACGTCCTCGAAAAGCAGGTACTGGAACGCCTGGTGCTGGAAAAGCTGCAACTGGAACTGGCGGCCGCCAACGGCATGACCATTGATGACAGCACGCTCAATGACGAGCTGCAGAAGCTGGCCAGGCAGAACAATCTCACCCTCTCCGAATTCCGCGCGGTACTGGAACAGGGCGACAGCAGCTACAACGATTTCCGTGAAAGCCTGCGCAAGCAGCTGCTGATCCAGGAACTGCGCCGGCAGATGGTGGCCAGCCGGATCAAGGTCACCGACCAGGAGGTGGACAACCTGCAGGCGATGATGAAGGCCAGCGGCAAGAGCGACGTCGAGTACCACCTGGCGCACATCCTGGTCAACATTCCGGAAGCGGCAAGCCCGCAGCAGATTCAGGCCGCGGAGAAACGTGCAAACGACATCCTGCAACGGATCCGTGCAGGCGCCGATTTCACCGGGATCGCCATTGCGGAATCCGACGCCCAGACCGCGCTGGAAGGCGGCGACCTCGGCTGGCGCAACCTCGCCCAGATGCCGGAGCTGTTCATCGAACCCCTCAAGGCCCTGCAGGTCGGCGGGGTTTCCGGGCTGATCCGCAGCCCCGGCGGCTTCCACATCATCAAGCTGCTGGAGAAGCGCGGCGACGAACGCCACATCATGCACCAGACCCATGTCCGGCACATCCTGCTGAAGGCGGACACCCTGCACAGCGACGAGGATAACCACACCCGCATCCTGCAACTGGAGCAGCGCCTGCGCGCCGGCGAGGACTTCGAGACGCTGGCCCGCGCCAATTCCCAGGACACCATGTCCGCCGCCAGGGGCGGTGACCTGGGCTGGGTTTCCGCGGGCGAGACAGCCCCCGCATTCGAGGCGGCGATGAACCGGCTGTCCCCCGGTGAAATCAGTCCGCCGGTGAAGACACGCTTCGGCTGGCACATCCTCCAGGTACTGGACCACCGCGACCAGGACAACACGGAGGAGTTTGAACGCAACCGCGTGCGCAACCTGATCCGCGAGCGCAAGTACGACGAGGAGCTGCTGTTGTGGCTGCGGCGCCTGCGCGACGAGGCCTACGTGGAATACCGCACCGGGAACGACTGACGCATGGCTGCCGGCCGCATAACGCGCAACACCTCCGGTCACTGAACCCGCGCGACACTCCCTTGCCCGACACGGTACTGCGCATTGCCCTGACACCCGGCGAACCCGCCGGTATCGGGCCCGACCTGTGCCTGCGGATGGCGGCGCCGGCCAGTGACGTAGAACTGGTGCTGGTGGCCGACCCGGCGCTGTTGCAGGCCCGCGCCTCCCTGCTCGGACAGGACTTCACGGTCTCCGGTTTCGACCCGGACCGGCCTGCCGCCGGGCGCGTCACCGTGTTGCCGGTATCCCTGCACGTAACGGCGCAGGCGGGACTGCCCGACACCCGCAATGCCCGCTATGTGCTGGACACGCTGGATACCGCGGTGGCCGGCTGCCGTGACGGCCGCTTCCACGCCCTGGTCACCGGCCCGGTGCACAAGGGCATCATCAACGATGCCGGTATCCCGTTCAGCGGGCACACCGAGTACCTGGCCGCCGCCACCGGCACTGCACAGGTGGTGATGATGCTGGCCACCGAAGGGCTGCGTGTGGCGCTGGTAACGACCCACCTGCCGTTGCGCGAGGTCAGCGCGGCGGTCACCGCCGCGCGCCTGGAACAGGTGATCCGTGTGCTGCACGGGGATTTGCAGCACCGGTTCGGGATCGCACGACCGCGCATCGGTGTTTGCGGGCTCAACCCGCACGCCGGCGAAGGCGGCCACCTGGGACGAGAGGAGATCGAGACCATCACCCCGGTACTGGAGACACTGCGCGCGTCGGGCCTGGCACTGACCGGGCCGTTGCCGGCCGACACGATCTTCACACCGGAACACATTGCGACCTGCGACGTGATCCTGGCCATGTATCACGACCAGGGCCTGCCGGTACTCAAGCACCTGGGTTTCGGCCGTGCCGTGAACATCACGCTGGGCCTGCCGTTCATCCGCTGCTCGGTCGACCACGGCACCGCGCTGGACCGGGCCGGGAGCGGTGCGGTCGACGGCGGCAGCCTGCAGGTCGCCATCGGGTATGCCGTGGACCTGGTACGCCGGGGCCTGCGGAATGGCTGAGTCCAGGGCGGCGCGCGACGGCCGGCACATCGTCGCCATCGGCGGTGGCGGGCTGTCGAGGCAACCCGATTACCTGGCGCTGGAGCGCTACATCCTTGCCCTGACCGGCAGGAGCACACCGAGGATCGCCTTTCTCGGCACCGCGACCGGTGATGCCGATGCGGCCATCGTGCGCTTCTACGCTGCCTGCAGCGTGCTGGATTGCCGGCCGACACACGTTCCGCTGTTCCGCCGCACCGTGGACCTGCGGGCCACCCTGCTGGCACAGGACGTGATCTACGTCGGTGGCGGCAACACCCGGAGCATGCTTGCGGCCTGGCGCGAGTGGGACCTGCCACAACTGCTGCACGAGGCCTGGCAGGCCGGTATCGTACTGGCCGGCGTCAGTGCCGGTGCCATCTGCTGGTTCGAGCAGGGCGTGACGGACTCCCTGGCCGACCGGCTCAGTCCCATGGCATGCCTCGGCTTCCTGCCCGGCAGCTGCTGTCCGCATTACAGCGAGGAGGCGGAACGCCGGCCGGCCTATACCCGCTTGATCGGCAGTGGCAGGGTCCGCCCCGGCATCGCCATCGATGACGGCGCCGCGGCACACTTCACCGGCACCGAGCTGCACGGAGTCATTGCCGCACGGCCACAGGCACAGGCCTACCGGGTCACCGTGCAGGACGGCAATGTGCAGCACAATGCGCTGGAGATACAATATTTGTAGGGGCGGATTCAGTCCGCGAATCACCGGGCAACCCGGGCGCGCCTGCAGGTGTTTTCTCAGTGCAGGAGCACCTTGCAGGCGCGCTTCACCGTACGGAGCCGGACGCCCCCTTCATAACCCGCACGCCCTGAAATCCGTTCCATTCCCGGCACCGTCCGCATAGCATCAGTCCCATGGCACACACCCCGCGCAAACGCTTTGGCCAGAATTTCCTGCACGATCCCGCTGTCATTGGCCGGATCGTGGCGGCGATCCACCCGCGGCCGGACGAGACACTGGTCGAGATCGGTCCCGGCCAGGGTGCGATCACGCTGCCGTTGCTGGAGGCGGCCGGCAAACTGACCGCGGTGGAGCTGGACCGTGACCTGGTGCAGCCGCTGCAGAACCGCTGTCGCGGTTCAGGGGAACTGACAGTCATCAACCGGGACGCGCTGCGTTTCGATTTCTGCGAACTGGCCGGTGCCGGCCCGCTGCGCGTGATCGGCAACCTGCCCTACAACATCTCCACGCCCCTGCTGTTTCACCTGCTCGAGCAGCAGCGGTGTATCGTGGATATGCATTTCATGCTGCAGAAGGAGGTGGTCGAACGCATGGCGGCCACCCCGGGCTCCGGCCGGTACGGACGCCTGAGTGTCATGCTGCAATACCGCTGCAGGGTCGACATGCTGTTTACCATCGGCCCCGGCGCATTCAACCCGCCACCGAAGGTCGATTCGGCATTCGTGCGGCTGCAGCCCTGGCCGGCGCCACCGGTCCGGGTGGATGATGAGTCGCTGTTCGCGACCGTGGTACGGCAGGCCTTTGCGCAACGTCGCAAGACCCTGCGTAACACCCTGCGCGAGCTGCTGGACACGAACGCCATCAGCGCCGCCGGTGTGGATCCCGCCGCCCGGGCGGAAACCCTGTCCCTGAACGAATTCGCCGCGCTGGCCAACCGGGCAGCGCGGCGAAGTTAGTAGATACGGGAACGGGTAGTGTCTACCAGGGCAGCTTCACGGACAGGCATACCCCGTGGGCAAGTCCTGTCGCATTGTCCGACTGGCTGACATACAGGGCGTGGTCTTCCTGGGACGGGGACTGGAAGGACATCTGCAACACCCCGCCGCGGTGGCCGACCGGTGCCAGCTGCAGGTCACCGTCCATCAGTTTTGAAAGGTGCAACGTCGAAAGGCCGTTGCCGGAGAACAGGAACTCCTCCGCATGCGAGCTGGTGGACAGAACCGCACCCAGACCCACCAACAGCGCCAGCCACAAGAGGGCATCAGGCTTGCGACGAGAAAAATGGAATTTCATGGTGGCTTCCTCATCTGCCGTGAATCGGGTGTTATCAGTATTGATGTACCCGCGACATGAAACCGGGACTCATTTCACATTTTGGGCAAGCCACCCTCCCCCGTACCGCCAGATGAATATTAATTATATTATTATTCAATATATTGCGATATTTCCGCGCTGCCCCGGGATTGTGCATCCCGGATAATCCCGGGCCACTGTGCAAACTTCGGGACGATTTTTTGTCTCAGATTCCATGGCAGCGTATGCTACGGACAGATTTTCAGGATAGCAGGCCATGAGTACCGAAACCCCACACAACATCACGATTGAAGTCGAAACCAGTTACATCGAGGGCCAGTCCGAGCCGGACAACGAGCGCTACGTGTTCTCCTACACCATCACCATCCGTAACGAGGGTGGTGTACCGGCCCAGCTGGTCTCACGCCATTGGGTCATTACCGACGCCAATGGCCACACCCAGGAGGTCCGCGGGGAAGGCGTGGTCGGGGAGCAGCCGCACCTCAAGCCCGGCGAGGGTTTCCAGTACACCAGCGGTACCATGATCGCGACACCGGTCGGCAGCATGCGCGGCGAATACCAGATGGTAGCCGAGAACGGTGACCAGTTCGATGCCGTGATACCGACCTTCACCCTGGCGATCCCGCGCACCCTCCACTGAAGCGATGGCCGTCTACGCCATCGGTGATGTCCAGGGTTGTTACGGGGACCTGCAACGCCTGCTTGAACACATCCGCTTCGACCCGGCATCCGACCGGTTGTGGTTTGTCGGCGACCTGGTCAACCGGGGCCCGCAATCACTGGAAACCCTTCGCTTCGTACGCGACCTTGGCGAATGCGCTGTCACCGTGCTGGGCAACCACGACCTGCACCTGATCGCGGTCGCACACGGCCGGCCACTGGATGGTGATGACCACACCCTCGACGACGTGCTGCAGGCGCCGGATTGCACGGAACTGGTCGATTGGCTGTGCCACCGGCCGCTGTTGCATCACGATCAAGCAATGGGCTACACCATGGTTCACGCCGGGCTGCCGCCGCAGTGGGACCTGGCGCTGGCAGGAGACTGCGCCCGCGAGGTCGAACAGGCGCTGCGCGGTCCACAGCGCAAGGAATTCATCGCCCACATGTACGGCAACCAGCCCCGCCGCTGGTCGAAGCAGCTGCATGGCTGGGACCGGCTGCGCTTCGCCATCAACTGTTTTACCCGTATGCGCTTCTGCGCTACGGACGGCACACTCGATTTCAGGAGCAAGGGGCCGCCGGGGACACAACCGGCGGGACAGCTGCCCTGGTTCGAGGTACCCGGCCGCGCCAGCCGCGCGCTGAAGATCGTGTTCGGCCACTGGTCGACGCTGGGCGCGTACGACGCACCGGGCGTGTTCGCCACCGATACCGGTTGCCTGTGGGGCGGGGCACTGACCGCGCTGCGGCTGGACGGGCCGGTACAGCGCCTCACCGTTCCCTGCGACGGTCAGCGCAAACCGGTCAGGGACTGAGCCGGTTCCCCGGCTGAGACCTGCGGGCGAACCACGTTACCCTCCCGTTCCACCGGCCGGCCCGGGCATCCATGCCCTTGCGTAACCGGCTGAATCCACTCAACCGGCGATACGTACTGCACACGTGCATGCAAATCGATACGCTGAAAATCCTGGTTCCGGCCCTGGTACAGGGCGCCGCGGAGCTGCTGCCGGTATCCAGTTCGGCCCACGTGATCGTGGCGGAAAAGCTCATGGGTCTCGACCCCACCGCACCGGCCATGACCCTGCTGCTGGTCATGCTGCATACGGGAACCATGTTTGCCGTCATCGTCTATTTCCGGAACGACTGGCGCAAGGCCTGTTTTTTCCTCGCTGCAGGGGGCGGTACGCAACGGGGCGCTACTGATCTATGCCACTGCGGCCACCGGCATCGTGGGCCTGGGGCTGCAGGAAGCGAGCAGGCTTCCGGTTGCACACAACGCACCGGATTTCGAGATCGAGCGCCTGTTTGGCAACGCCTGTCTGATGGCTGCCGCACTGGCTGTCCAGCTGGCTGGAAAGCGGACGCTGGTCTTTCTTCGGCAGCTGTTGCCTGGTTGCCTCGCTGGTAGTGCTCTGGATCGGCTGATGTCTAGTCGCGCGTTCCCGCGCCCCTGCAGAATCCTCCACGATTGCGGGAGCGCCTTGCAGGCGCGCCGGTCCTCCGCACTCCGCAGGCGGATTTTACCTGTCCCGCACCCGCTCCAGCGTAATGAAACGATAGGGACAGGGGTTCCTTTCGTCCGCCGTATGTGATTCGTTCGCCACCTCGTTCCACCCGGTTGCATCGAGCTCGGGAAACAAGGTGTCCCCTTCGAAGTCGCCCTCGACCCGGGTCAGGTACAGGGTATCGGCCCGTGGCAGGACCTGGCGGTAGAGTTCGGCGCCGCCGATCACCATCACCTCGTCGTGTCCCTGTGCGGCTTCCAGCGCCGCCTCGATGGAGTGGACAACCACGCAACCGTCAGCCTGGTACGTGCGATCGTGCGTGATGACGATACTGGTACGCCCCGGCAAGGGACGCCCGATGGACTCCCAGGTCTTGCGCCCCATCAGGATCGGCTTGCCCATGGTGATCGTTTTAAAGTGCGCGAGATCGGCCGGCAGGTGCCAGGGCAGGCGATTCTCGTGACCGATGACGCGATTGGCCGCCATGGCCACGATGATGGAGATCTTCATCTTCAGACCGCGACCGGCGCCTTGATGTGCGGGTACGGGTCGTAGTCCTGCAGTTCGAAATCCTCGAAGCGGAAATCGAACAGCTCCTTCACCTCCGGATTCAGGCGCATCGAGGGCAAGGTCCGTGGTGTGCGTGAAAGCTGCAGATCGGCCTGTTCCAGGTGGTTCAGGTACAGGTGTGCGTCCCCGAAGGTGTGCACGAAATCACCGGCCTGCAGGCCGGTGACCCGGGCCATCATCTGCAGCAGCAGGGCATAGGAGGCAATGTTGAACGGCACGCCGAGAAAGATGTCCGCACTGCGCTGGTAGAGCTGGCAGGAAAGCCTGCCATCTGCCACGTAGAACTGGAAAAAGGCGTGGCACGGCGGCAGTGCCATGCGATTCACGTCTGCCACGTTCCAGGCACTGACGATGATGCGGCGTGAGTCGGGATTGCTGCGTATCTGGTCGATCACCTGGCTGATCTGGTCGACGTGCCGGCCGTCCGCCGTCGGCCAGGAGCGCCACTGGTAACCGTACACCGGCCCCAGTTCGCCCTGCTCGTCCGCCCACTCGTCCCAGATGGTGACCTTGTTCTCGCGCAGGTAGCGGATGTTGGTATCCCCGCGCAGGAACCACAGCAGTTCGTGAATGATCGAACGCAGGTGCAGCTTCTTGGTGGTAACCAGCGGAAAGCCGTCGGACAGGTCGAAGCGCATCTGGTAACCGAACACACTGAGCGTACCGGTGCCGGTGCGGTCTTCCTTGCGCGTACCGTGTTCGCGCACGTGGCGCATGAGATCGAGGTATTGTTGCATTACCAGCTGACCATGCCGTCCGACCGCCGGTAGGCGTAGACCATGAAGGCGGCCCCGATCAGGATCATGGGCAGGGACAGCAGCATGCCCATGGTCACCCAGTTAAAGGCGATAAAACCGAGCTGGGCATCCGGTTCGCGCACGAACTCGATCGCGAACCGGAAGACCCCGTAGCAAACCAGGTACAGGCCGGACACCGCCATGGTCGGACGCGGCCTGCGCGAGTAGAACCACAGGATGATGAAAAACACCACGCCCTCCAGCAGCAGTTCATAGAGCATGGAGGGATGGCGCGGTTGCTGGTCGACATACGGGAACACCATGCCCCACGGCAGATCGGTGGGTCGCCCCCACAGCTCGCCATTGATGAAGTTGCCCAGGCGGCCGGCACCGAGGCCAAGCGGCACCAGAGGCGCCATGAAGTCCGTGACCAGGAAAAAGGTGCGCCCGGTATGACGCGCGTACAACGCCATCGCCACGAACACACCCAGCATGCCGCCGTGGTAGGACATGCCGCCCTGCCAGATGCGGAAGATGACCAGCGGGTCGGCAAGAAAGGCCGGCAGGTTGTAGAACAGCGTGTAGCCGATGCGCCCGCCCAGCACGGCGCCCAGGGCGAAGTAAAACACCAGGTCGCCGATTTCCTCCGCGCGCCAGGTCGTTCCCGGGCGCCGGGTGCGCAGCACGCCCAGCCACCAGCCCAGCAGGAAGGCCACCAGGTACATCAGGCCGTACCAGTGCACCTCGAGCGGGCCGATCGAGACGGCAACGGGATTGATATGCGGGTAGGTCAGCATAAATCGCAGGGGCAATGAATTCCGGAAATGGCGATCATACCCTGTCAGCGCATGAATTGGCTCTGGTTCGGACTATTTAACCCGGAATTCCGGCAAATGGCCACGGCAACACACGGAAGAACACGGAACCTTCACGATTCATTTTTATCTTCAGTGGAATCCGTGGTTTCCGTGGCTGTTTATCCTGTACACACCATATCCCGCCAGTGCAGTGCGTGTCAGATCCGCTTATGCAGGAACGCGGCAGAACATCGCCTTCAGGTAGGCCGTTTCGGGAATGGCCGGATGCACCGGATGGTCCTGGCACTGGAAACCCCGCTCCAGCAGCTGCAACTGGCGCGATTGCCGGACTGCGGCCTGTAACAGGATCTGTTGCAGGCGCGTCTCCGCGAGATGCATGGAGCAGGAACACGAGATCAGGATCCCGCCGGGTACCAGTAATTCCAGTGCCAGCTGGTTGAGCCGCGCGTAGCCCTGTTCCCCCTGGCGGATGTCCTTGCGGCGCTTGATGAAGGCCGGCGGATCGACGATGACCACGTCGAAACGGCGTTGCGCGCCACGCATGGCCTGCAACACCTCGAAGCCATCGCCCGCCTCGACGGCGACCCCGGACAGGCCGTTGGCGCGTGCACTCTGTTGCAGGGCCTCCAGTGCCGGCGCGGAGGCGTCCACGCAGGTCACTTCCGCGGCACCGGCGCGTGCGGCCTGCAGGCCCCACGCGCCGATATAGCTGAACACATCGAGTACGCGCCTGCCCGGCACGTACCTGTGCATGGCCTGCCGGTTGCTGCGCTGGTCGAAGAACCAGCCGGTCTTCTGGCCACCACCCAGCGGCACCCGGAACTGCACACCCCCCTCTTCCAGTTCCACCGCATCAGGCACGTGGCCCGTTGTCACCTTGCCCTGCGCCAGCCCTTCCAGTGCACGCATCGGACTGTCGTCACGCAGCAGGATACCGGCCGGTTGCAGGCAGTCCTGCAGCACCTCGACCAGCGTGTCGCGCACGCGCTCCATGCCGGCCGTCGTGATCTGGCACACCAGCACATCACCGTAACGGTCGACCACCAGACCGGGCAGGCCGTCGCTCTCTCCGTACACCAGCCGGTACCAGGGTTGTGCATACAGCCGCTCGCGTAACTCCAGCGCGGACAGCAGGCGCCGCCGCAACAGGTCACCATCGAAGCGTGCGTTGCCGCGGCGGCTGACCAGCCGCGCACAGATCAGGGTGTGCGGATTGACGTAGGCCGTGCCCAGCACCTTGCCGGCGGACGACTGTACCGTCACCAGTTCGCCGGGGGACAGGGCAATCAGCGCGCTCCGGCGGGTATCCACCTCGTTGCTGAATACCCAGAGGTGCCCGGCCTGCAGCCGCCGCTCCTCGTTTTTCTTCAGTACCAGAAGCGGCAAGCCGGTCGGTGTCATTGGATGGTGTGTCGCCTGTAGTCGAAATCAGCAGGCCGGCCGGCAAACGCCCGGGAGTGATGCCAATACCCCATGCGAGGTGGGTGTAAACACTCTGGCGCGACACCCGGATTCACCTGGTCTATAGTACATCGCCCTGCGGAAATTCCTGCACAACGGCATGAACGAGAACAGCGACTATACCAACCATCTCGCCG
>CAZMAK010000046.1:0-15906 GCA_964564245.1 uncultured Ectothiorhodospiraceae bacterium | reverse complement strand
GCCCCTTTATTTCGGGGATAGAGTTCAGGCAATTAACCAGATTTGATCCCCTCACTCCAACCCTCTCCCGGAGGGAGAGGGAGTTTGTGGGACAGCAGTGATCCGGCCCCCTTTTTTATCCATCCCCTCCTCTCGCATCCCCTGCGATCCGGCCCACACCTCCTCCATGCTCATTCACCTCCCGCACAGAACGGCTTACTGCCGTGACGCTGCGCCCGGCCCACGCCACCCCCCACCCAGCGCCTTGATCAGCAGCACGCTGGCGTTCAGGCGCCGGCCCTGGATGCTGACGGCCGCAAGCTCGCTGGCGAGCTGGGCCGTCTGCGCCGTGACCACGGTCAGGTAGTTCACCGTGCCGGTCTTGTACTGGTTCATGCTCAGCTCCCTCGCGCGGCGGGTTGCGGCCACCGCGGCGTCCTGTGCCGTGGCCTCGGCGGCCAGGATGCGCAGCGCTGCGAGGTTATCCTCGACCTCCTGGAAACCGGCCAGCACGGTCTGGCGATAGTCCGCCACGCTTGCATCATAGGCGGCGATGGCCTGTTCGTTCTGCGCCCGGCGCAGGCCGGCGTCGAACAGGGTCTCCGCGAGCGCCGGACCCACCGACCAGAAGCGATTGGCGGCCGTGAGCAGGGCCGATCCACTGTTACCCGTGTAGCCGCCGGTGGCCGACAAGCTCAGGTTCGGAAAATACGCCGCGCGCGCCACCCCGATCTGTGCGTTCGCGGCCGCCACCCGGCGCTCGGCACCGGCGATGTCCGGCCGGCGCTCCAGCAGTTCGGCAGGCAATGCAGGCGGGATCGACGGGATCGCCACAGTCGCATCCGTCGCCGCCAGCGAGAACGCCGCCGGTGGCTGTCCGGTCAGTACGGCGATGGCGTGTTCCAGCTGGGCGCGTTGCACGCCGACGTCGATCGCGCGGGCCTGGGTCGACTTGAGCTGCGCGTCCGCCTGCGCCACATCGATCCGCGCGACCACCCCGGCCGCGTAGCGGTTGCGGGTGATCTCCAGCGCCCGTGCATAGTCCGCCACCGTATGATCCAGCAACTGCTGCTGCGCATCGGCGATGCGCAGCAGGAAATAGTCCTGTGCCAGCGTCGCCTGGGCGCTGAGCCGCGCGGTTTCCAGGTCGGCGGCACTGGCCGCCGCACTGGCCCGGTTCGCCTCGACCTCGCGCCGGATCTTCCCCCAGAAATCGATCTCCCACGGTACGTCCAGCAACAGGGAGTCGGTCGTCGCCGTGTTGCCACTGGCCGGGGAATGCGAGCGGGTCGATGCGGCGTTCACCGAGACCTCGGGAAACAGCCCGGCACGCGCCTGCTGCACCAGTGCCTCGGACTGGCGCAGCCGGGCGGCGGCGGCCAGTACGTCCTGGTTCGACACGTCGACCCGGGCGACCAGCGTGTTCAGTACCGGATCGTCGAACACCTCCCACCAGGGACCCCGAGGCTGCTGATCGGCGGGTGCCGCGAGCTTCCAGTCACCCGCCTCCCTGTATCCGGCCGGGGTGGCAACGTCCGGACGCACATAATCGGGCCCGACGCTGCAGGCCGAAACCAGTGCTGCAAACACACCAGATAACAGAATCCGGTTCAGGACAGACATCTCATTTCTCCAGTGCCGGGTCAGCCCCGGTCCGGCACCGCGGCATGGCGCGACGGCCTGCGCAGACACCAGAGCCGGAAACGGTCCAGGTACAAATAGACCACGGGCGTAGTGTACAGGGTCAGCAACTGGCTCAGCGCCAGCCCGCCGACGATGGCAATGCCCAGCGGCACCCGCAGCTCGGCACCCTCCCCGCCGCCCAGTGCCAGCGGCACGGCACCCAGCATGGCCGCCAGCGTGGTCATCAGGATCGGGCGGAAGCGCATCAGGCAGGCCTGGTAGATCGCCTCCTCCGGTGGAATGCCCTGGGTGCGTTCCAGGTCAAGGGCAAAGTCTACCATCATGATGGCGTTCTTCTTGACGATGCCGATCAGCAGGATGACGCCGATCAGCGCCATGACCGTGAAGTCGGTACCCATGGCGAGCAGGGCCAGCAACGCACCGACGCCGGCGGAAGGCAGGGTCGAGAGGATCGTGAGCGGGTGCACATAACTTTCATACAGTATGCCGAGCACGATATAGACGGTCACGATCGCCGCCAGGATCAGCCACGGCTGGGATGCCAGCGAGGACTGAAAGGCGCGCGCGGTACTCTGGAAACCACCGTGCAGCGATGCCGGCATGCCGATCTTGCGCATGGTGTCGTCGATAATCTTCACAGCGTCGCCGAGTGACTTGCCGGGCGCCAGGTTGAACGAGATCGTACTCGCCACCTGTTCTCCCTGGTGATTGACCGACAGCGACGCCATGGCCGGCGCGTGCCGGCTGATCGAGGCCAGCGGCACCTGTTCCCCGGCCGGGCTGCGCACCTGCAGGTCCGCCAGCGACGCCGGCCGCTGCCGGTATTCCGGGGCGACCTCCATGATGACGTGATACTGGTTGAGCGGCGCGTAGATGGTCGAGACCTGGCGCTGGCCATAGGCATCGTAGAGTGTCGCATCGATGCGCCGGGTCGTGATGCCGAGCCGGCTGGCGCTGTCCCGGTCGATGGTCAGGCTCGTTTTCAGTCCCCGGTCCTGCTGGTCGGTGTTCACATCCGTCAGCTCGGGTCGTTCGCTCAGCGCCTGTTCGAGCCGCGGGGTCCAGCTCTGCAACTCGTCGATATCATCACCCTGCAGGGTGTACTGGTACTGCGACGAACTGTGCCGTCCACCCATGCGGATATCCTGGATGGCCTGCAGGTACAGGCGGGCGCCGGGTTCCTGTGCCAGCTTGCCGCGCAGCCGGTCGATGACCTGGTTCGCCGACAGCTTGCGCTCGGCCAGCGGCTTCATGGTGACGTACATGAAGCCCGAGTTGATCCGTCCGCCCCCCGTGAAACCCACCACACCCGCCACCGCCGGGTCCGCGCGCACGATGCGCATGAAATCCTCCAGCTTGCTGCGCATGGCCTGGAACGAGATACTCTGGTCGGCCACGATCGAACCGGTCAGCCGGCCGGTATCCTGCTGCGGGAAGAAACCCTTCGGCACCACCACGTACAGGTAGACATTCAGCACCACGATGGCGCCGAGCAGCAGCATGGTCAGGCGCGGGTGGTCCAGCGCCACGTGCAGGCTGCGCCGGTAGTGTGCGTGCAGCCAGTCGAACGCCGCGGCGGTCGCCTGCACGAAACGCCCGTGTGGTTGTTCCGAGGTCGGGCGCAACAGGCGCGCGCACATCATGGGCGTGGTGGTCAGCGACACGATCAGCGAGATCAGCACCGCGACCGACAGCACCACGGCGAACTCGCGGAACAGGCGGCCGATGATCCCGCCCATGAGCAGTACCGGCAGGAACACCGCGATCAGCGACAGGCTCATCGACAGCACCGTGAAGCCCACCTCGCGCGCGCCCTGGATCGCGGCCTGGAACGTCGGCATGCCGCGCTCGATGTGCCGCGAGATGTTCTCCAGCACCACGATCGCGTCATCGACCACGAAGCCGGTGGCGACGGTCAGTGCGGTGAGCGACAGGTTGTCGATACTGTAGCCTGCGAGGTACATGACGCTGAAGGTGCCGACCAGCGACACGGGCACCGCCACGGCCGGAATCGTGGTGGTCCGGAAATCCCGCAGGAACAGGAACACCACCAGGATCACCAGCACGACGGCAATGGTGAGCGCGGTCTCCACGTCGTGGATCGAGGCGCGGATCGTAGGCGTGCGGTCCATCACCACGTCGAGGTGGATGGCCCCGGGAATCGAGGCGCGCAACGCCGGCAGCACGGCGCGCACCCGGCCGACCGTTTCGATGATGTTCGACCCCGGCGAGCGCGTCAGGATCACCAGCACCGCCGGCTGTGCATCCGCCAGGCCGGCGTGGCGCGTATCCTCCACCGAGTCCTGCACCTCCCCCACGTCGCTCAGGCGTACCGGTGCGCCGTTGCGGGAGGCGATGATCAGGTCACGGAACTCCGCGGCCGTGGTTGCCTGGTCGTTCGCGTAGATCTGCCAGTGACGATCGCCGGACTCGACCATCCCCTTCGGCCGGTTCGCATTGGCGGCCGCCAGTGCGGTCCGCACATCCTCCAGCCCGATACCGTAGCGGTTCAGCGCGGTCGGGTTGAGCTCGACGCGCACCGCGGGCAGCGAACTGCCTCCGACACGCACCTCGCCGATGCCCTCCACCTGCGACAGTTTCTGGGCAATGATCGTGGACGCCGCATCGTACAACCGGCCTGCGTCCAGCGTAGCGGAGGTCAGCGACAGGATCATGATCGGTGCCGCGGCCGGGTTGACCTTGCGGTAATGCGGGTTGCTGCGCAGGCTGGCCGGCAGGTCCGTGCGCGCCGCGTTGATCGCGGCCTGCACGTCGCGCGCCGCACCGTCGACATCGCGGTCGAGCTCGAACTGCAGGGTGATGCGCGATCGCCCCAGTGAATTATCGGAGGTCATCTCCGTCACCCCGGCGATGCGTCCGAGCCGCCGCTCCAGCGGCGTCGCCACCGTACTGGCCATGGTCTCCGGGCTGGCGCCGGGCAGCGAGGCCGACACCGAGATGGTCGGAAAATCCACCTGCGGCAGCGGCGCGACCGGCAACAGCGGAAAGGCAAACACCCCGGCCAGCGCCAGGCCCAGGGTCAGCAGGGTGGTCGCGACCGGCCGGCGGATGAAGACCTCGGTGAAGTGCATGCGGAGTGCGCTCAGCCGGCCGGGGTGTCGGCCATGGCCGGCGCACGGCGCCGGGCCAGCCGGTCGAAGGCCAGGTAGATGACGGGCGTCGTGAACAGGGTCAGCACCTGGCTCAACAGCAACCCGCCGACCATGGTGATGCCCAGCGGATGGCGCAGTTCCGCCCCCATGCCGGTACTGAACATCAGCGGCAATGCACTCAGGATGGCGGAGAACGTCGTCATGAGGATGGGGCGCAGCCGCAACAGGCAGGCCTGGTAGATCGCCTCGCGTGGTGTCTTGCCCTCGTTGCGCTCCGCGTCGAGTGCAAAATCGATCATCATGATTGCGTTCTTCTTCACGATGCCGATCAGCAACACGATGCCGATGACCCCCACGACACCGAGGTCATGGCCGGAGATCATCAGCGCCAGCAACGCGCCGACCCCGGCCGAGGGCAGCGTCGAGAGGATCGTGACCGGGTGAATGAAGCTCTCGTAGAGGATGCCGAGCACGATGTACATGGTGACGATCGCCGCGAGCAGCAGGAATACCTCGTTGCCCAGCGTGCCGCGGAAGGCCAGCGCCGATCCCTGGAAGCTGGTCTGGAAACCGGCCGGCAGGTCCAGTTCCTGCTGCGCCGCCTCGATGGCATCCACCGCATCGCCGAGGGCGGCGCCCGGCGCGAGGTCGAAGGAAACGGTTGCCGCCGGAAACTGCCCCAGGTGTGACAGGACCAGTGGACCGGTGCGTTCCTCGACCTGCGCGAGGGACGACAGCGGCACCTGGCCGCCGCTCGCGGTTGGTACGTAGATGTCCCGGATCGAGTCCGGGCCGCGCTGCAGCTCGGGGTCGACCTCCAGTACCACGCGGTACTGGTTGGCCTGGGTGAAGATGGTCGATACCAGGCGCTGGCCGAAGGCGTCGTACAGGGCGTTGTCGATGGCCGCGACCGTGACACCCAGCCGGCCGGCACGGTCGCGGTCGATGGTCACGTAGGCCTGCAGTCCCTGTTCCTGCAGGTCACTGGTGACATCCGCCAGCTCCGGCACGGCAGCCAGCCGCTCCACCAGCCGCGGCACCAGCCGGCGCAGCTCGTCGAGGTCCGCGTCCTGTACCGCGAGCTGGTATTGCGTCCGGCTGACACTGCTCTCGATGGTCAGGTCCTGCACCGGGTGCAGGTACAGGGAGATGCCCTTCACCGGCGCCAGCGCGCGTTTCAGCCGCGCGATGACCGTGCCGGCGCCGGCACGCTGCCCGCGCGGTTTGAGGTTGATCAGCATTCGTCCGCTGTTGAGCGTGGTGTTGGTGCCGTCGACGCCGATGAACGAAGACAGGCTTTCCACCGCCGGGTCGGCCAGTACCACCCGCGCCAGTGCCTGCTGGCGCCCGGCCATCGTCGCAAACGAAACAGACTCGGGGGCCTCGGAAATCCCCTGGATCAGGCCCGTGTCCTGCACCGGGAAGAAGCCCTTGGGGATGATGACATAGAGCACGACGGTCAGCACCAGGGTCGCGACCGCGACGATCAGCGTCGCCCCCTGATGGTCCAGAACCCGGTTGAGCAGGCGGCCGTAGACCTGCACCACGCGCTCGAACAGCCGGCCCGACGTCCGGTAGACGGTTCCGCGCTCCGGCCCGCCGCGCTGGCGCAGCAGCTTTGCACACAGCATCGGCGTCAATGTCAGGGAGACCACGGCCGAGATCAGGATCGAGACCGCCAGTGTCACCGCGAACTCCCGGAACAGGCGTCCCACCACCTCGCGCATGAACAGCAGCGGGATCAGCACCGCGATCAGGGAAAAGGTCAGCGAGATGATGGTAAAACCGATCTGCGCCGAGCCTTTCAGCGCGGCCTGTAACGGCGACTCACCGCGCTCGATATAGCGCGAGATATTCTCGATCATCACGATGGCGTCGTCGACCACGAAGCCGGTGGCGATGGTCAGCGCCATCAGCGTCAGGTTGTTGATGCTGAAACCGGCCAGGTACATCGCCCCGAAGGTACCCACCAGCGACACCGGCACCGCGGCCCCGGGGATGAGGGTGGCAGGGACGCTGCGCAGGAACAGGAAGATCACCATGATCACCAGCGCCACGGCCAGCATCAGTTCGAACTGCACCTCATGGACCGAGGCACGGATGGTGACGGTACGATCGGTCAGCGGCGTGACCGTGACAGTGGCCGGCAGGGTCGCCTGCAACTGCGGCAGCAGCTGCTTGATGCGATCCACGACCTGGATCACGTTGGCGCCGGGCTGACGGCTGATACTCAGTACCACGGCCGGGTGCTCGTCCTTCCACGCGGCGAGACGCACGTTCTCCGCGTCGTCCTCCACGCGGGCGATATCCGAGAGCCGGATCGGCGCCCCGTTGCGATACGCGATGATCAGTGGCCGGTAGCCGTCGGCGGAGGTGATCTGGTCGTTGACGTCGATGGTCGAGGCGCGTTGGGCGCCGTCGAAATTGCCCTTGGGCTGGTTCACGTTGGCGTTACCCAGTGCGGTACGCACATCCTCCAGGCTCAGGCCGTAGGCCGCCAGGGTCTTCGGGTTCACGCGCACACGAACGGCCGGGCGCAGGCCGCCGCTGATACGCACCAGCCCGACGCCCGGCAGTTGCGAGATCTTCTGCGCCAGCCGCGTGTCGGCCAGGTCCTCGACCTGGTAGAGCGGCAGGACCGGCGAGGTCAGGGCCAGGGTCATGATCGGGGCATCCGCCGGGTTGACCTTGCTGTAGACCGGTGGACTCGGCAGGTCGGCGGGCAGGAAGGAGCCGGAAGCATTGATGGCGGCCTGCACCTCCTGTTCAGCGATATCCAGGCTCAGGTTCAGGCCGAACTGCAGGGTGATCACCGAGGCGCCGCCGGAACTGGTCGACAGCATCTGGTTCAGGTTCGGCATCTGCCCGAGCTGGCGTTCCAGTGGTGCGGTGATGGCGGTGGACATCACCTCCGGGCTTGCGCCCGGATACAGGGTCGTCACCTCGATGGTGGGATAGTCGACCTCGGGCAGGGCCGACAGCGGCAACAGGCGATAGGCCAGGATGCCCGACAGCAGGATCGCGATCATGAGCAGCGAGGTCGCGACGGGCCGGAGGATAAAGGGGCGCGACGGGTTCACACGCGACGCCCGGTAAGACACGGCACGATGCGCGGGCAACGCACGGTGATACCCCGGTTCATTGCGCCGGTCGGTGTCGCTGACCGCTGGCGGCGTCCTGCCCGCTGTCCGCGCCGGCATCCGGCACGCCCGCCTTTGCCGCACGGGTGCCGAGTTCGACACTGGCGCCGTCGCGCAGCTTGTCGGCACCGTCCACCACGACCTGCTCACCGGCCTCGACGCCCGTCTCGACGCTCACCGTGTCACCCTGTGCAGCGCCAAGCGTGACCGGCCGCACGGCCACCTTCTGCTCCGGTCCGACCACGTACACGAAGGTCCCCTGCACGCCGCGCTGGATAGCGGCAACCGGCAGTACCAGCACGTCGTGCAGGGTGTCGACCAGCAGGTCGGCATTGACGAACTGGTTGGGGAACAGGCTGTCATCCTCGTTCGGGAACTCCGCCTTGAGCCGGATCGTACCGGTGGTGTCATCGATCTGGTTATCCACGGTCAACAGTACGCCGCTCGCCAGCCTGTTCTGCCGCCCCCGGTCGTAGGCATCGACGCTGATCGTGCCACCGGCGGCCAGCCGCCTGCGTACCGCCGGCAGCCGGTCCTCGGGCAGGGTGAACACCACGGTGACCGGGTGCAGCTGCGTGATCACGACCAGCCCGGTGCTGTCCGAGGCGTGCACGATGTTGCCGGCATCGACCAGGCGCAGGCCGGTCCGGCCGCTGATCGGCGCCTTGATGTGACAGTAGGTGAGCTGCAGCTTCGCGCTCTCGATCTGGGCCTGGTCGGACTTGATCGCGCCCTGGTACTGCTCGACCAGCGCCTTCTGGGTATCCCACTGCTGCCGTGAACCCGAGTCCTGTTCGTACAGGGTGTGGTAGCGCTCCAGGTCGACGCGCGCGTTGTCCAGCAGTGCCTGGTCCCGCGCCAGGGCCCCCTGCGCCTGCAGCAACTGCACCTCGAACGGCCGCGTGTCGATCTCGGCCAGTGCATCGCCGGCCCTGACGGTCTGGCCTTCCCGGAACAGGACCCGCATGAGCTGGCCGTCCACCCGGCTCCGGACGGTCACGGTGTTGCGCGGGATCACCGTGCCGATGCCGTCCAGGTGGATCTCGATGTCTCCGCGCCGGACCGGCTGCGCGACTACCGGAACGGGCCGTCCCTTGCCGGCACCGCCACCGCCGCGACCGGCGTAACCGGCGGTCTCGGGTCCGGCAGCGTCACTGGCGGACCAGTGCCGGTAGGCAAAGAGTGTGACCAGGCCGGCCAGCACCAGGGCGATCGGCAGGGAGTAGCGGCGGATTGCGCCGGGTTGTTTCGCACTCATGGAGTGATCACTTCGTTCGCGTGCATGATGGATTGCCGTTCGTATTCCTGAATTCGCTCTGACAGCTGGCTTGCCGGTGCATTCGCTGCGTTATAACACACATGTTGCAAAAGACGTGCAACCCGTTCCGGCGCCCGGGCACAGCAATCGCGGGCATCACAGGGATTCGGTCAACGCGGCTACGTCCCGGAGCCGCTAACCGGGTAAACTGCGTAGCGGAGAATATGGCGGATGAAAAATCACTGTCGTCCCGATTACTCCCTCTCCCGGAGGGACGCCGACAGGGCGGTGAGGAAAAACACACGATGACAGCAAGGAACGACCCGGCTTCCCGCTTTCCCGTGCTGCAGGGCGTGCTGCCGGTCAGTGCCGCACGGCTGCCGGGCGAGCTCATCGCCGGCCTCACGCTGGCGGCGCTCGCCATCCCCGAGGTCATGGGCTACACGCAGATCGCCGGCATGCCGGTAATCACCGGTCTCTATACCCTGCTCATCCCGCTGGCGCTGTATGCACTGTTTGCCTCGTCGCGGCATCTCGTGGTCGGCGCCGACTCGGCCACGGCCGCCATGCTGGCCGCCGGCCTGGCCGGCATGGCCAGCCCCGGCAGCGCCGGGTACGTGGCGCTGGCCGGCCTGATTGCGCTGATGGCGGCGGCCCTGCTCATTGCCGCCCGTCTCGTCCGTCTCGGTTTCCTCGCGGATTTCCTGTCGCGCACGGTACTGGTCGGCTTCCTGACCGGGGTCGGCATCCAGGTCGCACTTGGCCAGGTCCCGGGCATGCTGGGCCTGGCCGGCACGGCCGCCGGTAATCCGGTCCAGGCGCTGTGGCAGGTCTGGCGGGAGCATAACCAGGCCAGCCTCCCGGCCATGGGCCTGTCGCTGGCCGTGCTGGCGATCATCGTCGGCGCACGCCTCGTTTCACGGCGGATCCCGGGGGCGCTGCTTGCGGTGGCCGGCGCCATCGTCGCCAGCCGGGTGCTGGATCTGGCCGCACAGGGCGTACCGGTGCTCGGGCCGGTCCCGGGCGGACTGCCGCTGCCCGCCCTGCCGGCCGTCGACTGGAGCTGGCCCCTGTTCCAGCGGCTGATCCCGACCGCCTTTGCGATCTTCGTGGTGATCGTGGCGCAAAGCGCGGCGACCGCACGCGCCTACGCCGCGCGCTACCACGAGTCGTTCAGTGAGGACGTGGACCTGCTGGGACTCGGCATCGCCAACCTGGGTGCGGGACTGACCGGCACTTTCGTGGTCAACGGCAGTCCCACCAAGACCCAGATGGTCGACGGCGCCGGCGGCCGCAGTCAGCTGGCGCAGCTCGTCACGGTGCTGATCGTGTTCCTGGTCCTGCGCTACTGCACGGCTCCACTGGCGTACCTGCCGGAGGCCGCCCTGTCGGGCGTGGTGTTCCTGATCGGCCTGGAGCTGATCGACCTCGATGGCATGCGCCGGATCCGTGCCGAGCGCCCCTGGGAATTCCGGGTGGCACTGGGTACGACGGTGGTCGTGGTGTGCTGGGGGGTGGAGCCGGGCATCCTGTTCGCCAGCGTCCTGTCGCTGCTGGTGCACACCCGGCACGGCTATCGCCCGAAGAACGTCCTGATCACCACCGAGCAGGGGCACTGGCGCACACGGCCGGTCGGCAGCGGAGCCCAGATGGAACCGGGGCTGATGGTCTATCGGTTCACGCACAGCATGTACTACGCCAACGCCCAGTTGCTTGCGGAACAGGTACTGGCAATGGCCCGCGACGCGCAACCGCCACTGGTGTGGTTCTGTATCGATGCCGCCGCCGTCGACGACGTGGACTATACCGCGGCCGAGACCCTGCGTTCGCTGTGCATGCTGCTGCAGCAACAGGGCATCCGCCTGGTGTTCGCCGTGGTCGCGGACGATGTCCGGGACGAGCTGGAACGGTCCGGGCTTGCCCGGCTGGTCGGCCGGGAGGCCTGGTTCGAGTCGGTCAACGACGTGGTGAACGCCTATCGCAACCGGGAATGACACCGCAAGCCGGCGCGCGGCGGCAGACGCCTGTGCCACGCCGGTCTGTTACATTCGGGACACGGGACAGGGAAACGACGGACATGAACAACGTCACCGCAACGGCTGATCCGGAGCCGCCACTGAAGCGTGAGGCCATCGTGGCCGCGCTGGGTGTGGTGTTCGGCGACATCGGTACCAGCCCGCTGTATGCCTTGCGCCAGAGCTTCGCCGGCAGCGGTGCGCCGGTCCTCGACCGGCCCGAACTGCTGGGTGTGCTGTCCCTGATCCTGTGGGCGCTGGTGCTGGTGATCTCGATCAAGTACCTGGCGTTCGTGCTGCGCGCCGACAACCAGGGCGAGGGCGGCATCATCGCCCTGGTCGCCCTGCTCAATCCCTGGCGCAGCCGGCCCGTCGAGTTGCGCTACTGGCTGATGCTGCTGGGCCTGTTCGGTGCCTGCCTGCTGTATGGCGACGGTACCATCACGCCGGCCATCTCCGTACTGAGTGCCATCGAGGGTCTGCACGTCGCCGCACCGGGGCTGGCCCGCTTTGTCATTCCCATCACGATTGCAATCCTGGTCGCGCTGTTCGCCGTGCAACGGCACGGCAGCGCCACGATCGGGCGACTGTTCGGCCCGGTAATGCTGGTCTGGTTCCTGGTACTGGCCCTGCTGGGCGTGCGCGGTATCGTTCAGGCGCCGGAGGTACTGGCCGCGTTCAACCCCGGCTATGCGGTGCGGTTTCTGGTCCACAACGGCATGACCGGCTTTCTCACCCTGGGTGCCGTATTCCTGGTGGTCACGGGTGGCGAGGCCCTGTATGCCGATCTCGGCCATTTCGGCGCCTCCCCGATCCGGCGCGCCTGGTTCCTGGTCGTGTTCCCGGCACTGGTCCTGAATTACCTCGGCCAGGCCGCGCTGCTGCTGCACCGGCCGGAGGCCATCCGGGCGCCGTTCTTCCTGCTGGCGCCGGACTGGGCGGCCATGCCGCTGGTGGCGCTGGCCACCGTGGCGACGATCATTGCCTCGCAGGCCGTGATCAGCGGCACCTTCTCGCTCACCCGCCAGGCGATCCAGCTCGGGCAGTTACCGCGCATGCAGGTGATCTTCACCCAGGCGGACGAGGCCGGCCAGGTCTACCTGCCGCTGGTCAACTGGCTGCTGATGTTCGCCTGCGTGGCGCTGGTGACCGGGTTCGGCAGCTCCGCCGCACTGGCATCCGCCTATGGTGTCGCGGTCTCCATGGACATGGTCGTGACCACCCTGCTGGCCGTGAACGTGGCACGGCGCTTCGACTGGTACCCGTGGCTGGCCGTGACCGCCGGCGCCCTGTTCCTGGTGATCGACAGTGCGTTTCTCGGCGCCAATCTCGACAAGATACCCAGCGGCGGCTGGTATGCCCTGCTGGTCGCCGGCCTGGTCTTTCTGCTGATGTGGAGCTGGCGCGCAGGCCGCGCCCTGCTGGCAAAGCGGCTGGCACAGCGCGGTATCAGCCTGGGAGTATTCCTGCAGCAGATCGATGCCGACCCGCCATACCGCGTACCGGGCACCGCGATCGTGATGACCGGTCACGACGACCTGTACGTGCCGGTGTCACTGGTCCATCACATGGCCTGCACCCGGGTGCTGCACGAGCGGGTGATCCTGCTGACCGTGACCATCGAGGACCGTCCGCACGTGCCGGCCTCCGAGCGGCTGGACTGTGACAATCTCGGCCAGGGCATCGTGCGCATGCGCGTCCACTACGGCTTCTCGCAACCGCCGAACATCCCCATCGCACTCAAGCTGGGAGTACACATCGGTTGTCCGATCGACATCGATTCCGTGATCTACCTGCTCGGTCGTGAAACGCTGATTGCCCGCCGCGACCTGCCCGGACTGCCGTACTGGCAGGAAGTGATCTTCATCTGGCTGGCGCGCAATGCCTCGCGCGCCACCGCGTACTACCACCTGCCGGAAGCACGCGTGCTGGAACTCGGCCTGCAGGTGGGACTGTGACACCCGGCAGCCGGTTCCCCGGCGCCACCCGGATGACGGCCGAGGCGCAGCTGCACCGGTGCTGCCTGCACGACGCGCGGTCATCGCCGGCATGAACCAAACCCTGCAGGCAGTGTCTACCGGCACAGGATTCACACGAAGCAACGGAGCACACACCATGGACAACCTGAGTAACACATTCAGAAAGATCGCATTACCTTTCCTGCTTGCCGCGTTCACCGCTTCCGTAACCCCGGCGCTGGCCGGTACCGCCACGCCGGCCACGCCGGCCACGACGCACGCCACCCAGGCCAAGCAGGATACGATAGCCCGGGCAAAGCAACAGGCCCTGGAAAAGGATTCCCGGTACAGCAAGGAGGCGGTATCCGCGATCCACTCGGTACAGCACGCCATCACCCTGCTCGACCAGGGCAAGAACGACGAGGCCCTGAAGGCGCTGCAGGATGCCGACGGCAAACTGGAGGTCGCCATCGCCGCGGACCCGGCGCTGAAAATGATTCCGGTCTCGGCCGACGTGACGACGATCGACCTGGAGACAACACCAAAGGCGGTCAGCGAGGCCATCGACTCGATCACCTACCTGCTGGAGGCCGGCAACGTCCAGCAGGCCCGCACACAGCTGAACCGGCTAAGCAGCCAGATCGTCGGTACCTACGTGTACCTGCCGACGGCAACCTACCCCGACGCCATCAAGCGGGCCGTCGCGGAAATCACGGAACAGCACGGCAAGCAGGCGCGCGCCACACTGGCCACCGCCATGGATTCACTGGTCGAGGAAACCGTGGTGACACCGATCCCCGTGATCATGGCGCAATCCGCGATCCTGGCCGCGGAGAAGGCGCAGGACACGGACCGGGACCAGGCATTACAGGATCTTGATTATGCGTCCGAACAGATCGAAACGGCCAAACGGCTGGGTTATTTCTTTGCCAACAAGGATGATTATAACCAGCTGACCGGACACATCGACACGCTCCGCAGCGCGCTCACCGGCAAGAGCAAGATCGCCGAGCTGTTCGACAACGTAAAACACAGCCTGGAAAAACTGCTCGACCACGAGCACAACGGTCACGCACCTGCGGATACCGGCAAACCCGCGGACAAGGGCGCGCAGACTGTACCGGCGAAATAACCGGCCGTTATACATCTGCACGACAAGCCACGGAAGGAGAGACATGACCATGAATCCGGACAAACCCATGGACTCGAACTGGCGTGACAGCATCTTTCGCCAGCGTGAAGAGCTGGCACGGATGCTGCGCGAACCGATCGCGATGCTTGCAAGGCAATGCATCCCGGTCTGGGGCGACCGGGAGCGTTTGAACGAAACCCTGCTGCAGGGTTTCTCCGGCATACCGTATTGCAGCTACCTGTACGTCCTCGATAACGAGGCCGTGCAGCTCTGCGACAACGTCGTCGAGTCCGGCATCATGCCCGGTCACTTCCAGCGCAACCGTTCCGAACGGCCCTACATGCAGGAAACCATACCGGCCTGGGGTTTCCTGCTGTCCGACGCCTACATCAGCCTGGTCGCGCACCGCCCTTCGCTGACCGCGCTGCAGGTCGTGCTGTCGGATGCAGGCAGCCAGCTGGGCTATCTCGGTGCGGACTTCGACCTGCGCAAACTGCCGGTGACCTCGGGGCTCTACCAGGAGCCCGGCGAATGGCGCCAGGTCAAGGGCGACCCGGCGATCCGCAGCGCCCTGTTCATGCAGACCCGGGTCGAGAGTCCGATGGACCGCAATCTCGAGAACGCCATGTCCATCCTGGAGGAACTGCTGACCGAGCGTGGCATCTTCCAGTGCCAGATCCACTTCTCGAGCAGCCAGGTCACGATCTGGACCATCGACGATCCGCTGCGCTACCGCATCCTCGATCAGGAGGTGCTGACCGATCCCGACATCTGCCTGGTCTACCCGTCACGGCCGTACCCGGCCGATGCCGTCATCCCGGCTACCGAGGTCGCCCGCATCCTGGACGGCATGCAGGCGCTGCGCCTGATCGACGCCAACATCTACCTGCGGACGGCCTCCATCAACCTGTACAACGGCATGCTCAGCCTGACCTTCTCCTGTGACGGATCACACTACATGCGTTACGAGGAGTTCCTCGCCAGGGGCATTGCCTTCTGGTCCGGGATTGCGGCCTGAACCGGTCGTCGCCGTCGTGCGGTAACGGCTGCCCGCACGACGGCCGCGGGTCACTGCTGTTTCAGGCCGCAGGACGAATCCATGTCGAAACTCACCTTGACGTCGAGGGTCTTGCCCTCATCATCGTCCTTGCCCTGCAGGCCGGTACCGGTCATGGTGCCGACCAGCCTGCGGTGACCGGGAACGGCATCATGCGTGGTCAGCGTCATCGTGCCCGGCCCGCGAAACTCCCGCTGGGTGACCGAGTAGTCCTCGGCCGTCCTGCGGAAGGTCACCTCGATGTAGTCCAGCCGGAAATCGCCGGTTGCCCCGGTCGCGACCGGCCCTTTCGACATATTGGTGACCCACACCTCGTCGAAATCCTTGCCGCCCGGCATCGACAGCATGAAATTCGCCCACATCTTCGGGTTGCACAGGCCCCGCAGGCCGGTCTTGTCCTCACCCTTGTGGCCGGTGAAGGTGCCGGTGATGGCACCGCTGGTCTGTGCCGTGACCGAGCGGACGACCGGCGCCAGCACCCCGAGCGGGGGACCGTACGGACCCAGTTCGACCTCCTGCTCCTGCCCGTCGTCGCCCGACGGTTCACTGCTGTTCCCGCAACCGGCCAGTACCGCACAACACAACAGGATTCCATAGACAGGTTTCATGG
>CAZMAK010000045.1:0-16428 GCA_964564245.1 uncultured Ectothiorhodospiraceae bacterium | reverse complement strand
CGCAGATCATCCCGACCTTCTCGCGCAAGAAGCTCTTCGGTTACAGCTCCATGGTGTACGCGACCGCCTCCATCGCGTTCCTGTCGTTCCTGGTCTGGGCGCACCACATGTTCACCACCGGCATGCCGGTGGCCGGCGAGCTGTACTTCATGTACGCCACCGTCATGATCTCGGTGCCGACCGCGGTGAAGGTGTTCAACTGGACGGCCACCATGTGGCGCGGTTCGATGACCTTCGAGACGCCGATGCTGTGGGCGATTGCGTTCGTGTTCCTGTTCAGCATCGGTGGTTTCACCGGGCTGATGCTGGGCGTGGCCCCGTCCGACATGCAGTACCAGGACAGCTACTTCGTGGTGGCCCATTTCCACTACGTGCTGGTGACCGGCGCACTGTTCGCGATTATCGGGGCGTTCTACTACTGGGTTCCGAAGTGGACCGGCCACATGTATGACGAGCGGCTGGGCAAGATCCACTTCTGGTGGTCGGTGATCTCCGTGAACGTGCTGTTCTTTCCACAGCACTTCCTCGGCCTGGCCGGCATGCCGCGCCGTATACCGGACTACTCCCTGCAGTTTGCGGACTGGAACATGGTGTCCAGTCTCGGCGGTTTCGCCTTCGGTCTGGCCCAGGTGTTTTTCCTGTTCATCGTGATCAAGACGATCCGGGGCGGCACGCCGGCTACCGCGCAGGTGTGGGAAGGTGCGCACGGACTGGAGTGGACGGTTCCGTCACCGGCACCGTATCACACCTTCGAGACGGCTCCGGAAGTCAAGTAACAGGGAATATACGGGGTACGGGCGGGCACCGCCCGTACCCCGGACAGGTTGCACAGACAGGATATGGCAGAACAGGGTAACAGGCAGCGATCGACCCGCAAGTGGGTTACGGTGTTGTTGCTGGTGCTGCTGGCAGGCGGGTTTTTTGTCGCCAGCTTCTTTGCGCTGCCGAAATGATGATGAATACCGACGATCGTCGACAGGCAAACCGGAAAACGTTGCGGCGGCTGGGTTTCGCGGCGGTGCTGATGTTCGGATTCGGATTTGCGCTGGTACCGCTGTATAGCGTGTTTTGCAGCGTTACCGGTCTGCACGGGAAAACCGGCCGTATCGACCTGGAACAGGCACTGACCACCCGGGTCGACAAGAGCCGGTTGGTGACGGTCGAGTTCCTGGCCCAGGTCGATGATGGCCTGCCCTGGGAGTTCAGACCGATGGAGAGGCGCATACAGGTACACCCGGGGGTGGTGACCGAGGTGCATTATTACGCCAGGAATACCTCCGGCCGGCAAATTACCGGCCAGGCGGTGCCAAGCTTCGCGCCGGGACTTGCAGCCAGGTACTTCAACAAGACGGAGTGCTTCTGCTTCACCCGGCAGACACTGCAGGCGAAGGAAGGCAAGGATATGCCGATCCGCTTCGTGGTGGACCCGGCATTGCCGGAAGATGCCAGGACGGTGACATTGTCCTATACCTTCTTCCTGGCGCAGGGCAGTGCACCGGCAAGCAAGGATGCCGCGGAATCGGGCAAGCTCGATGCCATCCTGTAGCGGGTCTGCCGGGACAGGCCAGTGTCGGGGTTCCGGCGCAGTCGGCGCCGATTGATCCCGTCGTTTAAGAATTTGAGCGGTGTCTGAATCATGGTGGCCGGGTCAAGCGTGCCTGATCCCATTGAAGAGTTACCATTGAAGAGTTAACAAACTTTAGAGAGGGAGAATTACCAATGTCAGCATCCAAAGGGGGTTATTACCTGCCGGAACCCAGCCATTGGCCCATTGTCGGGTCGATCGGCATGTTCACGCTGCTGTTCGGGTTTGCCAATTTCCTGCACGGTGGCAGCTGGCTGATCCCGGTGGCCGGTGCGGCAGTGATCATATTCATGCTGTTCGGCTGGTTCGGTACCGTGATCCGTGAAAGCGAGGGAGGCCTGTTCAACTCGCAGGTTGACATGTCGTTCCGCTGGAGCATGGGCTGGTTCATCTTCTCCGAAGTCATGTTCTTTGCCGCGTTCTTCGGGACCCTGTTCTATGCCCGCGAGTTCTCGGTGCCGTGGCTCGGTGGCGCCAGCAACAACGTCATGACGCCGGAAATTCTCTGGCATGGCTTCGAGTCTGCCTGGCCGACCAATGGCCCGGGCGCCGTGGGCGGATCGTTTCATCCGATGGAGGCCTGGGGCATTCCGGCGATCAATACCCTGATCCTGCTCACCTCCGGTGTCACCGTGACCTGGGCGCACTGGGGACTGAAGAAGGCCGACCGCACCCAGCTTATTCTGGGCCTGATGGCGACCGTCGCGCTGGGCTTCCTGTTCCTTGGCTTGCAGGCCTACGAGTATCACCATGCCTACACCGAGATGAACCTGACACTGAAGAGCGGTATCTACGGCACCACCTTTTTCATGCTGACCGGATTCCACGGCCTGCACGTGACGCTGGGCGCCACCATGCTGACCGTGATCCTGCTGCGCAGCCTCAAGGGACACTTCAACGCTGATCACCACTTCGCTTTCGAGGCCGTGGCCTGGTACTGGCACTTCGTGGACGTGGTCTGGCTGGGCCTGTTCGTGTTCGTCTACTGGCTGGTCTAGTACGGACCGGTACAGCACGTAAAAAGGGCGCTGCATGCAGCGCCCTTTCTTTTTGTCAGGGGACAGACCACGTTCGTTACCGGTACACCTGGCAAAAAAACGTGGTCTGTCCCCGGTGAACCTAACCGCCAAAACCGTGTGGTTGCAGGATCCCGGTGGCGTAACCGATCATCAGCAGGACGAACAGCAGCAGTGACAGGCTGATACGCACGGTCAGTGCGCGCACGGTGCGCTCCGAGGTGCCCTTGTCCTTGACCAGGTAGAACAGCCCGCTGAACAGGCTGCCAACGATGACGAGCAGAATCAGGATGATCAGGATTTTACCGAGCATGCGGGTGTACCGGTCCGGGCGGATTGCCGGCATCAGTATAACAGACGGGGACCGGAGGGGCCGACCACGTAATTCCGCCCGCCGACCGGAATATCCGTGCAGCGGACATTCTGCAGGGCCGCGGGGTCACTCCCCCGTATGGTTCAGCGCATGAAAGTCGGCCGCCTTGAGTTCCGTCCCGGATTGTGGCCGACACTGGCGACGCTGGTGATTTTCCCGGCGCTGCTGTGGCTGGGCAACTGGCAACTGGAACGGGCCGTCTGGAAACAGGGTCTGATCGATGCCAATGCCACCAGGGCACAACTGCCTGCCGTGGCGCTGGACAGCCTGGGCACGGACTTTCCCGGTGCCCGCTATCGCAAGGTGATTGTCAGCGGGCGCTACCGGATCGATCGACAGCTGCTGCTGGATAACCGCATGCACGACGGTCACCCCGGCTACGAGGTGCTCACGCCGCTGCAGCTGGCGGACGGACGGATGCTGCTGGTCAACCGCGGCTGGGTACCGGCCGTGCCGGACCGTTCCGTCCTGCCGGCGGTGGACGGACCGGCGGCCGTACAGACGCTGACGGCCACTATTGATCTGCCGCCGGAGAAGACCTTCCGTCTCGCGGATGTGGAAGAGGCCGGTCAGGGCTGGCCACGGGTGATCGAGCAGCTGCAGCCGGCACAGCTGGAACGGTTGCTCGGCAGGCCGCTGATGCCGGTGATCCTGTTGCTGGACCCGGATGAACCGAATGGTTTTGTACGCGACTGGAAGCCGGTGTATGGTGTGACCCCCGACAAGCACCGGGCCTACGCCATGCAGTGGTTTACCCTGGCGCTGGTGCTGATGATCATCTATTTCAGTGTCAACACGCACCGAATCGACACGAACAGGACGGAGCAGTAATGAACAGGTTTGTCCGGCAGGCGCCGCGCTCCGGCAGGCAGCGCGGCTTTCTCAACTCACGGCAGTCGCTGGTGTTACTGGCGCTGCTGTTCCTGGCGCCGGTGTTCGTGGCCTGGGTCATGCACCACAGTGGCGGCTGGCGGCCGCAACACACCACCAACCACGGCACGCTGGTGCAACCGGCGCGGCCACTGACCCTGCCGTCCGACCTGATGGCCGGGGACGTGCCGCTCAACCGCTTCCTGCAGGGGCGCTGGACACTGCTGTATATCGGCGACGGAAACTGCGACGCGGCGTGCAATAGCAATCTCTACCGGTTGCGCCAGCTCCGCATTGCTCAGAACGAGAACATGAAGCGCGTGCAGACCCTGTATCTGCTGCTCGGGGACGCGATTCCCGCACCGGTACAGCAACTGCGCGCCGCTGATTATCCTGACCTGACCGTGGTGCCGGTCAATGCCGCACAGGCGCAGGAAATCGCCCCGTTCTTCAGGATTGGCGATGTCGACATGAACCAGGCGGAGCGGGTCTACTACGTCGACCCGCTGGGCAACCTGATGATGTACTACACACCCGATGCCGATCCCACCGGGATGCTGAAGGACCTGGCCCGGCTACTCAAGGCTTCGCGGATCGGGTGATTGCTCGGTATGTTCCGGACCATTAACCATTTCCTCGGCCTGTGCAAGCTGAAGGTCGTCGCGCTGATCGTGTTTACCTCGATGGTCGGCATGTTCCTGGCGACCTCGCCGCCGGGCCTGGTGCCATGGGATGTGCTGCTGTGGGGCAATATCGGCATCGGCATGGCGGCCGCGGCGGCGGCGGCGATCAACCACGTGCTGGATGCGCGCGAGGACGCCAAGATGGCGCGAACCCACCGGCGACCGTTGCCACAGGGGCAGGTGACCGGAACCCAGGCATTGCTGTTCGCCGGGGTACTGGGCACGCTGTCCATGATTATACTGGTGGAGTTCATCAATCCCCTGACCGCGCTGCTGACCTTCGTCTCGCTGGTGGGCTACGCGGTTGTCTACACCATGTACCTGAAGCGCGCCACGCCGCAGAATATCGTGATCGGGGGTGCGGCCGGCGCAGCGCCACCGATCCTCGGCTGGGCCGCGTTGACCGGTTCCATACACCCGCATGCACTGCTGCTGTTCCTGATCGTCTTCGTGTGGACCCCGCCGCATTTCTGGGCGCTGGCGATTCACCGCCGCGATGAATATGCCAGGGTCGACATCCCGATGCTGCCGGTCACACACGGCATTCCGTTCACGCGCCTGCAGATCCTGCTCTATACCATCCTGCTGCTGGTAGTCAGCGTGCTGCCGTACGCGACCCACATGAGCGGTCCCTTTTACCTGATCGGAGCGTTGCTGCTGGGGGCCGGGTTTCTCCGCTACGCCATACAGCTCATGCAGGGCAGGGACGTGGCCATGAAAACCTTCGGTTATTCCATCTGGTACCTGATGGCGATCTTCGCGATCCTGCTGGTCGATCATTACCTGCCCCTGCTGGCGTAGACTCCGCAACTTCCGGTCAGCCCTGTCGCTCCGGCAGGGCCGCGCCCGCGCAGGCGCAACCTGCCTCCGGGCACCGTGGAAATTGCCAGCAACGGCGGTGGAAAATATAGTAGCGTATGCCGGAGCCGGTTGTGGCCTGCTGCCACGGCAGGATCCACCAGCTCAAAACGGAAGCCGCCGGAGGAAATGCATGGTTGAATCGGCCAGTAGTGCGTCGCGTAAATCCGGCTTGCCGCCCGGTACGCTGGTGCATGTCGGGGAGGTGCTGGCGACGGAAACCCGGATCACGATTCTCGACTACACCCCTGAGGGCTGCAGTGAACACGTCGCCACCACGATCGGCGAGATCGCGCAATACCGGGATACCGACTCGGTCACCTGGGTCAATGTCGAAGGTCTGATCAATATCGACATCATCGAGGCGATCGGCGAGGAATTCGAGATACACCCGCTGGTGCTCGAGGACATCCTGAACACCGGGCAGCGCCCGAAATACGAGCAGTACGACGACTACCTGTTCCTGGTGTTCAAGGTCATGTACCCGGCCGAGGACGGCGGTGCGGTGAATTACGAACAGGTCAGCGTGCTGATCCTGACCGACTACGTCTTCACCTTCAAGGAAAAGCAGGATGCCATTTTCGATTCCATCCGTACCCGGCTGCGCAAGCCCAGGGCGCAGTACCGGAACCTTGGCTCGGACTACCTCGCCTACACCATTCTCGACGCGGTGGTCGACCAGTACCTCGCGCTGCAGGACTACATGGATACGGTCATCGAGCAGGTCGAGGATGACCTGCTCGACGAGCCGGATGCCGATACGCTGTCGAACATCCAGCGTATCCGTCACGAGCTGATCTTCATCCGGCGTTCGTCTGCACCGTTACGCGAGTTGCTCAACGGGATCCTGCGTTCTGATTCAGAACTGATCAGCGCGGATACCCTGATCTATTACCGCGATGTCCATGACCACGTACTGCGGGTGACCGATGCCTTCGATACCTACCGGGAAATGATCAGCAGCCTGCTGGAAATCTACAATTCCACCATCAGTAACCGGATGAACGAGGTCATGAAGGTGCTGACGGTGTTTGCCTCGATATTCATCCCGCTGACCTTCATTACGGGCATCTACGGCATGAATTTCGTGTACATGCCGGAACTGAAGTGGAAATGGTCCTACCCCGTGCTGTGGCTATGCCTGGTGGCGATCCCGGTGGTCCTGCTGCGGTATTTCCGGAAGAAAAAATGGCTGTAGCCGCCGCCGGGTTCCGGGATTTCTGCATGCGGTCACCGACCTGTTCTCAATTTCATCATGAAGGAACTCTCCAATGTCACAAGTCGAACTCAGCGGCAGCTGTCTGTGCGGCACGCTGCGCTATGAAATCCGGGGTGAAGTGCAGCGCTTTTATCACTGCCACTGCTCGCGTTGCCGCAAGGCGACCGGTACCGGTCACGCCAGCAACCTGCTGATCACGCCGGCACAGGGCCTGCACTGGATCGCGGGCGGCGAATTGCTGGCCAGCTACAGGGTGCCGGAGGCAAAACGGTTCCGGAACTGCTTCTGTCCGCAGTGCGGCAGCCCGATGCCGCGCGTGATCCCGGAACTGGATGGTGTGCTGATCCCGGCGGGCTCGCTGGATTGCGAATCGCCGGTCGCACCGCAGGCACGCATCTTCTGGGACTCGCGTGCTGCCTGGTCCTGCGCGGACGATGTGCTGCCGAAGTACCCGGAATACCCGTAACCGGAGCTGCTGACTGATCAGGCTGTCATTTACACAGGAGTTTTGAGTGTACTGTTTCAGGAGAAAGCCACGGAAATACACGGAATACAAATAAATCACTATATTTTTGCTTCCGTGTGTTTCCGTGGCTATTAGACTTTTCAGATATACATCCGCTCTATCCTACATCAGGGATTCAGTAACTCGCGCGGGTACGGTTCCAGGTAGGTCTGTTGCAATGCCCAGTCGTTCGGGTGATGGCGGAAGTGGTGCCGGATCAGGGTCAGGGGTGCCGCCAGCGGCACCAGTCCACGCCGGTAGTCGTCGATCAGTCCGCTCATTTCGGCACGGTCGTCCGCGGACAGTTGCCTGCTGAAATAACCTTGCAGATGTTGCAGGGTGTTGGTGTGTGATTTGCGCGTCGCCAGCCGTTGCATGGCCTGCATCAGTTCCTGCTCGTAGCGATCGCAAAGTGCGTGAAATCCCTTGCGTCCGGCACCGGCGACGAGTTGCCCGAGCCGCCGGTAGGCGGCCTGGTTGTGCGTCATCACGCTCAGCTTGTGGCGGGTATGAAACTGTACCAGGCGTGCGGGAGTGATGCCCTGTGCGCGCAATTGCTGCCAGTGGTGGCGCGTGAATACCCGCTCGATGAAGTTCTCACGCAGCGCCGGGTCGTGCAGCCGGTCCTCTTCCTCGACCGGCAGGCCGGGGTGTGCGCGCATGATCGCGTCCGCGTACACACCGACACCATCGGAGCGACCGGGCCGCCCCTGCCGGTCCCAGGTCCTGACGCCAGCCATGCCACAACTGGGCGAGCGCGCCTTGAAGATATAGCCACACACATCGTCCAGTTCGCACGCGACCCGGTCGCCGTACGCGGCCAGCCGGCCCGTCACATCCAGCGCGGGGTCACTGACCCCCAGCGCGCGCAGCCTGCCGTCCGTTCTGACCAGCCGGATGGGCGGGCGCGGGATACCCAGGCCGATCGCCACTTCCGGGCAACAGGGTCGAAACTCCAGCAACGCCGCCAGATGCGTGTTGATGTCCGGATCGAGTTTGTGACCGCCATCGAACCGCACACGCTCGCCGAGCAGGCAACTGCTGATGGCAACCGGGATCCTGTGAACGCCGCCGGACATGAAGCGATTATGCCGCGCCCGGCGGCGCTGGCACCAGTGCCGTTCCCCGGGTTTTTGCTCCGGGACCCGGTAGTTAGCCGTGGCAGGACCGGTTATGATGGACGGCGGATTTCCGGTTCACCAATCACAAAATCGAGGCGCCTGTGAAAAGAACATTACCCTGGCTACTGATTGTGGCCATGTCCGGCTATGCGCTGTCCGTGCGGGCAGTGGAGTTGAACACCGATCAGCAGCGGCTCAGCTACGCGCTGGGCATGATGGCGGTGATACACATGAAGCAGGGGGGCGCCGAGCTGGACAATGACCTGGTGTTACAGGGCGTGCGTGACTTGCTGGAGGGCAGGAAGACGGCGTTGACTCGCGAGGAGATGTTCAGCGCCCTCAAGAAGGAGCAAGCCAGGGACAGGGCATCGGCCGGTTCCGCGGCACAGGCAAACCTGGCGAAGGGGCAGGATTTCCTGCGCAGGAACAGGACTGAATCGGGCGTGATCGAACTTGCCAGCGGTCTGCAGTACCGGGTGCTGAAAGAGGGGACCGGCAAACGCCCGGGGCCGCACGATCTCGTGGTGGCGCATTACACCGGGACGCTGATCGACGGCACGAAGTTCGACAGCTCCCGTGACCGCGGCAAGCCGGCGACCTTCGGCGTGGACCGGGTGATCCCGGGCTGGACCGAGGCGTTGCAACTGATGAAGGAAGGTGCGAAGTGGCAGCTGTTCATCCCGTCCGACCTGGCCTACGGTCCGAGGGCGGTGGGGGACAGAATCCCGCCGGATTCCACGTTGATCTTCGAGGTGGAACTGCTCGAGGTGAAATCGAGGTAACTGCCGACCGGCCGCGCCGAAACAGAAACGGCCCGCAGGGGCCGTTTCGTTCCGGTATGGTGTCTGTCCCGCCGACGCTAGGCCACCATGGTCTTCCTGAGCCGGGCAATTGCATTGGCCTCCAGCTGACGGATGCGTTCGGCGGATACCCCGAAGCGGTCGGCCAGCTCGTGCAGGGTGGCCTTTTTATCACTCAGCCAGCGCTGTTCCAGGATGATGCGGCTGCGTTCGTCCAGCCCGACCAGCGCCTCGGTCAGGTGCTGGTTGTGCGTCTCGCTCCAGTCATCGCGTTCCAGCATCGTGGCCGGGTCGGCGGACTGGTCCGTCAGGTATGCGGCCGGGGCGAAGTGATGGTCGTCCTCATCATCGGTGCCGATGGGGTCGAAGCCGATGTCGTGACCGCTCAGCCGTGACTCCATTTCCACCACGGTCTCCGGCTTGACACCGAGGTCCTCGGCCACGGCGTTGACTTCCTCCTGGTTCATCCAGCCCAGGCGCTGCTTCTTGCTGCGCAGGTTGAAAAACAGCTTGCGCTGGGCCTTGGTGGTGGCGACCTTGACGATGCGCCAGTTGCGCAGGATGAATTCATGCATCTCGGCGCGGATCCAGTGCACCGCGAACGACACCAGGCGCACGCCCTGGGTCGGGTCAAACCGCTTCACCGCCTTCATCAGGCCAATGTTGCCTTCCTGGACCAGGTCACCGAGCGGCAGCCCGTAACCGCTGTAGCCGCGGGCAATGCGGACCACGAAGCGCAGGTGGGACATCACCAGCCGGCGGGCGGCCTCGAGATCGTTATCCTCGCGCAGACGGGTGGCCAGCGAGTATTCCTCCTCGGCCGTCAGTACCGGGATGCTCATCGCGGCATGGATATACTGCTCCAGGCTGCCGGTGGGCATTGGAATCATAAGCGATTGATTTTTAATAACAAGATCCTGAGTCATGGGTCCTTTCTCCCGCTCCCGTGCGTGCCGGTTATGTTAGCACTCATGCTTATAGAGTGCCAATCTCCACAAAAGTTGCAGACAGATCGGCCGGCGGGAGGGTGACTTTACCGGCCCGGTATCCGCACAAACGTGGCAGGGAAGCGTCGGAAGCCGCCCCATTAGCGGCGCGGATTCTCGTTAACCGGTTAAATGATATTGAACACGCGGGGGCTGAGGTCGTCCTGGTCCTGTCAGCGGGCGGCATCCACAAAGACCATCGCCTGGCAAACATCGTGGCGCCGGGCTTCCTGTCAGTGCGCAATGAATTGCGCTGCCCCTTCAGGAGTGGGCAGGATGATCTGGCGCAGATATTGCCTCTGTTTACCAGAGACTGATCACTGCCGGGCCCGAATCACCATGATGCTGTCTGTCCCCGATATCGTCCTGCTGGCGAAACAGCACGAGATCCAGGCCTTGCATTGCCTGGCCTCGAATGCGCGGCTCGCCGGCGTCATCGGACACCTGATTCACACGCTGCAGAGCGAACGTGGCGCCACGAGCATCTTCCTTGCCTCGTCTGGCACCAGGTTTGCTGCGGCACGCCTCGACATGGTGAAGGAGTCCGCGGCTGTCGAGGACCGGCTGCGGCCCATATTCGAGGCGCAGCTCGAACAGTCCGCCTTTGCCAACGCGAAACTGTTGTCCCTGGTCGCCTGGGTTCTGCTGGGGCTGGATGCGTTACCCGAGCTCAGGCAGCGGGTTGCGGAGCAACGGCTCTCGGCCGGGGAGGCACTGGCCGCTTTCAGTCGCCTGATCGCGGGACTGGTGTCGCTGATTTTCGAGGTGGCGGACGCCGCGATCGATCCGGGTATCTCGGTACTGCTGGTGGCGCTGTTCAATCTCGTCCAGGGCAAGGAACTGGCGGGCCAGGAACGCGCCGTGGGTGCCCTGTCCTTTGCTTCCGGGCATTGTGACGGGGCGCATCAGCAAAGGATATTGCACCTGATCGATGCCCAGGACCGCAATTTTCAGGTGTTTGGTGAACTTGCCGGGGAGCCGGTGGCGACACGGTGGCGGGAGCTGCAGACCGCTCCCTGTGTCGCACGACTGGAGCGGCTGCGGCGTGTGCTGTGCAGCGCCAGGCCGGGCGCGGCACTGGACCCCGACCAGAGCGATACGTGGTTCGACTGCTGCAGTGAACGCCTGGCCGGGGCCTGGTCGTTGCAATGCGAACTGGTCGACAGGCTGCAGGCACGGTGTGCGACGCTGATCGCCGAGGCCGAACGCGACCTGCAGGACTCCGAGGGGTTGCTCAAGCTGTTACGTGCAAACCCGCCTCCCAGGGCAGGGCTCATCGACCGCTTCTTTGACCCGAAGGTCCCGGTGGAACAGGCGCTGGGTTTCATGCCACCGGACGACGGGGGCATCCATCGTGGACAGTCGATCATCGACGTACTCCAGGCGCAGTCCCAGCGCCTTGCCAGCATGGAGCACGAACTGGCTTCGGCGCGCCGTGTGCTGCAGGAACGGAAGACCATTGAACGTGCAAAAGGGATCCTGATGGCACATTTCAACCTCACCGAAGACGCCGCCTACAGGAAACTGCGCACGGCATCCATGGAACAGAACCGTCGTCTCGTGGAGGTCGCCGAGGCGGCCCTGGCACTCACCACGTTTTCGTAAGTCTGCACCAACCCGGATCACGCGCGGGCTGGAATGCCCCGTCCCGGGGCAGGCGTGTCCGGCGGTTCTCCGGGTTAAGCCCGGATTTCACACCTGGCGCGTGGATTTCCACGCTGGCACGGTTCCTGCTTGATGACTGACGTCAGGCTAACGGTGGCCTGGTGTGAGCGCGGCGAGGCATTCGCCGCCCCGATGAATGGATAAAGGCGTCCATTTCCGTGCCCCTCTTTTCCGGTGTGCGGGGATGGGCGTTTTTTTTTTGGCTTTTTTACGTCGACAAGAGGGAAACGTCATGGCCTATTTGCTGCCTTCGGAATTCGTAACAAAAATGGTGGATTCGGGCGAATCCAAGATCTACATGTCCACCCGGGATACGCTGATCCGCGCCTACATGGCCGGGGCCATCCTTGCCCTGGCGGCGGTATTCGCCATCAGCATCGCCGTTCAGACCGGGTCACCGCTGGTCGGGGCAATCCTGTTCCCGGTCGGATTCTGCATGTTGTACCTGATGGGCTTTGACCTGTTGACCGGGGTGTTCATGCTTACGCCGCTGGCACTGCTGGACAGGCGGCCCGGTGTGACACTGGGCGGTGTCCTGCGCAACTGGGGCCTGGTGTTCCTGGGCAATTTCGCGGGTGCCTTGACGGTGGCCGTCATGATGGCATTCATCTTCACCTACGGATTCTCCACCGACCCGGGTCCGGTCGGGACCAAGATCGCGGGCATCGGGGTGGCACGTACCCTGGGTTATGCCAAGTACGGCCTGGCCGGTTGGTGCACCATCTTCATGCGCGGCATGTTGTGTAACTGGATGGTGTCCATGGGCGTGGTGGGCGCCATGATCTCCACCTCGGTAAGCGGCAAGGTCATCGCCATGTGGATGCCGATCATGCTGTTCTTCGCCATGACGTTCGAACACTCGGTGGTCAACATGTTCCTGTTCCCGTCCGCAATGATCATGGGCGGCAATTTCTCGATCGCGGACTATTTCATCTGGAACGAGATCCCCACCGCACTGGGCAACCTGGTGGGCGGTCTCGCCTTCACCGGCCTGACCCTGTACAGCACGCACATCAGAACCGCGCCGAAACGCAACCTCATGGAGGTCAGAACCGCGCCGGAGCGCAATGCCGCCTGACCGGGGGATGACCGGAGGGCACCGGTTCCCGGCGCAACCGGTGCCCTTACGATGACCATGTCCAGCACCCTGAAAATCGCGGTAGGCCAGTTTTCCGACAAGGGCCGCAAGGCGACCAACCAGGATTTCCACGGTGTCTTCATACCGCAGGAACCGCAGCTGGGTACCAAGGGAATCGCCGCTGCCCTGGCCGACGGTATCAGCAGCAGCGCGGTCAGTGACGTGGCGAGCCGGACCGCAGTGACCGGATTCCTGGCGGATTATTTCTGCACCTCCGAGGCCTGGTCGGTCATGCAGTCCGCGCAACGGGTGCTGTATGCGACCAATTCCTGGCTGTACGCGCAGACCCGGCAGGGACAGTACCGTTATGACATGGACCGGGGCTACGTCTGCACCTTCAGTGCGCTGGTTATCAAGTCCGCTACGGCACACCTGTTCCATGTGGGTGACACGCGCATCTACCGCCTGCGCGACAACGCGCTGGAGCAACTGACCGAGGATCATCGCTACCGGGTGTCACGCGAGAAGAGCTACCTGGGGCGCGCACTGGGGATCAATCAGCAGCTTGAAATCGACTACCGGACGCTGCCGGTCGAGCCGGGCGATATCTTCGTGCTGGCCACCGACGGTGTCTACGAGCATGTCGCATCCCGGTTCATCATCAATGCAGTCAGCGCACACGCGCATGACCTCGATGCGGCCGCGAGGTGCGTCGTCGACGAGGCCTACGCACAAGGCAGTGCGGACAACCTGACGATCCAGATCCTGCGAGTCGAGGCATTGCCCGTGCAGGGCGCCGGCGAGATCTGCCAGCAATTGACCGAGCTGCCGTTTCCGCCGGTCCTGGATGCACGGATGGAAATCGATGGCTACCGGATTATCCGGCAGATCCATGCCAGCAGCCGCAGCCATGCCTGGCTGGCGGTGGATGGTGCCAGCGGAGCAAAGGTCGTCATCAAGACGCCTTCCACCGAGCTGCGCGCGGACCCGGACGGCATGGAGCGTTTCCTCATGGAGGAATGGATCGCGCGGCGCATCAACAACGCACACGTGCTGAAGCCCTGCGCGCTGACCCGCAGGCGCAGCTGCCAGTACATCGTGCTGGAGTTTATCGAGGGTCAGACACTGACCCAGTGGATGCGGGACAATCCGCAACCGGAGCTGGAAACCGTGCGCGGCATCATCGCACAGGTCGCCAGGGGGCTGCAGGCCTTCCACCGGCTGGAAATGCTGCACCAGGACCTGCGGCCGGATAACATCATGATCGACGGCACCGGCACGGTGAAGATCATCGATTTCGGTTCCACCCGCGTCGCCGGACTGCTCGAGATGAATGCAACCGGCACTCCGTCACCCATCCTCGGCACGGAACAGTATACGGCACCCGAGTATTTTCTCGGTGACAACGGTACACCCCGTTCGGACCTGTTTTCGCTTGGCGTGATTGCCTACCAGTTGCTCACCGGCCGGTTGCCGTACGGTACCCGGGTATCCCGGTCCCGCACCAGGGCCGCGCAACGGAAGCTCGGATATGTACCCGCGCGGGACGAAAACCATCCGATACCCGCCTGGGTGGACGAGGCCATCCGCAAGGCCGTGCATCCCGACCCTGCGCAGCGTTACGAGGAATTGTCCGGATTCGTGTATGACCTGCGCCACCCGAACCGGGAATTCCTGCGCAGGACGCGGCCGCCACTGATGGAACGCAATCCGGTTATGTTCTGGCAGGTTGTTTCCTTTCTGCTGGCCATGGCCCTCATTGTGGTGCTGTACCGTCAGCAGGCTGTGGCGTGACCGCCATGACGAACCTGTTCAATTCACTGTTAAGGAGGTTGCCATGACCCGCAATGATGTCACACGACTTGTTCTCGAAAGCAAGCGCCGCAAGCAGCTCACCTGGGCGCAACTGGCCACGGCCACCGGACAGAGCAAGGAATGGACCACGGCCGCCCTGCTGGGACAGATGGCCATGACTCCCGAGCAGGCCGGCAGGGCAGGCGACATGCTGGAGCTGCACGCCACGGCAATCGAGATGCTGCAGGTGGCGCCCTGCAAGGGATCGCTGCCCACGGCGGTGCCCACCGATCCGCTCATCTATCGTTTCTATGAACTGGTGAACGTGTACGGCACCACCATCAAGGAACTGATCCACGAGGAATTCGGTGACGGCATCATGAGCGCGATCGACTTTTCCATGGACATCACGCGGGAACCCGATCCCAAAGGCGACCGTGTGCATATCGTGATGAGCGGAAAGTTTCTGCCGTACCGGATGTACTGAATACGGAATGTTTCAGGTACCCTGACCCCATGACACGCAGCCAGCCTGTTTGCGCCGCGTGCAGGCCGCTCGCCGGCCGGGGGCGGTCGGTACACTGAGGTGTGTTTCAGGATTTATATCAGGGTTCAGCGTCGTTGAGGCGCGCGGACGTCCCGTCAGCCCGACCCGTGGACGGCCGGGTCCAGGCCTTCTCGGGGCCTTAACCGTCGCTTATACTGGTAATGGCTTACCGGCTGGAACCGGACAAAGGTGGTCATGCGACAGCTTTGCCTCAGGATTGGCTGTTGGAGCTGCCTGCTGGATCTTCCGTCAAATGGTTCGGTTGCAAGCGCCGTCAAGGTAAAATCCGGTTACCGGGTTCAACAATACGCAGCGGGGTATCGGCGATGGTAAAGATAATGAAGATCACGATGGTTCTGGGTGCTGCTGTCCTGGCATTGCTCTCATCCGGCGTTTCCTTTGCCCAAAACAATTACGGCAGTCAACTCATGACTCCGGAGGAATGGGCGGAACATTGGTCGACGATGAGGAGCCTGCCGCCAGGCGAGCGAGAGGCCTACCGTGCCCGGCACCATGAAGCGATGAAGGAACGCGCCGAATCAATGGGGCTCTCCCTGCCTGATCAGCCACCGGCCTATGGAAGGTTTGGCCGCAGAGGACCGGGCTACGGGTACGGCCGTGGTCGAGGCTACTGGGGCCCGGGTTATCGCAGGGCCGCTCCATGGTACGGGGGTCCGGGGTATGGGCCCTGGCGCGAACGTGAAGAGTTCTGGCCTGGTCGTGGCGATTGGGGCGATCCGGCCAGGTAGACGCAAGGGCGATATTCAGGCACTTCGCGGCGGTCTTCTGTACGAGGGCAGCCGCTATTGCCTGAACAGTGAACTGCCGGACGCGGTCGATCCGGGAAGTACCGGAACCCTGCTTGCGCGGGGTTTTCCGTTTATGGGCTACGTCCGATTCCGGCCGGAATGCGGACTATCATGGATAGAAGGGCGAAGTTATCGACCACGTGAGGCTGCATAATGAGCGACCCCAACAGTTGGGGCACGTTATGCGCGGCTGCGATTTTTCTGTTTCTGCCGCAAGGAGGCTTCGCACAATCCTGTGCCATTACTGATCCGGGCACACCGGCTGGCCGATCACGGTCCTGCACCAGGCGCTGATATCAGGTTTCCGCAAAGTACCGGAGTCGACCCTGAATGGTCATGCAGAGTTATTGCTTAAAGGCCAGGGACGTACCGGATGCGGAACTTTATCGGCTGAAGCCGGGCAGGCAACATCCGACCCGTTCCAGGCGCTCAGGAACGGCAGGAGCGAGCCGCGAGGCCATGTTTAAGGAACCTCTGATTCATTCACCAATCCCCGTCATTGCGAGCGAAGCGAAGCAA
>CAZMAK010000044.1:0-17609 GCA_964564245.1 uncultured Ectothiorhodospiraceae bacterium | reverse complement strand
GTTAATCACCTGCAAGGTTGTGCATGGTGAAAGATTTACTGATCGTTCAACGGATTTAGACGCGACAGCAGTGTTACGAAACCATTTTTCTTTCCGTGTTCTTCCGTGGCGAATTATTCACCTGCCGGAATATCCGGTTCGCCACCGGGATTACCGTACCGCCGACGCGATCCAGGTGGTGCCACGCATCTTCAGGGTGTCGCCCTGCTTCAGGGCGTCGGCGCTCGCGATGACATCTTCGATATAGCGTTCGCGCGTCTCCGCGTCGAGTTGATTGACCAGCGTCATGACCGGCGCGGCGAGGTCGGACATGGCCTCCCAGTAGGCGCGCCCGTCGGCGACCTCGATCACGTCGAGCTCAAGCGAGACCAGTTCCACGTGATGAAAGCCCGCGGCCTCGATGACCGCGTGCAGGCGCTGCGGATCGGCCAGTGCAAAGATACCCGGTGTCCCCGGGGGTGG
Source organism: uncultured Ectothiorhodospiraceae bacterium (assembly GCA_964564245.1). Lineage (GTDB taxonomy): Bacteria > Pseudomonadota > Gammaproteobacteria > UBA9214 > UBA9214 > UBA9214. The sequence continues at coordinate 17,147 of CAZMAK010000044.1, read as the reverse complement.
TCGGGGGACGTCCATGTGCCGCGCCAGCACCCGGATCATCAGGCTGACGAAGGGGTTCCTGTCGGGGACATCCCAGCACGCGACGGCCAGCCGTGCGCCGTCTTTCATCACGCCATGTGCCAGCCGCAGGCAGGCGCTCGGGTCGGGCATGAACATCAGGCCCCAGCGGCAGGTAACGGCATCAAAACTGGCTGGTGGAAAGTCGAGCGTCTCGCCGTCCACGCAATGGTACTCGACGTGATCCACGCCGTGCTGCGCGGCCTTGCGGCGCGCATAGTACAGCATCTCGTCGGTGAGGTCGGTGCCGACGACACGGCCGCCATGGCCGACGTGCCTGGCGATCGACAGCGACGGCTCACCCACGCCGGACGCGATATCCAGTACCTGGTGCCCGGCTTCAATCCGCGCCAGCTCGATCAGTCTGGTGGTGACCGGTGCAGCGCCATGGGTAAGCAACTCGTCGCGCCGGTGCCAGCCTGCCGCGACCGAGGCCCAGGCGCGGCGTTCACGGGACTTCTGCTCGGCGGTGTCAATCATCGCTGTATCCTGTTGTTGTGTTGTAGTCCGCCCGGGAAACCGCCATCAACCGGCATCGCAGCAATGGCCACGACGAGTATAGCCAGAGATACCGATCGGCGGGAGTGGCCCTGGCGAGGTAATGACCGCGCGTGGGAACAGGAGTTACGGTACGGGAGGGAATTCCCTGCCGGCCTTGCGGCCGTGGCGTTCGATGATGGCGGCCGCCGCCGCTCCGTAGCGGCGGACCCATTGTGCCAGCACCTCGTCACTGACCTGCCCGCCGCGTGCCAGCAGTTGCTCGAGACGCTGCAGCCCTGCCTCCGAGATGCGGTCGTCGCGCCGGATGCCCGGTTCGGGTGGCGGACGTGTCATGACCGGTACCGGCGGGCGGCAGGCCGGTTCATCACTTCACCGCCTGTGGTTCGCGCAGCCCCCGGATCACCTTGCCGTCCAGCAGCACAATGAAATAGTGTGCAATCACCCTGTCACCGCTCCGGGTTTGCAGCTTGACCAGGTAATGCCAGTGTTGTTCGTGGTGCGGGATCTGCCGGAGGCTGATCTCGGTCAGTTCTGCGCCGGACAGTTCCGGGTCCGCGGCAATCTGTTGCCTGACAGCCTTGAGGGCGTCGGCGATCGCCAGCGGCGGCCCGCCCGAAAACGGCACCCAGTTGATGGCCTGCTCGATATCCGCTTCACTGAGGAAGGCCACGACCCGGCTGTTGTCGACGGATTCGATGATCTCAACCGGAAACCCGAGTGCCGGCAGCCTGGCGCTGAACAGCAGCGACAACGCGGCAAACATGGCCGGTCGCATGAAGCCCTTTCCGTTTCTTCCGTGCATGATAGGCAGTGTATCAGGTGTTGCGGCTGAACTCAGCCGCACGGGAAACCCCGTGCAGGGCCGTGATTATTTCTGGCACTTCGGACAGTAGAACGTCGAACGCTGGCCCTGGCGGATTTCCCGGATCGGCACCCGGCAGCTGATGCACGGCTGGCCGGTCCTGGCATAGACGTTCAGGTGCTGCCTGAAATAGCCCGGTTTGCCGTCGCCGTTGACGAAGTCGCGCAGCGTGGTGCCACCGGCCGTGATGGAGTCGGTGAGAACTTCCCGGATCACCTCGGCGAGCAGGGCGTATTTCTCCGGCCCGATGCGTCCGGCCGCACGCTTCGGGTTGATGCCGGCCATGAACAGTGCCTCCGCGGCGTAGATGTTGCCGATACCGACCACGATGTGGCTGTCCATGATGAAATGCTTGATGGCGACGCTGCGGCCACGGGAGCGTGTATACAGGTAATCGCCGTTGAGGTCATCGCTCAGTGGTTCGACGCCGAGATCGCGCAGCAGCCGGTGTTTCAGCGGATCACGCGTGGTCCAGTGCAGGCTGCCGAAACGGCGCGGGTCGGTGAAGCGCAGCGTCTTGAAATGCCGGAACACCAGGTCGACATGATCGTGCTTCTGCGCCGGCATCACCGCGTTGACCACGCGCAGGCTGCCGGACATGCCGAGGTGCAGGATCAGTGTGCCGGTGTCGGTACCCAGCAGGAGGTACTTGGCCCGCCGGCTGACCCGGCGAATGACCTGCCCGGTGACGGCCTGTTCCAGCCGCTGTGTAACCGGCCAGCGCAGGTCCCGGTTGCGCACGATCACGCGCGTGACCGGCTGTCCCGTGATGTGCGGTGCAATGCCGCGGCAGGTGGTCTCGACTTCAGGCAGTTCAGGCATTGGCTTGCCGTGTCCTGTGGTGTGTCGCTGGCGTGATTATAGGCGGGATTCCCCGATAAAGGAGTCGGAATGAACGGCTATTGCTGCAACCCGGGCACTGGTAAACAGCCACGAAAGCGCGCGCAGGAACAGCAGGAATATTCCTGCTTATTCCGTGTATTTCCGTGGCCGTTCACTTTCCCGTGATGTGTCATTCTGATGCGGATGCTGCGGGCGCGGACTTCGGCAGGGCCAGCAGGCCGGCGCCGGTTTCGGCCGGAAAGTGGTACTGCATGCCCTGGTCCGGCCGGGCAAGGACCAGCTCCGGGGTGCGCGACACGATGGCAAATTCCAGTGGTATGTCCTGTCCGCGCAACCGGACCCGGACCGTTTCGGTCGCACCGGCCGCGGTACCGTGTGTGACATACAGTGCGCCGGTATGCAGCCAGTTGTTCAGCAGCGCGTGGATGTCGTCGGCGCCGGCCGCGGGATCCTCCGGTTCCAGCTGCCAGTGGACGCCGTCGGTCAGGGTCAGCGTCAGGCCGGGCAGCTCAAGCCCGGTGACCGTCGCCCCGTCCGGCAACAGCCGGCGTCGCACGAAGTTGCTCACACCGGCATTGAGCAGGTGCGCGAACCGGTCGGGCACCAGGTACACCGTGTTCCCCGCCTTCACATAGCGCAGTCCGTCGATGGCATCGGTCGTCCCCAGCTCGAGACGGGTCTGGTCAAAGCCGGCCGTGGTCTGTGGCGGGTCCAGTCCCAGTTGTGCCAGGTCCAGCCCGGCAACCGGATACTGGCGCACGACATTCACGTCGAGCAGGGCCAGCACGGTCTGCATCTGGAAGTCATCGGCAGGCAGCACCGGCGTGGTATCGATCTGCCAGTGGCCGTCGTGCCGGCTGAATTGCAGGGAATTCCCCGAACTGCGGGTGAGTTCGATGCGGGTGACGGTTTGCGGGTCGATGCCGGTGATGGTCTGCGGGGCGGCGGGCTGCCGGAGCCCGGGGCGCAGGGCGATGACGGCGGCGAGTACGCCGGCCATGGCCAGCAGGGCCAGGTTGAGCAGGGTGCGTGCCGACATCAGCGCCGCCGCCGGCGCCACCAGATGGCAATGCCCGCCAGCAACAGCAGGCCCGGCAGACCGAACAGGAATCCGAGCCCGATACCGGCGAGCGCAGTGTTGTTCAGCACCAGCGTGGTATCGGGCGCGCTGCGCACGCGGATGTCGATGAAGGCATCGTCGTGGCTCAGCCACAGGGCCACGTTCAGCCCCAGGTCGAGGTTGCCGCCGTTGCCGAGGTAGGTGTTCGACAGGAAATCCCCGTCCCCGATCACCACCACGCGCTGCTGGTCCCGCTCGTCGCCGTCCGGTCTGGTGCGCGTCAGGGCCACGCCGATATCGAGTGGCCCGGGGCGTTCATCGCTGTCCGGGTCGTAATGGATTTCCCCCTCCAGCTTGCTGGTCTCGGTCCAGGAACGGGCCAGCGTGGTCAGCAGGGGCGCCGTCCTGAAGGCGGTCTGGTCGTGGACCTCGAGGGCGGCGGCCTCCGGGAACACCGTGACCATGGTCATCTCGCGGGTGACCGGGTGGTCGGGATAGCCGGTGATCACCACGAACCCCGGGTTCTGTACGCCGAACGAGGCGCTGTTGGCGTCCACCACGGTACCCGGCAGCCAGGACAGGCCGAGCTGTTCGGCCAGCGGTTCCAGCCCGGGCGGTGCATCGGGCTCGCCCAGCCACAGCAGGTTGCCCCCCCGTCCGACGTAATCCTGGATGGCCTTGAGTTCGCCGGGTAACAGGGTTACCTGCGGGCTGGCCAGTACCAGCAGGCTGGTGTTGGAGGGGATGGCCGCATCGGACAGGTTGAGTGTCTGTACGTGCAGGCCCTTGTGCTCCAGCTCCGAGCCGAATACGCCCATACCGAAATTGGTGTCGCCGGCCGGTGGACGTTCGCCGTGGCCGGTAATGAACACCACCCAGCGCTGTTCCTGGCGGGACAGTCGCAGCAGGGCATTGGTGAGTTGCTGTTCACCCAGTGCCTGGATGCGGTCGCTGGCGCCGCGGTAGCGGATCACGATGGCACCACCCTTGCTGATACCCAGTTCGCGCATCTGCTCCGGCACGGTGTCCGGGTTGATGAATTCCAGCGTGATATCCGGCTTGAAACGCTGGTAGCTGCCGACCAGGTCGCGGATCTGCTGGCGCAGCAGGTCGTCGTTGCCGATATAGGCGGTGATGGCGACCGGTTCGGAGAGTGTACCCAGCACCTTGCGGGTGTCGGCCGACACGGTGTTGCGTGCCCCGGCGGTCCAGTCGGCCTGCCAGGTGTAGCGGGTGCTGAGCCAGGCCAGCATGCCGACGATGACGGCAAACAGGACGGTGAACAGCAGTCCCTGCAGGCGCAACCGGAGGCGTGAGCGTTGCGTGACCTGCATGGTCAGTTCTGCAGCCGCATGCGGTCGAGCTGGCGCACGGTGAACACCAGGCACAGGATGACGATCAGCAGGTAATAGGCGAGGTCCGTACTGTTCACCAGTCCCTTCAGCAACGGTTCATAGTGCTCCAGGATGGACAGATAGCCGAGTACCCCGGATTCGTGACCGGACAGACCGCTGCCACGGTGCAGGATGAGCAGCATCAGCAGCAGTCCGTAGGTGGTGACGGCGGCGACCGTCGGCTGCTGGGTCAGCGAGGACAGGTACACACCCATGGCGCTGAAGGCCGCCATCACCAGCAGCAGGCCGAACAGGCAGGCAGCCAGCTTGCCGAGGTCGAGCGCACTGCCGGCCAGCAGCGACAGTGGCATCAGTGCCAGCATGGCGATCAGCACCACGAAGAAGCCGACCACGCCCAGGTATTTGCCGATGACGATCTCGGTCATCGACACGGGGGAGGAGAACAGCAGGCTGAGCGTGCGGCTGCGCCGTTCCTCGCTGAGCACGCGCATGGTGACCAGCGGCGTGATCAGCAACAGCACGGTGGCGGCGTCGGCAAACAGCGGGGCGATGATGAGGTCGGCGATGCCCGGTGCCCCGTCCAGGGCGGCAAGCTGGGGCTGGATGTTCAGGAAGTATTCGATGTGTGACAGGAACTGGAAGGCCAGGATGCACTGGGTCACTGCGAGGATGGCCCACGCCAGCGGGGACAGGAACAGGCTGCGCAACTCGCGTGCGGCGATGGTGAAGATCATGCGGCCGCGTCCGCCTCGTGGTGCGTCGTGTCGCCGGTCGTGAGGTCGATGAAGATCTGTTCCAGTGTGCTGCGCTCGCCGCCCAGTTCGACCAGCCGCCAGCCGGCACTGACGGACCGCTCGATCAGCGCCTCGGAGGGATCCGCCCCGGAAAAGAACAGGCGTGCGCGCCGGCCGTCCAGCAGCTCCACCCGTTCCACCCCCGGCAGTTGCTGCAGCGCGCCGGCATCCGGCTCCGTCAGGAAACGCGCCAGCAGGGAACGACCCTGCGCGCGGCGGTCGAGGTCGGCCGTGGTGTCGGAGAACACCAGCCGCCCGCGATGGATGATCTGCACCCGGTTACAGGTGGCCTGTACCTCGGGCAGGATGTGGGTGGACAGGATGATGCCGTGGTCGCGCCCCAGTTCGCGGATCAGGCCGCGGATCTCGCGGATCTGCAGCGGGTCCAGACCGACGGTCGGTTCGTCCAGGATGACCACGGCCGGGGTATGAATGATGGCCTGGGCGATGCCGACGCGCTGCTGGAAACCCTTGGACAGATTGCCGATCAGCCGGCGGCCGACCCCGGTGAGCCCGCAGCGTTCCCGGGCCGTGTCGATGGCCGCCGCGCGCCGCCGGCGCTCGATGCGATGCAGCCGGGCACAGTAGTCGAGGTATTCGTCGACCGTCAGGTCGCGGTAGACCGGCGGTTGTTCCGGCAGAAAGCCGATTTCGAGCTTGGCGCGCCGGGGTTCGTCGAGCAGGTCGATGCCCAGGATACGGATGGCACCGGCGCTGGGCGCAAGGTTGCCGGTGATCATCTGCATGGTGGTGGACTTGCCGGCGCCGTTCGGGCCGAGGAAGCCGAGTACGTCACCGCGGGCAAGCTCGAAGCTGACATCGCAAACGGCGCAGGCCTGGCTGTAGTAGCGGTACAGGCTGGAGACCTGTACCAGGGGGGTATTCGACATGGCGCCTATTATTCTCTTCGGGGGCGCGATTACAAGTGACCCTTGTTACGCTTCCGCTACAATACGCCTCCCATGAGCGCACCGCACAGCCCCACCTCCAGCTGCTGGCTCGGCATCGACACCGGCGGGACCTTCACCGACTTCGTGCTGTTCGACGGCAATCGCTTACGTATCCACAAGGTACTCTCCACGCCGGACGCGCCGGAGCGCGCGATCCTGCAGGGTATTGCCGAACTGGGTCTTGCCACCGGGGGGCTGCGGGTGATCCACGGTTCTACGGTTGCCACCAACGCGGCACTGGAGCGCAAGGGCGTACGCACCGCCTACATTACCAATCGCGGGCTGAGTGACGTGCTCACCATCGGGCGCCAGGCGCGCCGCGAACTCTACAACCTGCAGCCGTCGCCGCAAACACCGCCGGTACCACGGGAACTGTGCTGGGAAGTCGATGCACGCACCGGTGCCGACGGCAGGCCGGTAGCGGCATTGACCGCTGCCGACCGTGCGTCCGTGCTGGCACGGCTGGAGCAACACCGGCCCGAGGCCGTGGCGATCAACCTGCTGTTTTCCTGGCTCGATGACGCGGATGAACGCACCATCGAGTCGTGGCTGCCGGCGGGGATGTTTGTCGCACGTTCCTCGGCGGTGTTGCCGGAATACCGGGAGTACGAGCGCGGCATGGCCACCTGGCTGAATGCCTGGATCGGTCCGCGCGTGGCGGGCTACCTGGCGCGCCTCGACCAGGCGCTGGCGCCGGCACCGGTGGCGGTCATGCAAAGTTCCGGCGGTACGGTGCGGGCCGACCTGGCCGGCCAGCGAGCGGTGCACCTGTTGTTGTCCGGGCCGGCCGGCGGCCTGATGGGCGCGCGGCAGGTCGGGCACCAGGCCGGGTACGACCATCTGCTCACCTTTGATATGGGTGGTACTTCCACGGATGTGGCCCTGGTCGACGGAGCGATCCGGTTGACCACGGAGGGCCATATCGGCGACTGGCCGGTGGCCGTGCCGATGGTGGATCTGCATACCATCGGTGCCGGTGGTGGCTCGATTGCGCAACTCGATGCCGGTGGCGTGTTGCAGGTCGGCCCGGAGTCGGCCGGTGCCGCACCGGGGCCGGCCTGTTACGGGCAGGGCGGCCGGCAGGCGACGGTTACCGATGCCAACCTGGTGCTGGGGCGGCTGCTGCCGGATGCCTTTCTGGGGGGCGCGCTGACGCTGGATGTGGAGGCCGCCGGGGCGGTCATCGGCACGCTGGCACAGCGCATGGAGCTTGACCTGCACGAGGCGGCCGCCGGCATCGTTGCCGTCGCCAACGAGCACATGGCACAGGCGCTGCGGGTCATCTCGGTGCAGCGCGGCATCGATCCGCGTAATTTCGTGCTGACCTCGTTTGGCGGTGCCGGGGGGCTGCACGTGTGTGCGCTGGCCGAGGCGCTCGGGATGCGCCGGGCACTGGTACCGGTGCAGGCCGGGGTGTTATCCGCACTGGGCATGCTGGTGGCACCGCCGGCACGGCAGCTTTCGCACACCCTGACCGGGTTGCTGGACGTATTTCCCGATGTTGTGCTGGAGCAGGCGTTGCAGGCACTGGCGGCCGAGGGCAGGGAGGCGCTGCAGGCCGAGGGCATTGCCATGCGCGACATCGAGGTGGCATTCCGGCTGGATCTGCGCTACCAGGGGCAATCGTACACGCTGGAGGTACCCTGGCAGGGCAGCGCGGCGTGCAGGGACACCTTCGAGGAACTGCACGAGCGGCGTTACGGGCACCGCCTGGCGCTGCCGGTCGAACTGGTGACATTGCGTTGCAGCCTGCAGGGGCAGCCGCTTGCCATCAGCCTGCCGGAAGTGGAAACGACGGGGAAGGCACCGCCCGCGCGTGTCACCGGGGTGGCCGGTTGTGCGCAACCGGTCCCGGTCCATGCGCGTGCCACGCTGGGTGCCGGGCAACGCTTCGCGGGACCGGCACTGATCACCGAAACCGTCGCCACCACCTGGCTGGCGCCGGGCTGGCAGTGCGAGGTCGACCGGGTGGGAAACCTGCTGCTGGAGCCGGTGCCGGCGGCGGACCCCGGGCAATAAAAAACCCGGCAGTGCCGGGTTTTCCGTGCAGGTGTGTACGGGAGTTACTTGATCTTGGCTTCCTTGTACATCACGTGCTTGCGCACCACCGGATCGAACTTCCTGATCTCCATCTTCTCCGGCATGTTGCGCTTGTTCTTGGTGGTGGTGTAGAAATGGCCGGTTCCGGCGCTCGACACCAGTTTGATCTTGTCACGCATGAGGTTTCTCCCTAGACCTTTTCGCCACGGGCACGGATGTCGGCCAGCACGGTATCGATGCCCTTCTTGTCGATGATACGCATGCCCTTGCTGGAAACGCGCAGCTTGACGAAGCGCTGTTCACCATCGACCCAGAAGCGGTGGGTGTGCAGGTTCGGCAGGAAGCGGCGGCGGGTCTTGTTGTTGGCGTGGGAAACGTTATTGCCGCTCTGCGGACGTTTTCCGGTCACCTGGCATACTCTGGACATCGCGTAAAACCTCTGAAAAAGACCCGCCAGCAGCGGGAAGGGCGCATTTTATACCAGAATACCCGCCCGGATACAAGTTGCGCCCTGTCCGAAGGCAGATGCTAAATTACGTTAAATCAACAAGATATCAAATCAGGCCGCGTTCGGCGAAGGAAATGCCGGGGCCATCGCCGATGACGAAATGGTCCAGCACCCGGACATCGACCAGCGCGAGGGCATCGGTCAGCCGCCGGGTCAGCTGGATATCGGCCCGGCTTGGTTCGGCCACGCCGGAGGGGTGGTTGTGGGCCAGGATCACCGCGGCGGCATTGTAATGCAGCACGCGCCGGACCACTTCACGCGGGTGTACGCTGGCACCGTCGATGGTGCCGTTGAACAGTTCCTCGAAGGCAATTACCCGGTGCCGGTTGTCGAGAAACAGGCAGGCAAACACCTCGTGCCTGAGGTGTCGCAGGCGGCTGCCAAGGAAACGGCGCGTGGTGTCCGGATTCTCCAGGGCGTCCTCGCGGCGCAGCTGTTCCTGCCAGTGGCGCCGCGCCATTTCGAGCACCGCCTGCAACTCGGCATAGCGCGCCGGGCCCAGGCCGGCATGGGCGCAGAACGCTGCCCGGTCGGCGTCCAGCAACCCGCGCAGGCCGCCAAAGGTGGCCAGCAGTTCGCGCGCCAGGTCCACTGCGGTCTTGCCGCGTGGTCCGGTACGCAGGAACAACGCCAGCAACTCGGCGTCCGACAGCCGGCCGGGGCCATCGGTCAGCAGCTTTTCCCGGGGTCGTTCTGCAGCCGGCCAGTCGCGGATGGTTTGCATCGGACCACCTTGCCATGACCGGGTGATGACACCGAGCCGGAATGTCCGATCCGGTCTGTAGGTGTACGCCGGGCCGGTCGCTGGTCCACGCGCACGGATCATCTGTTAAGCTTGCGCCGTATGAACACCCTGTCCGGCAAACACATCCTGCTTGGCGTGACCGGCGGCATCGCCGCCTACAAGAGCGCCGAGGTGATCCGGCAGCTGCGCGCGCAGGGCGCGACGGTACGCGTGGTCATGACGGCCGGTGCCCGGGAATTCATCACCCCGCTGACGCTGCAGGCACTTTCCGGTAACCCGGTACACACCGATCTGCTCGACACCTCGGCGGAGGCCGCAATGGGCCATATCGCACTGGCGCGCTGGGCGGATGCCGTGCTGGTCGCACCCGCGACCGCGGATTTCCTGGCGCGGCTGCAGCAGGGCCGGGCGGATGACCTGTTGTGCTCGATCGTACTCGCGTGCGAGGCGCCGGTTGCACTGGCACCGGCCATGAACCGGGCCATGTGGAACAACCCGGCGACGCAGCAGAACGTGCAGGCGTTGCAGGCGCGTGGCATACACCGCTTCGGCCCGGCGCTGGGCGAGCAGGCCTGCGGCGAGGTGGGGCCGGGACGCATGCTGGAGCCGGACGAGCTGGTGACGGCACTGGCCGGCGTGTTCGAGACCGGCATCCTGAGTGGTTGCCGGGTACTGGTCAGTGCGGGGCCGACCCGCGAGGCCATCGACCCGGTGCGCTATCTGGGCAATCACAGTTCCGGTCGCATGGGTTTCGCGGTTGCACGGGCGGCCAGCGAGGCCGGCGCCGAGGTGTTGCTGGTGAGTGGCCCGGTCAGCCTGGAATCGCCGCCACACGTGCAGCGTATCAACGTGGTCAGTGCGCGCGACATGCTCGATGCCGTGCTGGAGCGTGTCACCGGTTGCGATATCTTCATCGCCGTTGCGGCGGTGGCGGATTACCGGCCGGAGACGGTGGCGCCAGAGAAACTGAAAAAGGATGCGCAACAGATGACGCTTACGCTGACCCGCAACCCGGATATCCTCGCCACGGTGACGGCACTGGCCAATGCGCCGTTCACGGTGGGCTTCGCGGCCGAGACCGAGCAGCTGGAGGAACGGGCACAGGCCAAGCGCGTTGCCAAGTCACTCGACATGATTGCCGCCAACCGCGTGGGCGACGGTGCCGGGTTCGAGGCAGAGGAAAATGCCCTGCACGTGTTCTGGGACGGCGGTTCGCAGGTACTGTCGCAGACCGGCAAGACGAAGCTGGCGCGCCAGCTGGTGGAACTGGTGGCGCAGCGATTTCATGACAAACCCGGGAAGGTGATCCGCTTCAATGCAAAAGATTCAGCTTAAGATTCTGGATGCGCGGCTGGGCCGGGAATTCCCGCTGCCGCATTACGCCACCGATGGCTCGGCCGGCATGGACATGCGGGCCTGCCTGGACGGCCCCGTGGAGATCGGTCCGGGCGAGACCCGGCTGATTCCCACCGGGCTGGCCATCCACGTGGAAGACGCCGGGCTGGCGGCGATCCTGTTACCGCGCTCCGGACTGGGCCACAAGCATGGCATCGTACTCGGCAACCTGGTGGGTCTGATCGATTCGGACTACCAGGGCCAGGTGTTCGTGTCCTGCTGGAACCGGGGCAGCGAGCACTTTACGATCCAGCCCGGTGAGCGCATTGCCCAGATGGTGATCGTGCCGGTGGTGCGCGCGGATTTCGAGATCGTCGATGAATTTGTCGACAGCAAGCGGGGCGCCGGGGGGTTTGGCCATACCGGCCGGCACTAGGAGCCTGCTGGACCCGGGTGACCGCAACCGCGTCATCCGGGGTCAAAAACCGGGCGTTCCCGCCGATAATCCGCAGGTAACGCACTGAAAACAGACAACCCGGCAAATCCGGTCCGCAGGAACACAACATCGCGATGAAGCTGAACCTACCCGCCTTTCTGAAACGCAGTGGTGGTGACCGGCAACGGAACCCGCACGTAGCGCCGAAGGCCTCCGGTAACCCGAAGCCGGCCAGCCTGGCACGGATACAGCTGGTGTTGCTGGTGGCCGGTGTGGTGCTGCTGGCTGCGCTGGCCTGGTTCGTGTTCCAGCTGATGTCGATGCAGATCCTGCAGGCCATGCAGCAGCAGACCGAGATCACCACGTCGACGGTGGCCGCCCGGGTTCACTCCATGGCGGAATATTACGGACAAAGCGCCGCCCTGCTGGCCAGGGATCCCGAAATCGCCGACCTGCTCAAGAACGGCACGCCGGCGCAGCGCAGTGCACGCGAGGAATCCCTGCGTTATGTATTCCCGACCGCGCTCAATGTCCGGCTGCTGCCGCCCGGGATCACGCAGGTCGACCTGCAGGCGTCGCCGCCGCTGAGTTATGCCGCACTGGCGCAGATGCGCGCCGCCGAATCGAGTGACACGCCTCCACCCATCGAGGTCCAGCTGCTGAATACCCCCCAGCAGCATGTCAACATCGTGCGCCGGGTCATGGATCCGGCCGGTTCGGGTGTCGTCGGGCACATCATGCTGTCGTTGTCGAATGACGTGGTCAATGAAATCCTGAACGGCCTGCAGAACATGGAAGGTTACATCGAACTGCAACAGAAGGGTTCCGCGGCGGCACCGGCCGTTATCGCCACACAGGGGGATGCATCGATCCGGCACGGCAAGGCGGAACGTGTGGTCCCGATCGCCTCCACGCGCTGGCAGGTGGCGTACTGGCCCGCCAGCAGCAGCCTGGTCTACCTGGCCAAGGTGGGCAGCTGGGTGTTGACCGCGTTCCTGGTCTGTGCCGCCGTGCTGGCGGGCCTGGTCCTGCTCCTGTTCCGGCGCATCGGCAATGCCCTGCGACTCGACGAGGTCGCCCTGGTGACCCTGATGAAGGACTTTCGCGACGGCCGGGTCGGCCGGGACTATGCCGGCGGGCTGGCGGAACTCAGGGGCACGCTGGAGTTCATGGTGCAGCTTGCCGCCGGTTCCACGAAAGGGGTGCAGAAGCGCGACAGGACCGAACCGGTACCGCGCGAACAGGATGCGGGCACCACGCCGAAGCAGCTCGGCGAGACGCTGGCGGCAATCGAGGGGGAAGCGAACCGGCCGGACCGTGTGTGGGGGAACAGTCCCGCCGATTTCAGTCTGGGTGCCCACGCGGACAGCCTGGTGGTGGAGGAAAGGCCGGCGGCCTTTAAAGAGGATGAGGCAATCGTCGATGCATCGATATTCCGTGCCTACGACATCCGCGGGGTGGTCAACCGGACACTGACGGCCAGTGCCGTGGAACTGATCGGCCGCGCCATCGGCAGTGAGGCGCTGCAACGCGGACGGGATACCGTGGTGGTGGGCAGGGACGGCCGGCTGTCGGGACCGGAGCTGTCGCGCGCCCTGATCGACGGGATCGTATCCACCGGCTGTCACGTCAAGGATATCGGTTGTGTTCCCACGCCGGTGCTGTACTTCGCCACCTACTACCTGGACAGCCAGACCGGCGTCATCGTCACCGGCAGCCACAATCCGCCGGACTACAACGGACTGAAAATCGTCATCGATGGTGAGACCCTGTCCGGAGCGGGTATCCAGGGTCTGCGCGAACGTATCGTCGGGCACAACTTCATTTCCGGCCAGGGCAGCCTGGAGACGATCAATGTCGTGCCGGACTACATCGAGCGGATTCGGGACGATATCAGCCTGGCGCGGCCGATGCGCATCGTGATCGACTGCGGCAACGGCGTGGCCGGTTCGGTCGCGCCGGAGTTGCTGCGCTCGCTCGGTTGCACGGTCACCGAACTGTTCTGCGAGGTCGATGGCAACTTCCCGAATCATCACCCGGACCCGAGCAAGCCGGAAAACCTGGCGGACCTCATGGCGCTCGTGCAGTCCAGGAATGCCGATATCGGTCTGGCCTTCGACGGTGACGGCGACCGCCTCGGTGTGGTGACTCCGGATGGCAAGATCGTCTGGCCGGACCGCGTGCTGATGCTGTTCGCCAGGGACATTCTCGAACGCAACCCGGGCGGGCAGATCATCTATGACGTCAAGTGCACACGCTTCCTCGACAGCGTGATCCGCCAGCACGGCGGCGATCCGCTGATGTGGAAGACCGGGCACTCCTTCATCAAGGCCAAGATCCGGGAAAGCGGTGCGCTGCTGGCCGGTGAGATGAGCGGCCATATCTTCATCAATGAACGCTGGTACGGCTTCGACGACGCCATCTACGCCGCCGCACGCCTGCTCGAGATCCTGGCCAAGGACGCAAGCGGCAGCCAGGAGGTCTTCGATGCACTGCCGGACAGCGTGAACACGCCCGAGCTCAACGTACCCATGCGCGAGGGCGAGCCGCAGGTATTCATCCGCCAGCTGCTGGAAAATGCCCATTTCGAGGATGCCACGGTGTCCACCATCGACGGGTTGCGCGCCGATTTCGCGGATGGCTGGGGCCTGGTGCGTGCCTCCAATACCACGCCGGTGCTGGTGCTGCGTTTCGAGGCGGATACCGACACCGCGCTGCAGCGCATTATGGGCGAATTCCGCCGGGTCATGCTGCAGGTGGACGCGGGACTGAAGCTGCCGTTCTGAGCGGAACCGGCATTGTTGTTCGCCGGCCGGCTTCGCGCGTAAACTGCACGCTGTTTCCAGCCAGCACGGGTGTGGTGTGTCGCTATGTCATTAACCCCTGATTCCGCACAGAACGTCGCGCACGTCCTGACCGAGGCCCTGCCCTATATCCGCCGTTTCCGCGGCAAGACGGTCGTCATCAAGTATGGCGGCAACGCCATGGTGGACGAGGAGCTCAAGAGCGGATTCGCGCGCGATATCGTGCTGATGAAGCTGGTCGGGATCAATCCCGTGGTGGTGCACGGCGGTGGTCCCCAGATCGGGCAGTTGCTCGGCAGGCTCGGCAAGGAGAGCCGGTTCGTCGATGGCATGCGCGTGACCGACAGTGAGACCATGGACGTGGTGGAAATGGTGCTGGGCGGCCTGGTCAACAAGGAAATCGTCAACCTGATCACCCACCACGGCGGGCGGGCGGTCGGGCTGACCGGGAAGGACGGTGACCTGATCCGGGCACGCAAGCTGGTGATCAAGCGCCACACCCCGGACCTGGATGCACCGGAAATCATCGATATCGGGCATGTCGGCGAGGTGGAGAGTATCGATTCCGGCGTGGTGGATATGCTGATCGGCGGCGACTTCATCCCGGTGATTGCGCCGATCGGCGTGGACAGCAGCGGGCAATCCTACAATATCAACGCCGACCTGGTCGCCGGGCGCATGGCCGAAGTGCTGAAGGCCGAGAAACTGATCCTGCTGACCAATACCGCCGGGCTGCTCGACAAGCAGGGCAGGCTGCTGACCGGTCTGAAGGTAAACGGGGTCAAACACCTGATGGAGGACGGCACGGTGCAGGGCGGCATGCTGCCGAAACTGGGTTGCGTGATCTCGGCACTGAACAGCGGCGTCAGTGCGGCGCACATCATCGACGGCCGTCTTCCGCACGCGGTGCTGGTGGAACTGTTTACCGACGAGGGCGTCGGCACCCTCGTCTCGGCATGAGCGGACGGGCGGCTACGGGTTGCTCGCTGTCAGGTGGCGGAAGCGATCGATGCTGGTTTTATAGCGTTCTTCGGCCTGATGCCGTTCCTTGCGCCGGGTGGCCAGCAGTGCTTCGGCCTTTTCGACCTGCTCCCTGATTTCCCTGATCTGGCCGATCAGGATGTCGGGCACCGCATCATGCCGGGTTTCATACTCGTTTGCGTTGTCGGTCAGCTCGGCGAGCTTTTTCTGCATGGTATCCACTTCGGAAAAGGTCTGCCTGATCGCCTCGTCGAGTGTGGAGAGTTCTTCGTCACGGGCGAACATCAGGTCGGATTCGCTGGAATACGTGGCCAGCAGGGTACGGTCTTCACGTGTCAGCGTCACGTTCGGATTGTGCATCGCGATCTCCAGCGGGGACGCCTGTTTCTTTTTGTCCGCTGACGGGTCGCTGGTCAGTTCCTCGTAGCGCGCCAGGTCCCGTGCGGACTGCTTCCGGATCTCCTTGATCTCCACTTCCTTGTCCGCGGCAAACCGGGTGTTGTGTTCAATGAGATCGTGCAGGTTGCTGATCTGCTGCTTCAGTGCGAAGGGCAGTGTCTTGCCGCTGCGCTCGTAGCCGGCGGCCTCCTCGGTCAGCTTCTGCAGACGTTCCTGCATGGAAGTGATCCGGCTGTGTGTCAGCTGGATCAGCGCCTCGACCATGGTGATCTTGTTCTGCTGGGCACTGACCATGTCATCCTTGCTGGAGTAGGAGGACAGCAGGCTGCGGTCATGGATGGCGCGTTTCCGCTCACGGTCCTTGCGCAATTCCTCCAGCCTGGCCAGCCGTTCCGACTCGGCCTTTTCCTCCGGGGTCTTCGGCGCGTTGTAGACCTTGATGACCCGGCCGGATTCACTGATTTCCTTGCGCTCCTGTTGCGCGGATTCCGGTGGCATCCGGTTGCTGTACTGTACCTGCCCGTTGGCATCCACCCATTTGTATACGTGCTCGGAGTTGCGGCCGAAGGCGGTGGCCGTCCAGAGGGCCGGCAGCAATATCAGGATGGTGTGAGTGCGGATCATGGGTTTCATCGAATCACGGTCAGTGGAGGCCCGGGACTTGCGCTGCCCGATGACCGGTGCAATATAACCGGATCGTAGCCGCGGAAAATCCAGTGAATGCCACGGAACAGGTAATCCTTTTCCTCATTTCCCTGATTGCCAATGCATTTTCGGCATTCTCGGGCGGTGGTGCCGGATTGATCCAGTTGCCGGTGCTCATATTTCTGGGGCTGCCATTTGCCATCGCGCTGGCCACCCACAAGGTTGCCACCGTTGCCTTGGGTATCGGCGCCACGATCAGGCACTTGAGGGAGGAGCCGCTGCAGCGCGGCCTGGCCCTGACCGTGCTGGGATGGGGCCTGCCGGGCGTGGTGCTGGGGGCCAGTGTCATCCTGGGAGTACCGGAACGCAGCGCCGAGGTGGCGCTGGGCCTGCTGACTGCCGGCCTGGGCGTCTATTCCTGGCTGCATCCGAATCTCGGCCAGACCGTGATCCCGGTCAACCGCAATCGCCAGGGACGCCTGCTGGGCGGTGTGGTGCTGTTTGCCATCGGTGCGCTGAACGGCTCGCTGACCTCCGGTACCGGCCTGTTCGTGACGCTCTGGCTGGTGCGCTGGTTCGGGCTCGACTACCGGCGTGCCATTGCCTACACGCTGATCCTGGTCGGGGTGTTCTGGAACGGCAGTGGCGCGGTCACACTGGGCATGCTGGGCGAGATCCGCTGGGACTGGCTGCCGGCCCTGCTGGCAGGTTCTCTGCTGGGTGGCTTTCTGGGTGCGCACCTGGCCATCCGTTCGGGCAACCGCTGGATCAAGCGGGCATTTGAGGTGGTGACATTGTTGATCGGCATCAGGCTGGTTATCGGGTAGCGCCT
>CAZMAK010000043.1:0-17812 GCA_964564245.1 uncultured Ectothiorhodospiraceae bacterium | reverse complement strand
TACCAGCAAGCCCGGCACGGCCGGTCCGGTGCACGTAGTCTTCCGGCACATCGGGCAAATGATTGTCGGGGCGGTCCAGGCTGAATACGATTAGGGTCGAGGTGTACCGGAATGGATTGCCGCGAGTGCACAGGTGCAGACCGAGTGCACGTGACTGCTGAGGAATATACCGGTACTAATTGTAAAGGAACCTCTGATTAATTCACCAATCCCCGTCATTGCGAGCGAAGCGAAGCAATCTCCTGTTATGGAATCAGTCAGTTAGAGATTGCTTCGTCACTACGTCCCTCGCAATGACGAATTAATCAGAGGTTCCTAAATTAACAAGTAATTATAACCAGCAATGATCGCATCGGGAGCCGGGTTACCGGGTCCGGTCAGAATCCAGGAAGCCCTTCGCTTCCTTCTTCGATTTCTTTGCCGCCTTTTTCTCCTTCGGCGTCATGGCCGGTTTCTTCCTGGCTTCCTTGTTGCTCTTCTGCTCATGTGACATGGTCATGCTCCGGGAATGCAGATCGTGGTCGCCCGGGTGGACGTCTGCCAGTGATGGCTGGCGGCATCCGGACAGGGAGTCCTTCAATGCCAGACCGGCTGCAGAACCTGGCCAGGCAAGCGTGTGGCTGTTTCGCACCCGTCGGGAACAGGCGGGCGTGGTGTGAATACAGCGACTGCGATCAATGTAGCAGAACTGGCAGGTTTTACCCGCAGTATTTCCTGTGAATGCAAACAGACAACTCCCGGGACGTCCGGAAAGTGTAATCAATCCCGTGCGGGTGGGAATCCGGCGAACTGCCGGTTCGGGCAAGACCCTGTTCTGTCTTGACACGAAAAGCCTGTGCGGACTCCGTCATTCAATCCCGACACGTGCGGTTTGCCCGGCATGCAGCGCCGCCTTGCCCGGATCGAAGGTGAAGGTCAGCGTATATTTGCCGCTGCTGTCCGGTTCCGTAACCGGAAATTCCAGTTTCCCGTCGAAGTGCTGGCCGTTCACGCGGATGGTGACCGCCTGCCCGGCGTGGAATCCGGACAGCGCGCTGCCGGGCACCTGTACCAGCGCGTGCAGCGGGTGATCCTGCGCCAGCGTGACCAGTGGCGTAGCCTGCTGCCGGTTGATCACCGTCATGCCGGCACTGACATCCACAGCGAGCACGACACCGGCAAACGGGGCGTGCAGACGGCTGTACTCGCTGCGCAGCCGGGCGTCCTCCAGCGCCGTCACGGCACTGGTGTAGTCGGAATCCGCAGTGGCGAATGCGATCTCGGCCAGCTGCAGATCATGCGTCGAGATGACCCGGCGGTTGTACAACTCACGGGTCCGCTCCACTTCACGCCTTGCCTCGTCCCGTTGCAGCTGCTGCTTGTGCTGTTGCGCCCGGGCATCCTTCAGCCGGTTGTCGAACGGACGCTGGTCGAGCTGCAGCAGCAATTGCCCGGCCGTGACCGACTCCCCGGGATGCACGGCTACCTGGCTGACCACACCGGACACCGGGGTACTCAGTACCGCCCGCTGGGACCAGTCCAGCACGGCGGGTAACAGCTCCGCCGCCACGGCATTCGAGGCCAGCAGGCAGAGTACGACACTAGCGAGGCAGGTGGTTTTCATGACTGTCGCTCCCGGGAGGTGACGGCGCCGAGGCCGGAATGTACGGCGAATAGGATTCGCCGGTGAGCGCGGTCAGCCGCGCCCAGTCCAGCGCCAGGTGATATTCGGTCCGTGCCTTCAGGAGGGCCGATTCCGACTGGCCCACCAGGGCATCGCCGAAATCGGTCTTCAGGTCCAGCTCATACTCGGCCTGGGCACGGTCAAAGTTCAGGCTGCGTGATTCGGAAAAGACCTGGACCTGTTCCCGTTGCGCCAGCAGGGTCTGGATATCGAGCCAGACCTCCAGCAGTCGCTGGCGCAGGTCGTATTCCTGCTGCCGCAGTTCCGCCGTCAGGCGATACAGGTCGGCCTGTGCGCGCGCCACGCCGGCATCCGTCCGCTGGCCGTTGTAGAGCGGGATTTCCAGCCGCAGCTCCGCCTCGAACGGGTTGCGCGAACCGACATCTCGCTGATTGTCCGCGGCGGCCACCTGGCCGGTCAGGACGGGCCGGCTGCCGGTGCGTTCCGCGCGCACCTGCAGGCGTGCCGCTTCCAGGTCCGAACGTAACGCAAGGACGTCCGGGTTCGCGGCCAGTGCCGCGTCGACCAGTGTCTCGTACTCCGGCAAGGGCCGGTCATTGGCCGACAGGTCCGGAACGGCCAGGCTGGACGGCAGCTGGTCCGGCTGGTCGAGCAATTGTGCCAGCAATGCGCGGGTGCTGCGCTGGCGTGCCTGCGAGCGCGTGCGGCGCATGCGGAACTCCTGGTACTCCGCCTGCTGCTGCAGCAGCTCGGGCTCCGAGACCTGCCCGAGTTCACTGCGGTCACGGCTGCGGTCCGCCGTCACATACGCCACCGCCATCGCCTCGTTGTCACGCGCATATTCGAGGTCGGCCAGCAGGACATTGAAAAACGCCTGCATGACTGCAATGCGGTGCTGCTGCAGGTCGGCACGGGTACGTAACTGCCCCGCCTCGACCGAGGTAGATGCCGCGGCCTCCAGCGCCGAGGTGTGGCCGAAGTCATAGAGCCGCTTGCGCGCATACAGGCTGGCACGGGAATCGTTGTGGCCCTGGTCCACGGCACTGTCCGGCGGGTCGACCACGCGCGCCTCCAGGGTGGCGCCGACGTCGAGATCGTCACGCGCCCTCACCTGCTCGGCCTCCGCCTCCAGCCGGGCCAGACGGGCCCGGCTCAGGGCAAGCGACGGGTGATCACTCCCGGCCTGCAGCGCACTCTCCAGGGTAAGCGGATCGGGCAGCGGTTGTGCGGCCGTGGCTCCGAGCAGGGGCAGCAGCAATCCGGCCATGACCGGATACCCGCGCCGCCGGATCAGACAGGGCAACCTCATCCGCCCCTGGCTTGTCCGCGTTTGTCGCGCTTGAAGCTGGAAAAGCTTTCCGTCCGGTAATGCCCGTCGGCCACGTATTCGCCGAGCCAGAGAAACTCCTGCGCATTGCTGGTCGGACCGGTGTAGCGGGCCACCAGGTTTCCGTCCAGATCGATGAAGGCAAATACCGGCGTGGCACGCACATGGAACTGCCGGAAGGCGAAGTCCTTCTCCGGGGTACGGTTGCCACTGAAATCCGTGATTTCCAGGTCGCCCTCGATATCGACGCTGAAAATCCGGAAATGCGCACGATAATAGTCCTGGACTTCCGGCTGGTTGAGTATGGTGGTCTTCATGCGATGGCAGAACGGGCAGTCGGCCTGCTCGAAGAACAGCAGGATCCCCTGTTTGTGTTCCTCCCGTGCCCGGGCAAGCTCCTCGAGGAAATCACCGAAGCTTTCCTGGAAGAAATACTCGGCCGGGTCACGCGTCACACCGGCGCCTGCCACCTGCGACAGGAGCAGCAGGCCGATGAGTACAGCCGGTATACGCAACAATAATCTCATATCGGTAATCCCGCCCCACGGCGCTTGCAGATCGGCTCCCCGGAATCCGGTGTCCGGCGTTTTCAGGATCAGGGATGCGGCCCACGGGCCCACACATTCCCCATATCTGTCATGACCTTGTCCACGCCCGATGATTCCCGCAGCTACCCGCCTTATCGGCAGCACGGGTGGAAAATTCCGGCCCTTCAACCTCTCCGGGCCTGGACGCGGACCTCGTATTCCTGCCCGTCGTCCCAGTCCGCGCCGGTCAGCCGGAAGCGCACGCGCTCCGTCGCAGCCGGCAGCGCCGGCAGGCGGGCGACGTGGACACCGGGTCCGGGATCGTTTGTGGTCAGTTCCTGATACCCCCCTTCACCCGCCTGCCAGTGGATCGTGGCCGGCCGGGCCAGGCAGAAGCCGAGTCGCAGCGGCGCGACCAGTGTGCGGATGGGTGTTTGCGGGGACCAGTACCAGATGTGCGTCTGTGGCACCTGACCCCGGTAGCGATCCCACACCGGGTCGGGCCGGTCGACCGGCCGGCCCTCAAGGACCGAACAGGCCAGCTTGATGTATTCGGCGTGAGCCCAGACCAGCGGCATCGCCGAGCCACTGGGCCGGCCCGGTTCGAGCCGGTGCGCAGGGATAGCGGCACTGTCCCACACCTGTTCCGGGAGCATCCCGGCCGGCCCGGCCATGGCCGACATGGCCTGCAGATAGGGTACGGCGTCGGCACCGCGCAGCAGTTCATAATGGCCACGCTCACCCGTGAGCAGCGGCCACAACCGCCCGATCCCGGTGCCGTCGAAGGGCGTACCGTCCCGGTGCTCCCCGTAGCCGTCACCGGAGTAGCGGTACCAGGCCGGCCCCTGCGGCAGATCCCTGCGCAACAGCGCATCGACCAGCTTCACGCTGTCACGCACCAGCGGCGCGTTGGCATCCCGCAGGCCGTAGCGCACCAGCTGCAGGAAGTCACCGCCGATCTGTTCGGCACCGCTCAGTCCCGGATCGGCTGCGCGATTTTTCACCTGGATCACGCGTGACAGCGCGGCGTCGTCATCCAGTGCGTAGGTTGGCGTGGTGCGGATGTAATAGCCGGGCACACCGAAACGCTTGCCCAGATCGGTGGCATACACCGCCGTCCAGTCGTCGAGCCGCGCGTTCCAGTAGTCCGCCAGCTCCAGCACAAACGCCTCCGCGGAGGCCGTCAGAAAGCGTGCGCCGGACACCAGGCCCGCGATACAGACCGACAGGGTGAAGGTATTCACCCCGCTGTTTTCCTCCCAGCGGTCCTGCTGGCTGACCGGGCCGGTTCGCGCGATAAAACCCAGCGCACGCCGCACCATGTCCGTCACCTCGATCCCGTCCAGTGCGTCGCGTTCCGCCAGCGTACCGGCCAGCAGCACGGGAAACGCCACCTGGTCGAGCTGGACGCCGTGCCAGTACGGTTTGCCGCCCAGCCACTGGTTCTGGTACCAGCTGCCGTCACTGCGCTGCGTGGCAATGAGGTAACGCAGGACCTCGCGGGCCTCGACCTCCGCGCCCAGTGCCAGCAGGGCACCGGCTGACTCGACCAGGTCACGCGGCCAGACCAGGTGATAGCCCGGCCGTTCCTCACCGGTCTCGCCCCAGGGCACACTCAGACTGGCCACCATGGCGCCGCGAAAGGTCTTGTCCTGGTGCGTGCGCAGTACCATGGCGCTGGTCTTCAGCTGATCCTGCAACACCTGGCCCAGCACGCCGCCCTGCCCGACATGGCGGTGCACGTGACAGGCATTGTGCCAGCGCTGCCAGTGCGCGACCTGCTGAGCCCATACCTGCTCGAACGGTTGCAGCAGGGACGAGACCGCCAGGGTCGCCGCCGCCTCGCGGCTGGCCGAGAAGCCCAGCGCGAGCACTGCCCGGCGCGGCAACGCCGCCGTCAGTGCCACGTTGCCGGGCCCGGCATGCCGGTAGTTCCAGCGCATCCGGCCGTTCCGGCTGAAATCCTGCCAGCCGTCGGAAAAACCGGAATAGCCCGCACTGGCCGCACCCAGGGCCACGCCCTGTTGCGGATCGCATGCCGCCAGCGCCAGGCCAAACGGCCCCTGCTGTGCCCACAGCACACGTCGCCCGTGAAAGTCCGCCACCTCCGCATCGTTGTGCCGGCCGGTGCCACCCAGGTGCGGCGCCAGCAGCACCCACGGTTGCAGCCGGCTATCGCCCTCGAGCACCACCTCGACCTGCAGTACGTCGCGATCCGGGTCGGGGACGATCCGCTGCGTGAACGTGAAACGATCATGTGTGTGGACGATCCGCACGGCCGGCACCCCGGCGGCCTCGTACTCGACGCGACAGTTTTCCAGCCGCTTGAGCTCGACCCAGAACCCGTCGCCATCGCCCACGATGAACCCCAGGTCGCGGATCTGCGGAATGTCCAGGCGCGGATAATAGACCTCGTTGAGGATGCCCTGCCCGATGGTGAACCAGACCCGGGTGGCGCCAAGGGCGCTGCCCACGGCCTGCTTGTCGGAGGCACACCAGTTGGACGGCATCCCGGGCGCGCCCGGGGCCTCACCGGTATTCGTTTCGTTACTCATCTCCATGGTTCCGTACCTGCCTTCAGGGCATGGATAGCCACGGAATCCACGGAAGGACAAGGATAATATTCATTTAATCTCAGTGTGTTACCGTGTAATGCTGCGGCCAATTATCACTGCAGTCCCGCTTGCAGACAGAGGAGAATCACCCACCTGTTCATGCAACGTCAGTTTGGACCTGGTTGACTGGTTCGGGACACGAAATCCATCACCCGCTGTACAAACCTTGCGTCGCTTCTCGGCAACTGCTCCCTGCGTTGCTCTCGGCTCGGGCGTCCTGCTTCGCTCTACCGGGTCCATCCATGGACCCGTACCACCGACATCCCTGTCGGCGTCCCTCCGGGAGAGGGGGTTTATGGGACAGCAGTGAATAAACATGAAATATTTCCGTGTACTTCCATGTGGTTCCGTGGCTGGCAATGTTCCTTGTACGAACGATATGCAACGCCATGCCCTGATCGAGTGCCATTCCTCACGGCTTTTCCCCGCTCTCGCGTGACTTCCAGCAGGTCGGCCTCAGCCAGGCGTGCCCGTCCATGGCCACCAGCCGCTCGGCCGCCTCGGGTCCCGGGCTGCCTGCCCGATAGTTCGGAAAGTCCGCCGGCGGATTGTTCGCCCAGGCATCGAGTACCGGCTGCAGCAGTTCCCACGCCGCCTCCACCTGGTCACTGCGCATGAACAGGGTGGCATCGCCCAGCAACACGTCATGCAACAGCGTTTCATAGGCACCGGGCGATTCCTTGCCGAACGCCTCGCCGTAGGAGAAGCGCATGTCCACCGGGCGCAGGCGCAGCGGCGAACCGGGCTCCTTGGCCATGAATTTCAGGATCACCCCCTGCTGCGGCTGGATCTGGATCACCAGCCGCACCGGTTCCGCGTTCAGCCCGGTCACGGCGGGAAAGGCGTTATGCGGTACATCACGGAACCGGACCGAGATTTCCGAGGCCGCCTGCGCCAGCCGCTTGCCCGTGCGCAGGTAGAACGGCACCCCCTGCCAGCGCCAGTTGTCGACCAGCAGCTTCACCGCCGCGTAGGTCTCGATGGCCGACGTCGGTGACACGGCGGGCTCCTCGCGGTAGCCGGGCACCGCCTCGCCCTCGATCCAGCCGGCGTCGTATTGCCCGCGCACGGCAAACGACCCCACGTCGCTCTCCGGAATCCGGCGGCAGGCACGCAACACATCGAGCTTCTTGTTGCGGATGTCGTCGGCGTCGTAGGCAACCGGCGACTCCATGGCGACCAGGCACATCAGCTGCATCAGGTGATTCTGCACCATGTCGCGCAGCGCCCCGGCGTGTTCGTAGTAGCCGGCACGGTGTTCCACACCCAGTGTCTCGGCCACGGTCACCGTGACGTGGTCGATGTAGCGGCGATTCCAGATCGGTTCGAAGATCGGATTGGCGAAGCGCATGGCGAGGATGTTCTGGACCGTCTCCTTGCCCAGGAAATGATCCATCCGGAAGATCTGCTGCTCGTGGAAGTGGTCGGCCAGTGCCGCGTTGATGACCCGGTACGATGCCAGGTCGTGC
Source organism: uncultured Ectothiorhodospiraceae bacterium (assembly GCA_964564245.1). Taxonomy (GTDB): domain Bacteria; phylum Pseudomonadota; class Gammaproteobacteria; order UBA9214; family UBA9214; genus UBA9214. Next base: position 10,250 of record CAZMAK010000043.1, on the reverse strand, counting down.
CCCAGCGGTTTCTCGACCACGATGCGTACCCGTTGCCGGTCACGCGCCAGCCCGGCCTGAGCCAGCCCGTTGGCCACCCGCGCGAACAGCCCGGGCGGTATTGCCAGATACAGCACGATGGCGTCCGGGCGCGGCCGGGCAGGATCGTGCAACAGGTCCTTCAGCCCCGCGTAGGCAGACGCGTCGGTGAGATCCATGGCGTGACCCCGGATGCAGGCAGCGAAGCCGTCCCAGGCCGTGGTGTCGACATTGCCGGCATCGGCGAAGCGGGTCGCACCGTCGCGCAGGCGCTCGACCAGGCGCGGCGTATCGACTGCTCGATCCACACCGATCAGCGTAAAGCCCGCCGGCAACTGCTGCTTGCAGTACAGGTCGAACAGGGCCGGTCCGACCAGCCGCCAGGTCAGGTCGCCGAGCGCACCGAACAGCACGAAGGTGGCATTCTCCGGCATCGACAGAGACGCGGTTTGCGACATGACGAGCTACCCCGCCTTGCGCAGGCGATCCAGCGCCGCCAGCAACGATTGATAGGGCTCGACGAACTTGCGGATCCCTTCCTCCTCGAGCGCCTGCAGCAGCTCCGGCAATTTCACGCCCAGCCCGGCCAGCCGTTCCAGCACGGCATCCGCATCCGCCATCGCTTGCTCGATGCGCAGTTCCGGCTGGCCGTGGTCGTGGTAGGCCTCCAGTGTTTCGCGCGGTACGGTATTGACCGTATCCGCGGCAATCAGTGCCTCGACATACTTGATGTCGGAATAGGCGGGATCCTTGGTGCCGGTACTTGCCCACAACAGGCGCTGCACGCGCGCACCGTCACCGGCCAGTGCCTGCCAGCGCGGCTCCTGCGTCACGGACTGAAAATGGCGGTAGGCCAGCCCCGCGCAGGCAATTGCCGTCCGGCCGCGCAGCCCGCGTGCCGCATCTGCATCGCGGCCGGCGGCCACCATCCCGTCCAGCACGCCATCGGCCTTGACGTCGATGCGGCTCAGGAAAAAACTCGCGACCGAGGCCACCGTATCCAGCGGTAACTGCCGGGCACGCCGCTCCTCCAGTGCCTCGAGATAGACCGCCAGTACCTCGGCATAGCGCTCCACGGAAAACAGCAGGGTGACGTTCACGTTGATGCCGTCCGCCAGCAGTGTACGCACCGCCGGCAGGCCCTCCCGTGTCCCCGGTATCTTGATCATGACGTTCGGGCGCTGCAGGCGGGCCCACAGCTCGCGCGCCTCGCGGATGGAGCCCTCCGTATCGCGGGCCAGCAGCGGCGAGACCTCGATACTGACGTAGCCGTCCCGGCCTGCCGTGCGCCGGTATACCGGCAGAAAACTGTCCGCGGCACGGGCGATGTCCGCCAGGATCAGGGATTCGTACAATGCCTCGCGCGTCGCCCCGGCATCGCCCAGTGCGGTGATCTCTCCACTGTAGGCATCATCATGGGTAATGGCCTTCTCGAAGATCGCCGGGTTCGAGGTCAGACCGCCAAGATCGTCCTCGTCAATCAGGCGTGCCAGGGTTCCATCGTCCAGTATCGAGCGATCGATGTAATCCAGCCAGATACTCTGACCAAGGCGGCCAAGCCGCCCCAGGGGGTTTTGATCCATTTTGAGTCCTCCACTGAGTCCACCACGCCGGGCACCCGGCCCGCGTACACTATATCCACTACCCGTCAAATACCCTAATATCCATTCCCTTCCGGAACGCTCCTGACAGGGTATACCTGGTGCATCATCCCGGCTTCATGCACATTCGCACAAAACACCGGCAATGCAACCTGACCGTAGCGCCAGATCGAAGGTATGACAACAAAACGCAGCGAACAATCCGTCGATCCTGACTCCGCACCATCGGCCGAGCCGGTCACTGCCCCGGAATCAGAGCAGTCGGAGCATGTACGCTGGGTCCGGCGCGCACTGCCGGTTTTGTTTCTGGTCATGGTCACCCTGTTCGCCGGACGCGAACTACATGCGCTGAACCTGCACGCAATACGCGCAGGCCTGCAGGCGCTCAGCCTGCCACAGTTGCTGATCATCCTGCTCATCGCCCTGTCCGGTGTGCTGGCCATGAGCCTGTATGACTGGCATGCGGCGCGCACACTCGGATTACGGCTGCCGCCGCTCACACTGGTACGTAACGCCTGGATCGCCAACGCCTTCAATAACCTGATCGGCCTGTCGGGCCTGGCCGGCTCCGGTATCCGCATCCTGCTGCTGGGTAACGAGCATGTCGAGACCCGCCGTGCGGCAGCATTTTCCGCCCTGATCATGGTCTCGGTTCCATCCGGCCTGGCGGTATTGGCCTGGCCGCTGCTGCTGTCCGGCGGCCCGGGCCTTGAGCGATTGCCGGTGCCGGTCTGGGCAGTGTGGCTGGCGCTCGGCGCCTTTGCCATGTACCTCCCCGTCTATGTCATTACGCTGCACAAGGGTCTGTTCTCACGCCTGCTGCATGACCTCCAGCCACAAGCCGGCAGCTCGATCACCACACTGTTGGTGATCTCCACCCTGGACTGGTTGGTGGCGGCCGCCGCCGCCTGGTTTGCCCTGTACTTCAGCCACGCGGCGGTAGCCTGGCCACAGTTCCTGACCTGCTTCGTGCTCGCTTCCATACTGGGGATCCTGAGCCTGATTCCCGGTGGGCTCGGGGTGTTCGACACTGCGCTGGTGGTACTGCTGACGCCCTTTACGCCCAGCCCGGAACACCTGGTCACCGGCGTACTCATCTATCGCCTGTGCTATTTCCTGGTGCCCTGGCTGATCGCGGTCTGGGTGGGGGCGGACAAGTTGATGCTGCCCGATTACTGGCAACGCGTGGCGCTGGTGCGCCAGTGGCGCGCGAGCCGGCTGTCCGGCCTGCTGGGTCTGCCACTGAACCTGCTGACCTCGCTCGGTGTACGGGTACTGGCCTACCTGACCTTCGCCGGCGGCGTGGTCCTGCTCGCCTCCGCCGCATTTCCCACCCTGGCGGACCGGCTCGCCATCCTGCGCCAGTACCTGCCGCTGGCCGCGGTCGAGATCTCGCACATGCTGTCGGTGATCACCGGCGTATTGCTGATCGCATTGTCACGCGGTATTGCGGAACAGGTACGCAGCGCCTATGTATTGACCCAGGTGTTACTGGTCAGCGGCGCCCTGTTCAGTTTTCTCAAGGGTATCGACTTCGAGGAAGCCACGATCCTGCTCGCGGTGGCAATACTGCTCCGGCGTCAACGCAGCCGCTTCTACCGGGACAGCTATCCACTGTTCAGCGCGCGCAGCCTGCTGTGGCTGACCGGGCTCGTACTCTCCGTGGCCGGTTTCGCCTGGCTGGGCGACCGCCTGCACGGTGGCATCCCCTGGGACTTCGAGCTCCTGGCACGTTTCGCACCGGCCCTGGAGGCACCGCGCTTTGCACGCGCCCTGCTGATTGCGGCGGCGGCAACCGCGGCATTTATCGGCTGGTCCTTCTACAAGCATCCCCGGGTGGCCGCGGTCAGCCCGGATACGGCGGAACTGGCCGCAGCGGAGGCCGTGCTGAACCGGTATGGTGGCAGCGAGTTCGCCCACCTGCTGTTCCTGGGTGACAAGTACCTGCAGTGGTCACCCGGTCGTGATGCGTTCATCCAGTATGGCCGGTTCCGTGACCGCCTGATCGCACTCGGAGATCCCTGCGGCGATCCGGAGGCATTCGATGACGTGATCATTGCATTTCGTGATTATGCAGACCGCCACGATCTCACACCGTGTTTCTATGAAATCAGCGAGCGCAATATGTACCGGTTCCATGATGCAGGATTCGGCCTGTTCAAACTGGGTGAAACCGCCATGGTCAGGCTGGAGACCTTCACCCTGAGCGGCAAACGCGGTGAGGCACTGCGCCACGGAGCCAATCGCGCCCGGCGTGAAGGTGCACTGTTTGAAATGCTTGCCCAACCACTTGACGTCTCGCGCTGGACAGAACTGCGCGCCGTATCGGACGTCTGGCTGCAGGAACACAGGGCCGCGGAAAAAGGTTTCTCACTCGGCAATTACAACGAGGATTACCTCGCACGCGGTCCCCTCGCAGTCATCAAGGTAGAGGAACGGATTGTTGCATTCGCCAACCTGATGCCGGGCTATGGCAGCCGCTCGCAACTGAGTGTCGATCTCATGCGCCATCATCCGGATGCCCCGACCGGGACCATGGATTTGCTGTTTGCCGAACTGATAATGTACGCGCAGCGCGAGGGCTATCAGTACTTTAACCTGGGCATGGCGCCACTGGTCGGCGTCGGCGAAACACGCTATGCGCGTGCCGGCGAGCGAGTTGCGCGACTGGCCTACGAGTACGGAAACCGGTTCTACAACTACAAGGGATTACGCAGCTTCAAGGAAAAATTCAATCCCGAATGGCGCAGTGCCTACCTCGCCTACCCCGTGCTGACGCCGCTGCCCATGCTGCTGATAGACAGTGCGGCTTTGATCGCGGGCGGCTACCGGCGCATATTCTTCAAGACCGCCTAGAACGGGAAATGACCCATGGAACTGCTCAAGCAAATTGAATTCGGCCTCAGCCCTGTCGCATTACTGCTGCTCGCGCTGTACCACTTCCTGCTTTACCGCAAGATGAGCATTGACCCGCTCAGCACCTCGCTGGGACTCGCCCGCCGTGCACGCGAACTGTGGGTGATCAACATCGTGCGCGGCAACAAGGACATCCTGGCCGTGCAGACCCTGCGCAACTGGACCATGGCGGCCACCTTCCTGGCCTCCACCGCGATCATCATCGGACTGGGGATCTTCAACCTGGCGCTGACCGCGGACAAGCAGGGCGAACTGTCGCTGCTGATCAGTCATTTCGGCAGCAATCAGCCCCGGTTGTGGCTGGGCAAGCTCATCCTGCTTGGCGTCGATTTCCTGTTCACCTTCTACAACTTTACCCTCGCCGTGCGCTACTTCAACCACACCGGATTCATGATCAACCTGCCGGCGGATGCCGGCACCGAAATCTCCATCGACGATGTCGCCGACATCCTCGAACGCGGTGGCACGCATTACATGCTGGGCATGCGCGGCTACTACCTGGCGATACCGCTGACCCTGTGGCTGTTCGGTCCGCTGTGGCTGCTTGCGGGCACACTGGTGCTGGTGGTCGCCCTGTACCGGCTCGACCGTGGTGTGTAGCAAGACCACGCAAAAAATGTGCAGGACGATCAGAACGGGCTTGCTGGGCCTGCTGGCGCTGTGGCTGGCGGGTCCGGCTCACGCAGATCCGGCGGTGGGGGAAACCCTGCAGTTTGGCCGTTTCGGTGAGGTCCATGTCTATCGTAACGTGGCACGACCGAAACATGTCGTACTGTTCGCCTCCGGCGATGGCGGCTGGAATCTCGGTGTAATCGATATGGCGCAGGCACTGGCCCGCCAGGATGCACTGGTCGCAGGCATCGACACGCCCGCCTATCTCCGGCGGCTGGCGTCCGACCGGAATGCCTGCAGTTACCCGGCGGCGGATTTCGAGGGCCTGAGCCAGTACCTGCAAAAGCGCTACGGCTTCCCCGACTATGTGCAACCGGTACTGGCCGGTTATTCGTCCGGCGCGACACTGGTGTATGCAACCCTGGCACAGTCACCGCCGAACACCTTTCATGCCGGCATGAGCCTGGGATTCTGTACCTCGCTGCCGCTGGCCAAACCCCTGTGCCGTGGCTATGGCCTGAATTCCGTAACGGGAAACAAGGGCGAGGACTTTACCCTGTTACCGTCACCCGCTCTGGCAGAGCCCTGGATCGCCATTCAGGGTGACATCGACCAGGTGTGCAGCGCGGCGGCCGTTGCCGACTTTGTCGCACAGACCGGCAATGCCAGCCTCGTCGCGCTGCCACGCGTGGGACACGGCTTTTCCGTAACGCGCAACTGGATGCCGCAGATGCGGGACAGCTTCAGCCGGCTGGTCGCTGATGCTGCCACGGCGCAGACGGCCAGAACGGGCACGCTGGATGGTCTGCCGCTGATCGAGGTACCGGCCCGGCATCCGGGCAAGACCTTCGCCGTGATCCTCTCCGGCGACGGTGGCTGGGCCAGCCTCGACAAGTCCCTGGCCGAGGCGCTGGCCGGCAAAAACATTCCTGTGGTCGGGCTCGATTCACTGCACTATTTCTGGAACCGGCGCACTCCGGACGAGACCGGCCGCGCACTGCAGGACATCCTGCGCCACTACTTTGCGGCGTGGCACATGGAGAAGGTACTGTTGATCGGCTATTCACGCGGTGCCGATGTGCTGCCGTTCATGGCCAGCCGCCTGCCACCGGACCTGATTGCCCGGACTTCCCTCATCGCCCTGCTCGGCGCCGAACACCGGGTCGAATTCGAGTTCCATGTCAGCGACTGGTTGCCCGGCAACATGAAGGATGCGCCCTACCTGGTGAAACCGGAGGTGGAAAAACTGGCACACGACAACCTGCTTTGTATCTACGGTGAGGATGAACCCTCGCCACTGTGCCCGGATCTCGATCCGCAGTGGTTCAAGGTCCGCAAGGTGTCCGGCGGACATCACTTCGGTGGTGATTACCAGGCACTGGCCGACCTGATCCTGCGGGAATCGCGTTGAGCCGCCTGCCACGGACCCGGGGCTGAACTTTCTCCGGACACAACGTTCCATCTCGTGGTGCAGACAGGAAAACAACCATGAATTCATTTTCTGCCATCAACGGCAATCGACCCAGACTGACCATCATTGCCATCGCCATTGTCGTGGTCGTACTGGTGACCGGCTGGTACCTGTGGCAACGCACCTTTTACCCCGCCACCGACGACGCCTACCTGAATGCGAACGTGGTGCGCATCGCCGCCCAGGTCGGCGGCCCTGTCAGCCGCGTGGCGGTCAGTGATCACCAGGCCGTGCAGGCCGGTGACCTGCTGTTCGAGATCGACCCGGCACCGTACGACATCGCCCTGCAACAGGCCGAGGCGCAACTGGCGCAGACCGGCAGTGACATCTCCGCGGCCACCGCCGCCGTGCAGAGTGCGCGTGAACAGGTGACGCAGGCGCAGACCGCCTACGACGAGGCGGTCAAGAACGCACAGCGCGTGTTGTCGCTGGCGGGCAATGGCGCCGTGTCCAAGGCGGACAGTGAACACGCCACGGCGCAACGGGACAGCACCAGCGCGGCACTGAAGGCCGCGAAGTCGGCACTGCAGGAGGCCATGGACCGCCGCGGCAAGACGGGCGCCGGCAATGCGCAGACCCGCATCGCCCAGGCCCGCGTGGCGCAGGCGCGGCTGGACCTGTCCTACACCCGGGTGGTGGCACCGGTTGCGGGCATCGTTGCGAATCTCGACCTGCGCCCCGGCAGCACCGTGGCCGCCGGCCAGACGCTGTTTGCGCTGGTGGACACGCACGAATGGTGGGTGGACGCCAATTTCAAGGAAACCGACCTGCATCGCATCCACCCGGGCCAGCCGGCGAAGATCACCCTCGACATGTACCCGGGCGTGACCTTCCGTGGCGAAGTGGAGAGCCTCAGTCCCGCCAGCGGCGCCGCCTTCTCGCTGCTGCCCCCGGAGAATGCCACCGGCAACTGGGTCAAGGTCACCCAGCGCTTCCCGGTCAGGGTGCGGCTTATCGATCCCGAACCGGCGCTGTCGCTGCACATCGGCGCCAGCAGCAGCGTCACCATCGACACCCGGCGCCGGCCGGCCGGGCAGACGGACCCGCACTGATGCCCGGGGCCACGGCGGCACCGGCGCCCGAGGCCAGCCGCGTACTGATCACCGTCGCGGTCATGCTGACCACCATCATGGTGGTGCTCGACATGACCATCGTCAACGTCGCCCTGCCGCACATGATGGGTACCCTCGGTGCGACTTCGGAGCAGATCACCTGGGTGCTGACCTCGTACATGGTCAGCGACGCCATCGTCGTCTCCCTGACCGGTTTCCTGGCGGCGCGCCTTGGCCAGCGCAAGCTGATCCTGCTCTGCATCGGCGGTTTCGTCGCCAGTTCGGCGCTGTGCGGGATCGCCACGAACCTGCCGGAGATCGTGCTGTTCCGTATCCTGCAGGGCTGCCTCGGCGCACCCATCATCCCGCTCTCGCAGGCCGTGATGGTGGGCAGTTTCGGCCGCAATGAGCGCGGCAAGGCGATGGCGATCTGGGGCATCGGCATCATGGTCGCACCGGTGCTCGGGCCCACCCTCGGCGGTTACATCACCGACCACCTGGACTGGCGCTGGGTGTTTTACATCAACGTACCGGTGGGCATCCTCTCCATGCTGATGGCACTGGCCTCGGTGCCCGACACCGCGCGCCGCCTCGTGCACACCGACTGGTTCGGCATGGGACTGATGATTGCCGGGATCGGCGGACTGCAGCTGGTGCTGGACCGGGGTAACCAGGAGGACTGGTTCAATTCCACGCTCATCACCGTGGCGAGCGTGATCGCGGCGGCGGGGCTGGTCGTCTTCATCCTGCGCGGCTGGCGCAGGCCGGACAACCTCGTCAACCTGCACCTGTTCCGTGACCGCAACTTTGCCACCTCGTCCTCGATGATGGGGGCGTTCGGCCTCGGCCTGTTCGGCACCATCGCGATCCAGCCGATCCTGCTGGAGGAACTGCTTGGCTACCCGGCCGCCCTGACCGGCCTGGTGATGGCGCCGCGCGCACTGGCCAGTGCGGTAGGCATGTTCGCGGTCGGCCAGCTGATCACGCGCATCGATCCGCGCTACCTGATTATCACCGGCATCACGCTGTCGGCCATCGGCACCTCGATCATGACCAACTACAACCTGTCGATCAGCCCTGGCTGGGTCATGTGGCCCAGCGCGGTGCAGGGGCTGGGCCTGGGCATGGTCTTCGTGCCGCTGTCCACGCTGGCCTACGATACCCTGCCACCGGAACAGGCCGCCGAGGCCGCGGGCCTGTTCAACCTGATGCGCACCGTCGGCAGTTCCATCGGCATTTCCATCGTGGCGACGGTGCTGACCCGGCGCACACAGCATCACTGGGAAGTCATTGGCGGCTACATCAACGCGTTCAATCCCGACCTGCAACACTGGCTGCACGCACAGCACCTGTCCCTGGACAACCCGCTCACCGCGCGCCTGCTGGCCGGCGAACTCGGCCGCCAGGCCGGCATGCTGGCCTTCATCGATGCGTTCTGGCTGGTGACCTGCAGCTTCATCGTCATGGCGCCGCTGGTGTGGCTGCTGAAACGGCCTGTGCACGACGCGCAGGAAGGACAGGACGCAATCGAGGGGCACTAATCAGGTCTGTAACATCACCAGCGGCAACAACCCTACCAGTCCGAACAGGATCAGGTAAAACGCCACGATATAGCTCAGCAGACGCGGCCACAGCAGAATCGCGATCCCCGCCAGCAATGAAATCAGCGGCGGTCCGGCCAGGAAGAATCCGGTGGTCATTTCATGCCTCCTGCAATCATCACACGCCTGGTTCGACAACAGCGTGCCGTATACGTGCAATAAAGGGGCCGGATACATTTTAGTCAATAATAATATTGAGCTAATGTATCCGGCCCCTTTATTTCAGGGCCTCTTATCGAGACGATTTCTTTCCACTTCTCATGTCGTCTGAGCACATCGATCGGCAAAGACTCAAGCGGCTTGACCGCCTTTAATCTCCGTAGGAACTAACGCTTCGGCTACAACAACAGGTTCGCTGTCACTCAGGCCCTGCCAGATTTGCTTGACCAAAATCCAACCAGTGGGGCCAGGGTCGGATCGGGACCACTGAGCCACTCTCCTTGTGGAGCACCCCCAGGGTGATCAAACAATGGTCCCGCTATTCCCACGTTCAAGATTGTGGTGGCGGGGAGGATCCATTCATCTTGATGGGAGAAGCCACCAGGAAGAGCATGCAGCGCCTGGTACTCCTCCCGCGTGTGAATACCATCCCCGATTGCGAACCAGCGTCCCCAAGACCCTGCACCCCAGGCCAGGCCCGAAGATGTTGATGCTGCGGCACCGGCACGTATGTGTACGCGCAGCACCGGCATATCCTCAGTAAGCACCACTGTGGCGTAGCCAAACGGGCCCCAGGCGTTTAAGGCAGAACTCTGTGCATTTGGCATCAGAGCCGCTGGAAGATAGATGTCTGATCCAGGAACCATAATCATGATTAACTCCTTCTGGCGTTAACTGTACCAAATCGCACATTAGTGACAACTAACACCGCGTGCGAGATGCGCTACGCGGCTTTTATACCGCATAATTCTCAACTTGCTCATTAATAAAGGGGCCGGATACATTAGCTCAATATTATGTTTGACTAAAATGTATCCGG
>CAZMAK010000042.1:0-17824 GCA_964564245.1 uncultured Ectothiorhodospiraceae bacterium | reverse complement strand
CGACGCCGACATCGCCATGGTCGAGATCGGCGGCACCGTGGGCGACATCGAGTCGCTGCCGTTCCTGGAGGCGATCCGCCAGATGGGCGTGGAGCTGGGGCGTGAGCGCACCCTGTACATGCACCTGACGCTGGTGCCGTACATCGCGACCTCCGGCGAGATCAAGACCAAGCCGACGCAGCATTCCGTCAAGGAACTGCGCTCCATCGGCATCCAGCCGGACATCCTGCTGTGCCGCTCCGACCGCCCGCTGCCGCCGTCCGAGCGCCGCAAGGTCGCACTGTTCACCAACGTCGAGGAACGTGCGGTCATCTCCGCCGTCGATGTCGACAGTATCTACAAGATTCCACTGCTGCTGCATGACCAGCAACTCGACAACATCGTGGTCGAGAAGATGCACATCGACTGCGGCCCGGCCGACCTGGGCGAGTGGCAGCAGGTGGTGGCCGGGATCGAGCAGCATCACGGTGAAGTGGTCATCGCCATGGTCGGCAAGTACATCGACCTGACCGAGTCCTACAAGTCTCTGTCCGAGGCGCTGATCCATGCCGGCATCCATACCCGCACCCGGGTGAATATCCGCTACGTCGATTCCGAGAGTATCGAGATCAACGGCACCGGTATCCTGGACGGTGCAAACGCCATCCTGGTGCCGGGCGGTTTTGGCGAGCGCGGGGTCGAGGGCAAGATCCGGGCGGTGCGTTACGCCCGCGAAAACCGGATTCCCTACCTCGGCATCTGCCTCGGCATGCAGGTCGCGGTCATCGAGTTCGCCCGCCATGTGGCCAGCCTGGACGGCGCGCACTCCACCGAGTTCAACAAGGCCACGCCGCACCCGGTGATCGCGCTGATCACCGAATGGCGGCGCGAGGACGGCGGCCGCGAGCAGCGCAGCGAGGAGTCAGACCTGGGCGGCACCATGCGCCTCGGTGGCCAGAAGTGCCGGCTCAGTCCCGGTACGCTGGCGCACCGCCTGTACGGGCGTGACGTGATCACCGAGCGTCACCGTCACCGCTATGAATTCAACAACAACTATCGCGAGACGCTGGAGGCGCACGGGCTCGTCCTGTCCGGCACCTCGATGGATGGCCGGCTGGTCGAGGTGATCGAACTGGCCGATCACCCCTGGTTCTTTGCCTGCCAGTTCCACCCGGAGTTCACTTCCACGCCGCGTGACGGACACCCGCTGTTTACCGGTTTTGTCGAGGCGGCCATGGGCAACAAGACCGGCACGCTGGCACCACTGACGGTTGCCAGTGCCGATGTCTGACCGTAGTCCTCCCGCTGCGCGGAACGCTGGATGAAACTCTGTCATTTCGAGGCCGGACCAGATCATCCGCTGTTTCTGATTGCGGGTCCCTGTGTGATCGAAAGCGAAACCCTGGCCGTGGAGACGGCCGGCCAGCTGAAGGAAATCACCGACGCGCTCGGTATGCCGTTCATCTACAAGTCTTCCTTCGACAAGGCCAACCGTTCCTCGCACCAGAGCTTCCGCGGACCGGGTATGGAGGAAGGCCTGCGTATCCTGGCGACCGTCCGGCAACAGATCGGTGTGCCGGTACTGACCGATGTGCATGAAGATACGCCGCTGGAGGAAGTCGCCTCCGTCGTCGACGTGCTGCAGACGCCGGCGTTCCTGTGCCGGCAAACCAACTTCATCCAGAACGTCGCGCGCCAGGGCAAGCCGGTCAACATCAAGAAGGGGCAGTTCCTGTCGCCGTGGGACATGAAGAACGTATCGGACAAGGCGCTGGCGACCGGCAATCGGCAGATCATGGTATGCGAACGCGGTGTCTCGTTCGGCTACAACAACCTGGTCTCCGACATGCGTGCACTGGCGGTCATGCGCAACACCGGCCTGCCCGTGGTGTTCGACGCCACGCACTCGGTGCAGTTGCCCGGCGGACAGGGAGACCGGTCCGGCGGCCAGCGCGAGTTCGTACCGGTACTGGCGCGTGCCGCGGTCGCGGCGGGGGTCTCCGGTCTCTTCATGGAGACGCATCCGGATCCGGCGCAGGCGCTGAGTGACGGCCCGAATGCGTGGCCGCTGGATCGCATGCGCGAGCTGCTCGGCACGTTGCAGCGGATCGATGCCGTCATCAAGGCGAATGAACTGCCGGAGAGCGGCCTGCTGGCGGGATAGTCGGTGCTTCCGGAGGTAACCGCGGGGTGCCGGAAACGGAGTAAGCATGTCTGAAATTGCAAACGTCACCGGTCGCCAGATCCTGGATTCACGGGGTAACCCGACCATCGAGGCGGACGTTACCCTCGCCTCCGGCGTAACCGGCCGGGCTGCGGTCCCGTCCGGCGCGTCGACCGGTACGCGCGAGGCGGTGGAACTGCGCGACGGTGACGGGAGCCGCTACGGCGGCAAGGGCGTCAGCCAGGCGGTGAAGCATGTCAACTCGGTCCTGCGCGAGGCGGTGACCGGCATGGACGTGACGGCGCAGGAAGACATCGACCGCCGGATGATCAGGCTCGACGGCACACCGAACAAGAGCCTGCTCGGGGCCAATGCCATTCTGGCCGTTTCACTCGCCAGTGCACACGCGGCCGCGCGCGAGGCCGGGGTCGGTCTCTATCGTTATCTGGGAGGCAATGGTCCGTTGCAGCTGCCGGTGCCGATGATGAACATCATCAACGGCGGTGCACACGCAAGCAACAATGTCGACCTGCAGGAATTCATGATCGTGCCGGCCGGTGCGGGCAACGTGCGCGAGGCGGTACGCTACGGTGCGGAGGTGTTCCATGCCCTGAAAGGCGTGCTGCAGGCGCGCGGCCTGAACACGGCGGTGGGAGACGAAGGCGGTTTTGCCCCGGACCTGTCCTCCAACGAGGCGGCCATCGAGGTGATCCTCGAGGCCATCCAGCAGGCCGGGTTCAGCGCCGGCAAGGACGTCTACCTGGCCATCGATGCCGCGGCCTCGGAATTCTACAGGGATGGCAAGTATGTGCTGGCCTCCGAAGGCCGGGAATTCAGCTCCGCGGAATTCACCGATTACCTGGTCGGCTGGGTCAGGCAATACCCCATCATCAGCGTCGAGGACGGCCTGGACGAGAGTGACTGGGATGGCTGGGAGTACCATACCGGGCAGCTCGGCAAGCTGGTACAGGTGGTGGGCGATGACCTGTATGTCACCAATACCGATATCTTCCGCGAGGGCATCCGCAAGCACATCGCCAATTCGATCCTGATCAAGCCGAACCAGATCGGCACGCTGACGGAAACCCTCGAGGCCATCCGCATGGCGCACGAGGCCGGTTACAGCGCAGTGGTGTCGCACCGCTCCGGCGAGACCGAGGACGTCACCATCGCCGATATCGCGGTGGCGACCACGGCCACGCAGATCAAGAGCGGCTCCCTGTCCCGTTCCGACCGCGTGGCCAAGTACAACCAGCTGATGCGCATCGAGGACGAGCTCGGTGACCAGGCCAGCTTCGCCGGACGTGGCGCATTCCGTCACCTGGCGGAGTGAATGCAGACGGGTGCTGAACGAGGGGACCGGACACGGGGCATGACATGAAGAAACTGCTTTTCGTGCTGGCGTTCCTGCTGGTTTACCTGCAGTACCGGTTGTGGTTCGGGGACGGGAGTCTGCCGGGCGTCTGGCAACTGCACCGGGAGGTCGAGGCGCAGCGCACGGAAAATGTCCGCCTGCGCGAGCGCAACGATACCCTGAATGCCGAGGTGCTCGACCTGCAGCAGGGGCATGACGCGACCGAGGAGCGCGCACGCGAGGATCTCGGCATGGTCAAGCGTGGCGAGACCTTCTACCAGATCGCCGAGTAGCCGGGGAGCCGTGCACATGCCCTGCCGGAGCTGTATTCCATTGCGCACCGTACCGAGGTGAGCGGCCGCCAGGCCAGGTACTGGGCGGTGGTGCCGGCGGCCGGCAGCGGCACCCGTATGGGTGCCGAGCTGCCCAAGCAGTATCTGCAGCTGGGTGAGCGGGTGGTGCTCGAACACACCCTGGATGCCTTGCTGGCCTGTCCATCGATCTCCGGCATCGTGGTTGCGATCGCGGCGCGTGACCCGTTCTGGGCCGCGACCGGGGCCCGCTACCGCGGGCGGGGCGTGCACGCGGTGACCGGTGGCGAGGAACGCTGCCACTCGGTGCTGCGTGCACTTGACCACCTGGCCGGCATGGCGGCCGACCGGGACCGGGTGCTGGTGCACGATGCGGCGCGGCCGTGTGTGCGCAGCGACGACATCGAACGCCTGATCGATGCCGTTGGTGACGACGAGAACGGCGGCCTGCTGGCGACGCCGGTGGCGGACACCGTGAAGCGTTCCGATGCGGATCATCGTGTCGGCGCCACCGTCGACCGCAGGTACCTGTGGCGGGCAATGACCCCGCAGCTGTTCCGCATCGACCTGCTGCGCGCCGCACTGGAGTCCAGTCTGTGCGACGGGGCGCTGGTGACGGACGAGGCGGCGGCCATGGAACGCGCCGGCTATGCCCCCTTGCTGGTGGAAGGTGCAGGCGACAATCTCAAGATCACCGTGCCATCCGACCTGGCGCTGGCGGAATTCTATTTGCAGACGAGGCAGGGTTGATGAGAATCGGACAGGGTATCGATGCACACGCCTTCCGGGATGGCGGCAGCCTGGTGCTGGGTGGGGTGAACATCCCCTTTGAACGCGGCCTGGAAGCGCACTCGGACGGCGACGTCCTGCTGCATGCGCTGTGCGATGCCCTGCTGGGTGCGGCCGGGCTGGGTGACATCGGCCAGCACTTTCCGCCGGGTGATCCGGAATGGCGCGACATCGACAGCCGTGTGCTGCTGCGCAGGACGCTGGCCATGGTCGAGGACGAGGGTTACCGCCTGCACAATGCCGATCTCACCCTGGTGGCACAGGCCCCGAAACTGGCCCCGTATATTGGTGAAATGCGTGAATACATCAGCAGTGACCTCAAGGTGAATGCGGACCAGGTGAACATCAAGGCGACTACCACCGAGCAGCTGGGCTTTACCGGGAGGGGGGAAGGCATCGTGGCCTTTGCCGTCGTGCTGCTGGAAGACTGAACGGCACGGGCCGGGTCCATGGCAGATTCCGAACTCCCCGCACTGGCCCGCGCCCTGGGCGGTGCCCCGGTGCAGGGCCAACTGCGCGCTGCGCCGGAGGACTTCCGGGTGCGTGAACTGCCGCTGCTGGAACCGGAAGGCAGCGGCGAACATGCCTGGCTGTGGATTCGCAAGCGCTCGGAAAATACCGAGCACGTGGCCGGACTGCTGTCACGCCTGGCCGGCGTGCATCCGCGTGATGTCAGTTACGCCGGGCTGAAAGACCGTAACGCGGTCACCGAACAGTGGTTTTCCGTACATCTGCCGGGACGTCCCGACCCGGACTGGTGCGCGCTCGACTCCGGCACGGTCACCGTACTGCGCCATGCACGGCATACGCGCAAGCTGCAGCGTGGCGCCCTGCGTGGCAACGCCTTCTGCATCACGGTACGCGCGTTGCAGGGCGACCTGCCGCGCCTGGAGTCAGTGCTGGAACAGGTGAGTACCGGGGGGGTGCCGAACTACTTCGGGGTACAGCGCTTCGGTGCCGGTGGCAGCAACCTGCAGACCGCTGCACAGCTGTTCCGCAATCCGCGCATGAAGCTGTCCCGCAACCGCCGGGGCCTGGTGCTCTCGGCCGCGCGTTCCCTGCTGTTCAATGCCGTCCTGTCGCAGCGCGTAACGGGGGGCAGCTGGAATCGTGCCGTACCGGGTGACGCCATGCAGCTGGCCGGCAGTCACAGCTTTTTCATCGCCACTGCCGTTGACGCCGACATCGAACGCCGTGTGGCCGTGGGTGACATCCATCCCACCGGCCCGCTGTACGGCAAGGGTGACAGCCCGGTGCAGGGGGCGTGCCGGGAACTGGAGGAATGCGTGTTGCAGGATTTTCCGGCATTCCGGGCAGGCCTGGCCGCCGCCGGACTGCGCCAGGAGCGGCGCGCACTGCGCCTCCCGGTGAACGATTTGCGCTGGCACCGGCCGCAACCGGACGTCCTGGTGCTGGAGTTCGGCCTGCCATCCGGTTGCTATGCCACCAGCGTGTTGCGTGAGCTGGTGGACAACCGGCAAACCCCGTAGGACCATCAACCCTTCGCGGCTGTGAGCCGCCGCTACTTCCTGTCGGGGGCGCGCAACAGGACGTACAGCGCGCCGGTGCCGCCATCGCGTGGCTGCGCGGAACTGAATGCCAGCACCTCGTGATGCTGTTGCAGCCATGCGTTGACGCGGTTTTTCAGAACCGGCGCATCGCCGGTACTGCCATAGCCCTTGCCGTGGATGATCCGCACATGCCGGATCTGCCGTGAACGGCATTGCGCGATGAATGCCGCCATGGCCTGTCGCGCCTGGGCGGTATTCATGCCGTGCAGGTCGAGTTCCGCCCGGGACCGGAACTGGCCGCGCCGGAGTTGTTGCAACTGCCGGTGCTGTATGCCCGGACGCACAAACAGCAGGGCGTCGCCCGCGCGGGCGGACTGTTCCCCGAGCCGGTCGGAAATGGCGGCGAAACCGTCGTCGCCCGGCGGTTCGTCCCTGGGGCGTGGCCGGGGCGGGACCGGCCGGTGCGTGGCGCCGACCCGGTCATGGCGCAGCGTTCTGACCGGACCGACGCTGCGGCGGAATTCCTCGATATCCTCCTTGCTGGGTTTTCCGGGTCTGGCCATGAGTGAATTCCGGTGTCAAACGTAATGCCACCGTAGCCGTCCGGACGTCCCGGTGCAATAGCGGTTCCGCCGGTGTCCCGTGACAGGTTTACACCTTATACTAGGCAGCCGGTTCCGGCGGCGGCATGACGAGCAACGATGAATATCCTGATCAGCAACGACGACGGATACCAGGCACGCGGTATCCAGGTGCTGGCCGACGCCCTGGTCGCGCTGGGCGAGATCCACGTCGTGGCGCCCGAGCGCGACCGCAGTGGTGCCAGCAATTCACTGACGCTCGACGCCCCCATCCGGGCCCGTACCGGTGGCAATGGCTATACCTGCGTGGATGGCACCCCGACCGATTGCGTACACCTTGCCATTACCGGGTTGCTGGAACAGGAACCGGACATGGTGGTGGCCGGCATCAACGCCGGGGCCAATCTCGGTGACGACGTCCTCTACTCGGGGACGGTCGCCGCGGCGATGGAAGGCCGCTATCTCGGCTATCCGGCCATTGCGATCTCGCTGGCCGGCGACAGTCCGGAACACTACGAAACGGCTGCCCGTGTGGCCATGACGCTGGTGCAGCGCGTGCAGGCCGGCACCCTGCCGGCGGATACCATTCTCAATGTCAACGTGCCGGACCTGCCGTGGGAACAGTTGAAGGGCATGCAGGCGACCCGGCTCGGACATCGCCACAAGTCCGAGCCGGTAGTGCGCATGCTGGATCCGCGCGGACGCACCGTGTACTGGGTGGGGCCGGCCGGCAGCGAACAGGATGCCGGCCCGGGCACCGATTTTCACGCCATACGCTCCGGTTATGTCTCGATCACTCCGCTGGATGTGGACCTGACCCGCTACGCGGCCATCGACCGCATCGCCAGCTGGCTGGCGGACTGAGATGGCGGTGGATCGCGGTATCGGCATGACCTCGCAACGCACCCGGGACCGGCTCGTGGAGCGCCTGCGTGCGGAAGGCATCCGCAACGAGCGGGTGCTGGAGGTGATTCGCGACACACCGCGCCACCTGTTTGTCGACGAGGCGCTGGCCAGCCGTGCCTATGAGGATACGGCACTGCCGATCGGCTATAACCAGACCATTTCGCAGCCCTATGTCGTCGCTGCGATGACCGATCTGGTCATTCGTAACCAGCCGCAGAAGGTACTGGAGATCGGTACCGGGTCCGGCTACCAGGCGGCGGTGCTGGCGGCACTGGTGCCGAAGGTCTATACCGTGGAGCGGATCGAGCCGCTCGCCAGCCAGGCGCGCCAGCGCTTCCGTAAACTGGGCCTGCGCAACATACGCGCCAGCTATACCGACGGCATCGAGGGTTTGCCGGACTTCGCGCCGTATGACGCCATCCTTGCCACCGCCGGTACGGAATCCATCCCGCAGGCGCTGCTCGAGCAGCTCTCGCCGGATGGCGGGCGTCTCGTGATCCCGGTCGGCAGCCGGGCACTGCAGGTACTGACGCTGGTGACCCGGCACGGAGACGATTACGAGGCCGAGGAGTACGACCCGGTGATGTTCGTGCCGCTGTTGTCGGGACAGGTGTGATGAACCTGTTTACCCGGATGTATGACAAGTGCATGCAATGGGCCCGCCACCGCAACGCGGTCTGGTACCTGTCCGGGCTGAGTTTTGCAGAGTCCTCGTTCTTTCCGATTCCACCGGATATCATGCTGGCACCGATGAGTATGGCCAGGCCGCTGGCCGCCATGCGTTACGCATTGCTGACCACACTGGCCTCGGTGCTCGGTGGCATGCTCGGTTACCTGATCGGCACCTATGGCTTCGATCTCATTCATCCGTGGTTGCAGTCCTCCCCCTATTGGGGAAAATACCTGCATGCGCGTGAATGGTTCGGCAACTGGGGCTTCTGGGCGATCCTGGTCGCCGGTTTCTCCCCGATCCCGTACAAGGTCTTCACCATTGCCGCCGGTACGCTGGGCATGAATCTCCCGCTATTCCTGCTCGGTTCCCTGCTTGGGCGCGGCGGCCGTTTCTTTCTGGTTGCCGGGCTGATGGCATGGGGTGGTGAACGCATGGAAGCGCATTTGCGCGCGTGGGTGGAATGGCTGGGCTGGCTGGTCGTCATGCTCGCCCTGGCAGGATATTTCTATTTCCGGTGATGACCGGGCTGCGACGAACCACGCGCGCGCTGTGCCTGTTGCCGGTGGTGCTATGCGGTTGTTCCGGGCAGAACGCGCGGGCGCCGGTACTGGCCAGGCCGACGGCGCCCGAACCTGCCGCACGCATTTATTCACCGCACGGGCATGTTGCAGCGAGTGCCCCGGCGGACGTGGCGAGCGCGGACAGCTACGTGGTGCGGCGTGGCGATACCCTGTATTCCATTGCCTGGCAGCAGGGTACGGATGTGCAGCGACTGGCCCGGACCAATCACATCAGCCCCCCCTATACGATCTATCAGGGACAACGCCTGCGCTTGTCCGGCCGGTCGCCGGGCCCTGCACCGGCCGGGAAGCGTGTCCCGTTGCAGGTGCGTCCACTGCCGGCGCCCGTACCGCAGATACCGCGCCCGCTACCGGCAACGCGGCCGGTACCGGAAACGGCGGGAAAGGCGCCACCATCCGCGCCGAGCCGGACGGCAACTGCATCCATTGGTCCCGATTATGACGGGAAGTGGGTCTGGCCGACCCGGGGCAAGGTGTTGCGCGGGTTCCGGGAGGCCGGCAATGGCAAGAAGGGTATCGATATCGGCGGCCGCGCCGGGCAACCGGTCGTGGCCGCCGCCAACGGCAAGGTCGTCTATGTCGGGAGTGGACTTGTCGGTTATGGCAGGCTTATTATCGTAAAACATAATGAAAGCCTGCTCAGTGCCTACGGGCACAACAGCCAGCTGCTGGTTGCAGAAGGCGATAACGTTACGGCGGGACAGACGATCGCGAAGATGGGGAACAGCGGCACCAACCGTACCATGCTCTATTTCGAAATCCGCAAGGACGGTAAACCGGTCAATCCCGTGAACTACCTGCCGTAGCCGGCATCTCCGGTTGTGCTGGTTGTTGCAGGTGCAATTACGACGCAGAACGGCAGGGTTGCCAATGGCCGGAACCAGGGGAACAGACGAGGAAGGGGAGAATACCGACCCGCAGGACGTGGCCGACGGGCAGGAATTATCCGATGACAGCGCCGCGTCGCAACAACGCATACCGGTCAAACCGCATCCGACCGACAACCACGATCCAACGCGACTCTATCTGAACGAAATCGGTGCCTCGCCGCTGCTGACCGCCGCCGAGGAAGTCAGGTTTTCGCGCCTGGCGCAGGCCGGCAACGAAGCGGCGCGCAAGCGCATGATCGAAAGCAACCTGCGGCTGGTGGTCAAGATCGCGCGTCGTTACACCAATCGCGGGCTTGCCTTTCTCGACCTGATCGAGGAAGGCAATCTGGGCCTGATCCGGGCCGTGGAGAAATTCGATCCCGAGCGGGGATTCCGTTTTTCCACCTATGCCACGTGGTGGATACGCCAGACGATCGAGCGCGCCATCATGAACCAGACGCGTACCATCCGCCTGCCGATCCATGTGGTCAAGGAGATCAACACCTACTTGCGTGCCGCCCGCACCCTGGCACAAAAACTGGACCACGAACCCAGTGCCGAGGAAATCGCCGGCCTGTTGCACAAGCCGATCCGTGACGTGGAGGAAATGCTTGGCCTGAACGAGCGGGTTGCCTCCACCGACAGCACGATTCTCGACGATCCCGCCAAGACCTTGCTGGACACCATCGCTGACGAGCAGGCAGAGGACCCGGCAGAGGTCATCGCCGACGAGGAAGTGCATGTCAACATCGAGGAGTGCCTGGCGCAACTGAGTGACAAGCAGCGCGGGTGGTGGAGCGCCGCTTCGGGCTGCACGGCTATTCCGTATCCACGCTGGAAGAGGTCGGCAAGGAGATCGGCGTCACCCGCGAACGGGTCCGCCAGATCCAGATGGATGCGCTCAGGAAGTTGAAGAAGATCCTGGAGCAGGAAGGGATCTCCATCGATGCGCTGTTGAAGTAAGCCGGCCGCCTTGTGGTGCTCCGGTGTTCTCGTCGACCCACGCATTTGCAGGCTCTCCGGCGCCCGTGTACCCTCCCGCTACGCCAGCCGCGACGGCAGGGCCCCGTGCCGGCCTTCATGTCCACGTCCAGGTGGCAGCTGAGCGCAAAGGCAGGGATATTGGGCGGCCGGCTGTCCTGAACCTATCTATCAGATTATAAACAAATAAATTGGACGCCGTGGCCGTCAATAACTTGACATTGACTGCCTTCTAAGCGGTAATGGGTCTTTGACCGAAACAACAATAATGAACCCGCCATCCTTCCTCCTCCGCATCACCCTGCTGTCCCTCGTTCTGCTGAGTCCGTCCGTTGTCCACGCCACGCCCGATGCCCTGCTCGAGCGCATGCTCAGGACCCATCTGGCCCATGGCGACGGGGAATTGCGCGATCTGGCGCGCGGTGCCGGGGTGCATCTGCGGGAAGAGGGAGGTGGCCCGATGGTTCCGGTGATCGTGGACCGGGCCGTCACGCAAAGACCGGGATTCCGGGACAGGCTGCAGCGTGCCTCGGCACGGCTGGATGCCACATCAGGCTCCTGGGCACGCATCCTGGTGCCTGCTGCCCGGCTGGGCCGGTTACTGGATGAATTCCCGCAGGAGCAGCTGCACGCGCCCATCCCGTCCATCGTTTCCTCCGGCATGGGGTCCAATGTCTCGGAGAGTGTGGCCCTGACCGGCGCCGACGGCTACCAGGCCGGCAACCTGGCGGGCGCCGGGGTGCGTGTGGCCGTGGTGGATCTCGGCTTTTCCGGACTGAGTGCGAAGATTGCAGCGGGTGAGCTGCCGCCGGATACGGTGACGATGGATTTTACCGGGACCGGTATGGAGAGCACGACCAGTCACGGTACCGGTGTGGCCGAACATATCCTGGACATGGCGCCCGGGGTCAGCCTCTACTGCCTGAAGGTCAGCGACCAGGTCGATATGCAGAATGCCGCCGCCTACCTCGCCACGAACAATATCCGCATCGCCAACCATTCCGTGGGCTGGTTCCTGGCCAGTTACTACGACGATACCGGGCCGATCAATTCGGTCATCAACACCTCCCATGACCAGGACGGGGTGTTCTGGTCCGTGTCCGCGGACAACATGGCGCAGCGGCACTGGCGTGGCGGCTGGGTGGATACGGACGGGAACAACACGCTCGAATTCGCCCCCGGTGACGAACTGTTGCAGATCAACGGGTCTTCCAGCACCGTCACTATTGTTCTGAACTGGAATCAGTACGGACAATCCAGCAAGACCAACCTGGACCTGTATGTGCTCGATAACACGGATACCGTTGTGGCTGCGAGTACGACCGTGCAATCCCGGTATAACGATAATCACGATCCTGCCGAGCTGGTCAGTTTCACCTACCAGGCGGCCCAGGCACCCTACAACATCCAGGTGGTCCGGGCCAACAAGGGCAGCACCGCGAATCTCGACATCACCCTGTTCAGTTACAACCACAACCTGGAACATGCGGTACAGTCAAGCAGCCAGCTCGACCCGGCCAACGCACACGGGGCATTCTCGGTCGGTGCCATCAACCAGAGCAACTGGCTGGACGCCAGTCCGGCCATTGAATCCTTTTCCAGCCAGGGCCCTACTACGGACGGTCGTTTCAAACCGGACCTGGCTGCGCCGGATGGCACCACCAGTATGACCTATGGCGTACAGCATTCATTCGGTACCTCGTTCGCGGCACCGACGGTGGCAGGTGCGGCCGCGTTGCTGCTGGAGGAAACCCCTTCCCGGACCGCCGCCCAGCTGGCCGACCAGCTGCGAACCGGTGCGGTGGATGCCGGGGCGGCCGGGCCCGACACGGTGTTCGGCTATGGCAAGCTGCAGTTGCCGCTGATCGATTCGGATAATGAAGGGCTGACCAACGTCGAGGAACTGCAACTCGGTACCGATCCGCTCAATGCCGATACGGACGGCGATGGCCTGTCGGATTACGAGGAGGTTCAGACCTGGCATACCAGCCCGTTGCTGGCGGATACCGACGGCGACGGCCTCGGTGACTACGTGGAGGTCATGTCCCTGCACACCGATCCGCTGGTCTCCAACGTGGCCGATCTGGCGCCTCGCGGCAGCCCGGATGGCCAGGTGAACGGGGCCGACATGCTGATCCTGACCCGCCTGGTGTTGCAGGAGATTGTTGCAACGGACACGGAACTGGTACTGGGCGATCTGAACCATAACGGCATCCTGGATACCGGTGACCTGCTGCTCCTGGCGCAAATGCTGGCAAGCGAGATACCGCCGCCCTGACGCGATGTCCCGCAGACGGGACGCGGTGCCGGAAGCGTCACTTGCCACTGGCCAGGATCGCGTTGTGCAGGTGGTGGTCGATGCGCGCGATATGGTGCGCCACCCGTTCCAGCCAGCGGATCGCCTCCAGGCAATCCGTCGCACCGGGGAGTGACATGCTGCCGTTGGCGACGGAGGACGCGATCAGGTCGCGTTGCGGTCCGCCCTGTTGTGCGATGGCCAGCCCGGATTGTGCGGACTGTTGTGCCAGCTGGTGCCAGTCGCCACGGGCAATGGATGCGAGGTTCGCACTGACCTGGCCGGCCAGCAGGTCATGCATCGTCGACAGGTTTCCGGATTCCCTGGCCGTGATGGCGCGGTCCTCGTCTTCCTCGCAGCGTTCATGCAGTCGCTGCATGTGATCGAGCACATGCACCAGGGCCAGCATACGTTCCCAGCCGGTATCGCCTGCTCCCTTGAGGTGAATGGCATCCAGGTATTCCCGTGTCTCGTCCAGCGCGGTCTGCGCACGCGCCAGGTCTGTGCGTTTTTGCTCGCGGCCGGTGTTTACGATGGCGTCGACATGATTCAGCAGCAGCACGAACTGGACCAGCAGGCTTTCCTGGATCACGGTCAGTGCCAGTGCCGGCGTGGCCAGCAAGCGGCGGTCAAATTCCAGTGCGTAGGGTGTGAGGTGTTCCGGGATCAGGCGCCGGATCAGCCGTGCAAAGCGGTCGGTGAACGGCAACATCAGCAGTACACCGAGTACGTTGAACAGGGTGTGGAACGCTACCAGCGCAATTTCCGCGTGTAGCGCCAGCGCGCCCGGCAGCAGGTATCGCCAGGCGGCGAGATACGGTGAAATCAGCAACACGGCGCCGCTGCCGGTGAACAGGTTGTAGACCAGGTGCGAGATACCGGTACGCCGTGCCGCGGTGCTGCCGCCGATGGTGGCCAGTACCGCGGTGACAGTGGTGCCGATATCCATGCCGATGACCAGTGCCAGGCCCTGTTCGAAGCTGATGGTGCCGGTGTACAGCGCGGTCAGGGTGGCGGCCACCCCGGCGCTGGAAGACTGGGTAGCGAGGGTGACTGCTACCCCCAGCAGTACGATCAGGATCCGGCCACTCCAGGTGTCCGCGGGCAGGGTGTCCGGCGTGACCAGTCCCTGCATGCCGGCCATGCCCGTTTGCATGGTGCCGATACCGACAAAGATCAGTCCGAAACCGGCCAGGGCAAAGCCGGCGGCGGCCGTCCTGCCGTTGAAGAACAGACGCATGCCGGCACCGGCCAGCACCAGCGGCAACAACAGCGTGCCCAGTTGCAGGTGAAAGCCCAGCAGCGCGACCAGCCAGCCGGTAATGGTCGTCCCGATGTTGGCGCCGAAAATGATCCCGAGTGACGCGTTGAAGGTCATCAGGCCGGCCCCGACAAAGCCGACGGCCGCAACCGTGGTTGCACTCGAGGATTGCAGGATGGCGGTACTGACGGCACCGGTCACGGCACCGCTAGCCGGGCTCGAGGTGAAACGGATCAGTGCGGACCGGATGGCATCGCCGGCCAGGCCGCGCAGACCGTCGGTCATGACAATCATGCCCAGCAGAAACAGGCCCAGGCCGCCAAGCGCCTGCAGGATCATCATGACCGGTTCAGCACCGTCCATTGCGGCGGGGAGGAATGTCTGTCGTCCGGTACCCGGTGGCCCCGGCCGGGTCAGCCCAGCAACAGGGCCAGCAGCACATTGCGGTCTTCGGAGAGCAGCACGTTGTAGGTCCGGATGGCGGCGTCATTGCCCATGACCTCGATGCCGATGCCGTTGCGCTGTAACCCGACCAGCCACTGTGCCGGCGGGAAGCGCAGGGTGGTGCCGGTGCCGAGAATGACGATGCCGGGCCGATAGTCGGCGAGCCGGACGAGGTGGTCTTCCCCGAGTTCCTCGAAGCGGTGCGGTGACCAGGGCTCGAGCCGCTCGGCACTGACCACCACACTGTGCGTGATGCGCTGGTCCCGGATGACGATTCCCCCGGCATCGTAGGACTGAACGGCGTTGCCGCGGCTGGTATCCTGATGAAATCGCATGACCTGACAATACGGAAGCGCACGCGGAGAGGCAACGTGGCCCCCGCAGGAGACGCTGTCTGCCCCACTTGTTTCCCGGTCGGCTTTTGAGTACTGTTAGCAGTCTTAAAAACTTGCAGTAAAACCTTCATAAACAAAGAAATAACCGGAACTCAGCGTGATCGAGGAATTCGCCCGCATCAAGCGGTTGCCCCCGTATGTTTTCAATATTGTCAATGAGTTGAAGGCAAAGGCGCGGGCGCGCGGGGAAGACATCATCGACTTCGGCATGGGGAATCCCGACCAGCCGACTCCGCAGCACATCGTCGACAAGCTCGTCGAGACGGCAAAGCGCGGTGATACACACCGCTACTCCCTGTCCCGGGGCATCCCGCGGTTGCGCAAGGCCATCTGCGACTGGTACCAGCGACGTTACCAGGTCACGCTGGATCCCGAAAAGAACGCCATCGTCACGATCGGCTCCAAGGAGGGCCTGGCGCACCTCGCACTGGCCACGGTCGGTCCGGGTGACGCGGTGCTGGTGCCGAATCCGGCCTACCCGATCCATCCCTATGGCTTCGCCATCGCCGGTGCGGATATCCGCCACGTGCCGCTGGGCCCGAAGACAGACGAGTTCTTCAACGAACTGGAAAAGGCGATCAAGGACTCCTGGCCGAAGCCCAAGATGCTGGTGCTGAATTTTCCCGGCAATCCGACCGCGCAGTGTGTCGAACCGGACTTCTTCGAAAAGGTCGTGCGCATCGCACGGGAACACGAGATCTGGGTGATCCAGGACCTGGCCTATGCTGACCTGGTGTTCGACGGTTACCAGGCACCGTCCATCCTGCAGGTCGAGGGCGCGCTCGATGTGGCGGTGGAATTTTTCTCGCTGTCGAAGAGCTACAACATGCCCGGCTGGCGGGTCGGCTTCATGTGCGGCAACGCCACCCTGGTGGCGGCACTGGCGCGCATGAAATCCTACCTCGACTACGGCATGTTCACGCCGATCCAGGTGGCGGCCATCACCGCACTGGAGGGGCCGCAGGACTGCGTTGCGGAAATCCGTGCCATGTATCAGGAACGCCGTGACGTGCTGTGTGACGGCCTGAACGCACTGGGCTGGCCGGTGGAGCGCCCGAAGGCGACCATGTTCGTGTGGGCGCGCATCCCGGAACAGTACCGCAGCATGGGTTCGCTGGAGTTTTCCAAGAAGCTGCTGAGAGACGCCAAGGTGGCGGTGTCACCCGGTATCGGCTTCGGGGAATACGGCGACGAATTCGTACGTTTCGGCCTGATCGAGAACCTGCATCGCACGCGCCAGGCAATCCGCTGTATCAAGGACATGTTCCGCCGTGACCTGGGTCAGGTTACGCGAATCACAGGAGGGTAATCCGTGAAACCGGTCAACGTTGGCCTGCTGGGTCTCGGCACGGTGGGCGGGGGTACCTTTAACGTACTCAACCGCAATATCGAGGAAATCACCCGGCGTGCCGGGCGCGGTATCCGCATTATCCAGGCGGCTGCACGCGAGTACGATCCGGCGCGCCTGCCGGGAGTCGAGGCGATCCAGGTCGGTAATGATGCCTTTGCGGTGGTGGACAACCCCGACATCGACATCGTGGTGGAACTGATCGGTGGCTACGAGCCGGCCCGTGAACTGGTATTGAGGTCTATCGCCAGCGGCAAGCACGTGGTGACCGCCAACAAGGCGCTGATTGCGCGGCATGGCAACGAGATCTTCGCCGCTGCACAGCAACAGGGCGTGATGGTGGCCTTCGAGGCGGCGGTGGCCGGCGGCATCCCCATCATCAAGGCGATCCGCGAGGGACTGGCCGCCAACCAGATCCAGTGGCTGACCGGCATCATCAACGGTACCGGCAACTTCATCCTGACCGAGATGCGCGACAAGGGCCGGGATTTCGCCGACGTGCTGAAGGAGGCGCAGGCGCTGGGCTATGCCGAGGCCGACCCCACCTTCGACGTGGAGGGGATCGACGCCGCCCACAAGCTGACCATCCTGGCCTCGATTGCCTTCGGGATCCCGCTGCAGTTCGAGAAGGTCTACATCGAGGGCATCAGCAGGATCAGCCGTGAGGATGTCAACTATGCCGGGGCGTTCGGATACCGCATCAAGCATCTCGGTTATACCCGCCGTACCGACAAGGGAATCGAGATGCGGGTGCACCCCACGCTGATCCCGGAACGGCGCCTGATTGCCAATGTCGATGGCGTGATGAACGCGGTACTGGTAAATGCCGATGCCGTCGGGCCCACCCTGTATTACGGGGCCGGGGCCGGCGCCGAGCCGACCGCCTCGGCGGTAGTGGCGGATATCATCGACGTGGCACGCACCCTGACCACCGATCCGAAAAACCGCGTACCGCACCTGGCCTTCCAGCCGGGGTCGATCGCCGACATGCCGATCCTCGACATGGAAGAGATCTGCACGGCCTATTATTTGCGCATGCAGGCGGCCGACAGGCCGGGTGTGATGGCCGACGTGACCCGTATCCTCGGCGATGCCGGGATCAGCATCGAGGCGATCCTGCAGAAGGAGCCGGCACCGGACGCCGACAAGGCCTCCATCATCCTGCTGACTCACGTGGTGCAGGAACGCCAGATGAACGCGGCGATTGCGAAGATCGAGGCACTGGACTGCATCCACGGTGCCGTGACGCGCATCCGCCTCGAACACCTGAGTGTGAAGTAGCTACCGGAATATTTTCTCACGCAGAGGCGCGGAGGCGCAGAACGCATTAGGGAACCTCTGATTAATTCGTCATTGCGAGGAACGTAGTGACGAAGCAATC
>CAZMAK010000041.1:10480-17935 GCA_964564245.1 uncultured Ectothiorhodospiraceae bacterium | reverse complement strand
GGAAACCGCGTGCCGTTACGACAAGCCGGTCCGCATCGGCGTCAACTGGGGCAGTCTCGACCAGGCGGTGGTGGCACGCCTGATGGACGAAAACTCGCAACGCGCCGAACCGCTGGATGCGCGCACCATCATGCACGAGATCATGGTGACCTCGGCACTGGAAAGTGCGGCACAGGGTGAGCAACTGGGACTGGCGCGCAACCGCATCACGCTGTCGGCCAAGATGAGTGGCGTGCAGGACCTGATCGCCGTGTACCGCATGCTGTCCGCCCGCTGTGATTACGCCCTGCACCTCGGCCTCACCGAGGCCGGCATGGGTTCGAAAGGGATCGTCGCCTCCACCGCCGCGCTGGCCGTCCTGTTGCAGGAAGGCATCGGCGATACCATCCGCATCTCGCTCACTCCCGAACCCGGCGGAGACCGTTGCCGCGAGGTGATCGTGGCGCAGGAACTGCTGCAATCCATGGGCCTGCGGCACTTCACCCCGGCGGTGATCGCCTGCCCCGGTTGCGGGCGGACCACCAGCACCTATTTCCAGCAGCTGGCGCAGGACATCCAGGCACACCTGCGTACGCGGATGCCGGAGTGGCGCCGGCAGTACCCCGGTGTGGAGGAAATGAAGGTGGCGGTGATGGGGTGCGTGGTGAACGGCCCCGGCGAAAGCAAGCACGCCGACATCGGTATCAGCCTGCCGGGCACCGGCGAGGTACCGGTCGCGCCGGTGTACGTGGACGGCGAGAAAACCGTGACCCTGAAGGGAGAGCACATCGCGGCCGAGTTCCAGCAGATTGTCGATGACTATGTGCGCCGGCGCTACGGGCCGGCCTGACCGTTGCCATGCAACGGCCGGAATCAGTCGTTACGGCTCACGGCCTTACTGTCGGCGAACCGGACCAGGCGCGTACCTGGTCGAGGTACCGGGTATCCCGGTCGGTGTTCCCGTAGGAAACCGAACTGAGCAGCACTGCCGCGAATACCAGCAACGCAATGACCGCGAGCGAATTGAATATCTTCAACCTCATACGACCTGTAATCACCCTTCCCGTGGACCGCCAGGATGGTTGTTTCCTGTAGGACGTTCTGTATCAACCGTTCATCGGCCTGGCCCGCGTCGTTTGAAGCCCGCCCTTTCCAGAATGCGAAGACGGTCACAGAATCGTGCAGACGCTTCCGGTACACCCGGACCACCCGGACGGCGTCTCCCGGACTGACCGGTGCAGCCTGCCTGCCCGAATCCACTCCCGGAGGCCGGAACGGATGCCCGGGAAATATTTATATCTAATTGTTATTAATGATATTTATACGCTCAAGTAATCGACCGGTCAGCCGCTAGCCGCAGTAACAGCCGCCACACGGGTTTGCCGGAGCGTGAGATGAGAAACAGAAAGGACAGACGCAGCCAGCAACCGCCCGAATCGGAGCACCTGGAGAACGGGCGCGGGCTGCTGGCAAGGGAACGCCGCAAGGGCCGCGACCGGCGCAAGGAAAACCTGAGACTGGAAGAACGCCAGTTATTGCTGTCGGAAATGCCCTGGATCACCCCCGGCAGACGCTTCTGACCTACCCTCCGCCAGTACAGATTCCTGATGCTTTTATCCGCTATATAGTGTACCTTCGTCGGGTCGAAGGGTTCGCGGCCGGACTGCGGGAGTCCTGAAACGGAAATTCAGTTGCACGTTGATAGGTTAAAACGGAAGTTCCTTGTTGCACCTCCAGTACATTACCTTGCACGTTTTGCGATTGAACAACTTTATATTTCTATTTTGAGGTAAGTTTGAATGGCTACAGGTACTGTTAAATGGTTCAACGAGTCCAAGGGCTTTGGCTTTATCGCACCGAGCGATGGCGGCGAGGATGTATTCGTACACTTCTCCGCAATCAAGGGTGATGGCTTCAAGACCCTGGCAGAAGGTCAAAGCGTAACGTTTGATGTCGAGCAGGGCCCGAAGGGGCTGCAGGCCAGCAACGTTACTTCCGCCTGATCGGAGCGTACTCTTCAGTGCAGCACCGGAACCCCGCTTCTTGCGGGGTTCTTTTTTTCCGGTATGAAAAATCCCCGGCTGCCGCTTTCGGGGGTGTACGCAGGGAGAAAATGGAGCCGGCGAGAGGATTTGAACCCCCGACATCCTCATTACAAGTGAGGCGCTCTACCAACTGAGCTACGCCGGCGTGTAACCAAAAGGGCAGGATAGCTATTCTAGAGAATGCCCTGCAGCACTGCAATTACAGGCAGGCCAGTGCATGCAGTTGCAGCTGTGGCCGGTCCTGCATGATGCCCGTGATGTCCCGTTCCACCGCGGCCTTGCGATCGAACTCCAGCCAGTAGGTATTGCGCGTGCGGTAGCGCGCCGCCATCTCTGCATCCAGCCCGAGCTGGCGGACCTGGCGCAGGCGTGCCTCGGCACCCGCGACGTCATGGTAGGTGCCCAGTGCAATGTAATTTTCCCTGCCGATGAAATAGTCGCTGTCTCCCGCCTCCGTCAGCTTGCGGGTGATCTCCAGTGCCGCCTCGTGCGGCATGGATGGCAGATAGACCCAGTAGCCGTTGGCTTCCCTGACCTGCGCGGTACGCCGGCGCGCCTTGAGCCCGAGTGCATCCAGGCGTGCGGCGACCGCCTTCACCTCGTCCTCGAGGTCGAACGGGCCCAGTGCCTGGCAATCGGACCCGTCCGACTGGCCTGCGCCCGGCGGTTGCTCCGAGTTCAGTGCATTGAGACCGGATGCCGGCGTTACGGCAGCGGATGCACCCGGCGTGTATTGCGCGGCCTGATCCGCCTGCGGGTCGGCGGAATTCTCACCGGGACCCTGCATATCGGAACCGGTTTCATTGCCGGTCACGGCAGAGGTTTGCTGCCGGCTCTCCTGCAGCGTGACCAGCGGCCTGACCGAAGCCGGTAATGGCGGCAGCGCCGCTTCAGTGACGGGGTTCGTGCTGCCTTGCAACAGGTTCCAGCCCAGGTACACCAGGTTGGCCACCAGCAACAGGTACAGGATGTGTCGCATCAGCTGTCTCCGGAAAGCAGGTCCAGACCCTGCAGGACCAGGTCGGGTTCGTGGTCACAGACGACGCCCAGCAACGGTATCACGCGCGCCGCATCACCACCGGTCAGCAGCAACCGGGGCACCTGCGTGCTCTGCGCAGCCATCCTTGTCGCAATGTGTTCAATCGCCGCGGCCGCAGCATACACGCTGCCACTCGCAATCGCATCCCCGGTGCGAGTGGCCAGCAACTGCACCGCGCCGGATGCACACGGGACAAGCAGGTTTGACGCGGCGCCCGACAGTGCCGCCTGCATCAGGTCGATACCGGCGAGAATCAGGCCGCCACGGTGCGTGCCGTCCGCGTCCACCAGGTCCAGCGTGATCGCGGTGCCGCAGTCCGCGACACACACGGCGGAGCGGCTGGCGGCATACGCGGCAACCAGTGCCGCCCAGCGATCGATACCCAGCGTCTGCGGTTCGGCATAGCCGTTGCGCACGCCGGCCGCCGCCCGCGAGGACACCAGGAACTGCGGAGACTGTTGCCAGTGCTCCTGTGTCCAGACCTGCAGGCGGGACGCGATATCCGTACCCGCGACGTTCGACACCACGATGGCGTCCGGACGGTCAAGCCCCGACCAGGCCTGTGCGGCCTGTGCGGAAAAATCCGCATCACGATGCACGAACCGGCCCTGCTCCCCCCACCGCGGGCGGGTCGAACACACCCACTTGACCGAGCTGTTACCGATATCCAGCAGCAGCTTCATGGGACAGCCCGCACACTCACCTCACCGGAGCTGAAGCGCCGTACTGCACCGGGCCGGACCTCGATCAGCAAGGCACCATCGGCATCGATGCCGCGGGCGACGCCCGCTACGGCGCCCTGTGCCAGCTTCAGCTCGACCCGGTGACCCGCCAGCACGTCATGGCGCGCCCACTCGGCCCGGAACGCCGGCATGCCCTGCTGCTCGAAGGTTTCCAGCACGTTGAACAGATGCCCGATCAGGCTGGCGGCGAGCCGGTTGCGCGACGGCAGCGCATCCGCCAGCAGGCGATGCAGGTCGGTCCAGGGTTGATCGATCGACGTGCCGGCCGTGGGCGGCATGCGCACGTTGAGGCCGACCCCGACGATCACCGCACACTGTCCGTTCGACTCGCCGATGACATCGACCAGGACACCGGCCAGCTTGGCCTGGTCGACCTGCAGGTCGTTCGGCCATTTCAGGCCTGCCCCGCTCACCCCGGCATCCTGCAGGGTACGCAACACACCGACACCGGCCGCCAGGGACAGGCCGCCCAGCGCCGCTGCACCCAGCGGGCTGCGCCATAACAGGGACAGGTAGAGATTGCCGGCAAACGGCGATATCCAGTTCCGTCCGTGCCGGCCCCGTCCGGCCGTCTGCATCTCCGCCAGACAGACTGTGCCGGTGGGCGCCCCCTGCAGGGCCTGGTCCCGCAGCCGGGTGTTGGTGGAACCGGTTTCCAGCAGGATCTCCAGCCCGGCCAGCCGGACGGTGGCGGGCGGTCCAAGCGATGACAGGATACTGTCATGCGCCAGCAGCTCACAGGCAGGCGTCAGCCGGTAGCCTTTGCCGCGGATGCTTTCGAGCGTGATTCCCATCCGGCGCAAGGAGTTGAGGTGCTTCCAGACCGCCATCCGGCTGACCCCGAGCTGCGCACCCAGTGCCTCGCCGGAATGATATTCGCCATCCGCCAGATGGCGCAGGAGCTGGCCGCGCAAATGCATGCGCGGAAGATTAGCACAACACCGGCGGTCGAAAACCGGCCATGCGGCAGCCGCCAATGCGGGTGGCCCGCAGTGCGGGTGGTGATGGACGTCAGGATGCCGGGAAAAAACGCGGGCCGGCTTCAGGGGATGATCGTGTGCGATTCGCCAGCTGCTAGTGCAAAGGTACTAGTGACACCAGCTATTTGTATTAATGACATATTTCACCGGACCGCGTAGGCTTTGAATCAGGGTTGGCGCTAGCAGCCCTGCATCTGAATACTCTTGTTTTAACTCCACTCCCGGTGGCCCCAGGGCCACCGTTTTTTTTGCCCGGCATCCGGCCACGCCCACCCCCTCAACCACAGCTCACCCCGGTGCCGCCCAGCCCGCAATAACCACGCGGGTTCTTTGCGAGGTATTGCTGGTGATAGTCCTCGGCATAATAAAACTCCGGCGCCCCGGTGATTTCTGTAGTGATGGTGCCAAAGCCGTTTTCCGCCAGGCGCGTCTGGTAGTCCGCGCGCGCGGCAAGTGCGGCGGCAGACTGCGCCTCGTTGTACACGTAGATGGCGGAACGGTACTGGTTACCGACATCATTGCCCTGGCGCATGCCCTGGGTGGGATCATGCGACTCCCAGAACAGTTTCAGGAGGTCTTCATAGCGGGTGACGGCAGGGTCATACACCACCAGCACCACTTCATTGTGACCGGTCATGCCGGTACAGACTTCCTGGTAGGTCGGGTTCGGTGTACTGCCGCCGGCGTAGCCGACGGCGGTCGTGTACACGCCCGGGGCCTGCCAGAATTTGCGCTCCGCCCCCCAGAAGCAGCCCATACCGAACAACGCGGTCTGCATGCCCTCCGGGAAGGGTGGCTGCAGCGAGTGACCGTTGACGTGATGCCGGTCCGGGACCGGCATCGGCCCGGCGCGCCCCGGCAGGGCCTCGTCCGGCGTTGGCATCCGGGTGATTCCGGCCATGTGTCCACCTCTTTGCTGGCTGGTCGATCCTTCTCCATCATAGCACTCCGTCATCCACGGGTGGTTGCGGGTGTTTTCCCGGCTACCTCCTTCCGGCCCGTAGTGCACACCGATATACTGTGCGCATGCGCAGCGGGAAATCCTCAACATACGTCGGCATCGACCAGGACATCAACGGCGGGATGACCGATACCGGCCGCATCATCCGCGAGGCGTGGGCGTTCGGCCTGATTCCGGAATCCGAAACCTGTGCCGGGTGGAATGCACAGGCGATCGAGAACCTCTGGGGGCAGACCCTGGCCGAGTGGGCAAAATACAATCACCAGGTCAGCCGGTTGCCGGACGAGATACGCGAGCGTTTCCTGCGCATCCAGCAACACGCCGTCATCCGGGCACGCGCAGCCGGCTGGGATGCCGAGTTACAGGACGATGACTGAGTACAACCGCATCCTGTGCCTGCCCGATCCGTTCCTGATTCCGCGCCTTGACCCGTACGGCAACACACCGCGGTGTGCGCCTGTCGCATACCGGTGCTGACCTGACCTCCATGGACCGCGGCCTGTTGCTTCCTGTGTGCGCTCCGGCGGCACAATCGGTCACCCGATTCAGCAGGGTTGTACACGCATGACCGCAGCGCTGTGGTCGGCGGGCCTGGCGACGGGGCTGGCACTGTTATCCTCCGCCCTCTCGCTGCTGACGGCCCGGAACCCGCGCAGCCTGCGCCTGCTGGTCATGCCGGTGTTCGGCCTGGCGGGGCTGGTGGCACTGTGCGCCGGGCTGCTTGCCCTGACGCAGGGAGGCGTGGCCACCGCCACGTTGCCGCTGGGCCTGCCCTGGCTGCCCTGGCGGATTCGCGTGGATGCCCTGTCCGGGCTGTTCCTCAGCGTGATCGGCGTGGTCAGCCTGGCCGTCGGGATCTACGGACCCGGCTATGTACGCAGCTTCGAGCGCGGCCGTGATTCACTGCCCGCACTGGGCGGCTTCACCGGCCTGTTCCTGACCGGCATGTTGCTGGTGGTACTGGCCGATGACGCGTACCTGTTCATGGTGGCCTGGGAACTGATGTCGCTGTCGAGCTATTTCCTCGTCGTGTTTCATCATGACAGCGCCGCCAATCGTCGTGCCGCCTTTCTCTACCTGCTGATGGCGCACATCGGCGGGCTGGCCATCCTGCTGGGTTTCGGCGTGCTGGCCTCCTTCGGGGGCGATTTCACCTTTACGGCCATGCGCAGCGCGGAGCTGTCACTCCCCTGGGCCAGCGTGGCTTTCACGCTGGCCTTTTTCGGGTTTGGCATGAAGGCGGGGCTGGTGCCCCTGCACGCCTGGCTGCCGGAGGCCCACCCTGCGGCACCGTCACACATCTCGGCACTCATGTCCGGCGTGATGCTGAAGGTGGCGGTGTACGGCTTTATCCGCGTGGTATTCGACCTCATCGGCCAGTCCCACTGGCAATGGGGCGTGGCGGTGCTCGCGATCGGCGGCGTGTCCGCACTGATGGGCGTGTTGTATGCCCTGCTGCAGAACGACCTCAAGCGCCTGCTTGCCTACAGCTCGGTGGAGAACCTGGGTATCATTTTCATGGGGCTGGGACTGGCCATCCTGTTCCAGGCCAGCGGCCACGGCACGCTGGGTGCAGTCGCCTTCGTCGCCGCACTCTACCATACCGTCAACCATGCCCTGTTCAAGGGACTGCTGTTCCTGGGTGCCGGCGCCATCCTGCACAGCACCAATGAACGCGACCTGGAGCGGATGGGCGGCCTGCTGCGGC
>CAZMAK010000041.1:0-10470 GCA_964564245.1 uncultured Ectothiorhodospiraceae bacterium | reverse complement strand
TTTCCTGACCGGCTGCATTTCCATCTCTGCGTTACCGCCGTTCAACGGTTTCGTATCCGAGTGGCTCACCTTCCAGGCCGCGCTGCAGGCCTGGCAACTGGACAGTGGCGTGCTGCGCAGCCTGGTGCCGGTTGCCGCGGCCATGCTGGCACTGACCGGTGCGCTGGCCTCGGCCTGTTTCGTCAAGGTCTTTGGTGTGGCCTTCCTCGGCCAGGCCCGCAGCCGCCACGTGCGCCGCGCACGGCCGGTACCGATGAGCATGCGCGTCGGCCAGGGGATGCTGGCCGTGCTGTGCCTGCTGCTGGGTGTGCTGCCGACCACCTTCATCGGCCTGCTGGGCGGGGTAACCCGGCAGGTACTGGGCCAGGCCCTGCCGCAGGCCACCGCCCATGGCTGGCTCTGGCTCACGCCGATCGCGCCGGCCACGGCCAGTTACGGCGCACCGCTGGTGGCGCTGGCCCTGTTCACCGGTCTGGGGATCGGTCTCTGGGTATTCGGGCGCGGCAATCGCCGGGTACGCCGCTGTGATGCCTGGGATTGCGGCTTCGCCCCGCCGGCGGCGGACATGCAATATACGGCCACGGCCTTTGCCCAGCCGATCCGGCGGGTGTTCGGACTGCTGTTTCACATCGAGGAAACCGTTACACCCCAGGAAAACGGACCGCCGCGTTATCGCCTGAATGTCCGCGACCGGGCCTGGGGACTGTTTTACCTGCCGGTGGCACGCACGGTGGAGCGTGCCGCCCGGCAGGTCGTACGCCTGCAGTCGGGCAATGTACGCATCTATCTGGGCTGGTCCCTGGCGACGCTGGTACTGCTGTTATGGATCATGGCATGAACGGGACGGCCTGGGGACTGGCCCTGCTGCAGGCCCTGCTGTACGCCGCACTGGCGCCGTTGCTGGCCGGCTGGGTGCGCAAGCTGAAGGCGCGCCTGCAGAACCGCCGCGGTGCGCCGCTGCTGCAGCCCTATCACAATCTCTACAAGCTGTTTTCCAAGGAGGCGCGCATGGCGCATACCGCCTCGCTGCTGTTTCGTGCCGCGCCCTATATCGTGTTCGTCGCCGTCTGGCTGGCGGCCTCGTCCATCCCCCTGCTCACCACGGGACTGCCGACCGCCGCGATCGCCGACGTCATCGTCATTGCAGGACTGCTGGCGCTGTCCCGGTTCTTCCTGGCACTGGCCGCCATGGACGTGGGCACCGCCTTTGGCGGCATGGGCGCATCGCGCGAGATGTTTGTCTCCGCACTGGCCGAACCGGCCATGCTGATGGCGGTATTCACCCTGGCCATGACGGCACACAGCACCAACCTGGCCAGTGTCGTGGACTATCAACTGGTCACCAACCAGGAGGTGTTACGCCCCTCGTACCTGTTTGCACTGGCCGGGCTGGTGCTGGTGGCGCTGGCCGAGACCGGCCGGATCCCGGTGGACAATCCGTCGACCCACCTGGAGCTGACCATGATCCACGAGGCGATGATCCTCGAATACTCGGGCCGGCACCTGGCCCTGATGGAGTGGTCCGCCCAGCTGAAACTGATGCTGTACGGCACCCTGCTCGCCAACGTGTTCTTCCCCTGGGGCATTGCACAGGGCACCGGACTGCTTGCGCTGGGGCAGGGCCTGGCAAGCGTGGTCGTGAAACTTGCCCTGCTGGGCGCGGCACTGGCGGTCTGTGAAACCGTGCTCGCCAAGATGCGGTTGTTCCGGGTGCCGGACTTTCTCAACCTGGCCCTGTTGCTGGCGCTGCTCGGCCTGCTCAGTCACGTCATCCTGGAGGTCGGCATATGAGCCTGGACCCGGTACCGTTGCTGCAGCAGCTCATGCTGGTGCTGGCCGCGGCCGCGCTGTTCACCTCGTTCGTGCTGCTGGAGCAGGCCCGGCTGGTCTCCGCCATTCATGCCTTTGCCTGGCAGGGTGTACTGGTCGCACTGGTCACCCTGCTGGTCGCGATCAGCGGCGGCTACACACACCTGTTTTTCTCCGCCACGCTTACGCTGTGCCTGAAGGCATTGCTGATCCCGTGGATGCTGCACCGGCTGGTACGCCGGCTGGAACTCGACCGTCACAGTGAACCGTTGCAACGGCCGGCACTGGTCACCATGGCCGCGTTGGCGCTGGTCCTGTTCAGCTACTGGCTGGTACTGCCCATCGTGCAGCAGGAACTGATGTTCACCCGCAATATCGTCGCCGTCAGCCTGGCGATCGTGCTCATCGGCCTGCTGATGATGGTGGCACGGCAGCAGGCCGTCGCCCAGGTACTGGGATTCATGTCCATGGAAAACGGCCTGTTCCTGGCGGCGGTTTCCGCGACCGGCGGCATGCCGCTGATCGTGGAACTGGGGGTGGCCTTCGACGTACTCGTGGCCATGGTGCTGTTTGGCGTGTTCTTCTTCCAGATCCGCGCCAGCATCGACACGCTGGACGTGGACCGGATGAACCGGCTCACCGAGCAGGGGGACGAGCCATGATGCCGGCGCTCTATCTCACTCTGGCCGCGCCACTGGCCGGCGCCCTGCTGCTGGCCATCGTCCGGCGGCTGGACGTGGCGGGCTGGCTGAACACGCTGGTATGCGCAGTCTCCCTGTTTGCCACGCTGGCGCTTGCCACCGGCGTGGCACGCCACGGTGTGGTGGCCGGCGCCGGGTTCCGGGTCGATGCCTTCAACGTCTATCTGCTGGTGCTGACGGCCTTCGTCGGCCTGACCACCTCGATCTTTTCCCGTCCCTACATGCGCCACGTGTGCGACAGCGGGCGTACCAATGCACGCGGCATGCGGCTCTATCACGTCATGTTCCAGGCCTTCCTGTTCACCATGCTGCTGGCCCTGTCGACCGACAACCTCGGTGTGCTGTGGGTCGCGGTGGAAGGCGCCACGCTCGCCACGGTCCTGCTGGTGTCGCTGTATCGCACACCGGAAGCGGTGGAGGCGGCCTGGAAGTATTTCATCCTGTGTGGCGTGGGGATCGCGCTGGCCCTGTTCGGGACAGTGCTGCTCTATTTCGCCGCCCAGCAGGTGGTGACGGACCCGGCCGGCGGCCTGACCTGGAGCGTGCTGTATGCCGTGGCGCCGCAATTGCAGCCGTCCATCATGGGACTGGCCTTCGTCTTCCTGCTGGTAGGGTACGGCACCAAGGTGGGGCTGGTGCCCATGCACCAGTGGCTGCCCGACGCACACTCGGAAGGACCCACCCCCATGTCGGCGGTACTCTCGGGCCTGCTGCTCAACGTGGCGCTGTATGCGGTTGTCCGGCTCAAGATGCTGGTCGACGGCTCACTGGCGGCCACCGCCTCCCCGCACATGGCCGGGTACCTGCTGATGGGATTCGGGCTGCTGTCGTTCCTGGTGGCGGGCCTGTTCCTGCATCGCCAGCGTGACATCAAGCGCATGTTCAGCTACTCCTCCATCGAGCACATGGGGTTGATGACCTTTGCCTTCGGGCTGGGCGGCGCACTGGCCACGTTCGGCGCCCTGCTGCACATGCTGGTGCACTCGCTGACCAAGTCGGCGATCTTCGTCACCGTCGGTCACGCCACGCACATCAGCAACACCCAGAGTATCGACCACATCCGGGGACTGATCCGCACCCAGCCGGTGGTGGGCTGGGGCCTGTTGCTCGGGGTGGCCGCCATTGCCGGCTTCCCGCCCTTCGGCGTGTTCACCAGTGAATTTCTGCTGCTGACCGCGACCATGCGTACCCAGCCCTGGTTCACGCTGGCGCTGCTGACCGGGCTGGCGGTGGCCTTTGCCGGCCTGTTCCGGCACCTGCATCCCATGGTGTACGGACCGGCACCCGAGGGACAACAACCGGTACCGGCCAACATGCTGC
Source organism: uncultured Ectothiorhodospiraceae bacterium (assembly GCA_964564245.1). GTDB lineage: Bacteria > Pseudomonadota > Gammaproteobacteria > UBA9214 > UBA9214 > UBA9214. The sequence continues at coordinate 6,640 of CAZMAK010000041.1, read as the reverse complement.
CGGTGCTGGTCCACCTGGGACTGGTGCTGTGGCTGGGAATTTCCATCCCCGCCTTTCTGGCCGCCTGGCTGGACCGGGCCACGGACCTGATCACGGGACTGCACCTGCTATGAGCCGCTTCGACTGGCTGTCCGAACTGCTGGCCCAGCTCGAGGACGAGCATGTGCTGGTCCAGCACGGGGATGCCCGGCTGCTTGCACCGGCCCATACGCTGGACCTCGACGCGGAGGACTGGAGCAGCGTGGCACGCGTGGCGGCCCGTTTCGGTTGCCGCTGGGCCGGAATCTGGGCCGACACGCGCGAGGAAGAGTTTCTCATCCGTGCCTGCCTGGTCTACCGCGGCGACTACCTGGTGCTGACGACCCGCATCCCGCTGCGGCAACCCGTGCTGACGTCGCATACCCCGCACTTCCCCGGTGCCAACCGCATGGAACGCCACCTGCAGGACCTGTTCGGCATTGCGCTGTCCGATCACCCGGACAGCCGGCGCTGGACCCGCCACCGGGCATGGCCGGAGGATCGCTATCCCATGCGCCCGGACTTTCCAGCCGGCGGCGAGGCGCCGAAACGGACACCGGCGGACAGCGAATACGCCTTTACGCGCGTACTGGGCAACGGGGTCTACCAGATTCCGGTCGGACCGGTGCACGCCGGTATCATCGAACCGGGGCATTTCCGGTTCCAGGCGGTGGGCGAAACCGTGCTGCGGCTGGAGGCCCGCCTGGGCTACGTGCACAAGGGCGTCGAAAAGATCGCTGTCGGCCGCGACGCTGCGGGCCTGGCGCGGCTGGCCGGCCGGGTATCCGGCGACAGCACCGTGGGACACACCTGGGCGGCCTGCATGGCCATGGAGCGCGCCGCCGGGATCAGCGTACCACCGCGTGCACTCTGTATTCGCGCCGTCCTGGCCGAGCGCGAGCGCGTGGCAAATCACCTCGGCGACATCGGCGCCATCTGCAACGATGTCAGTTTCAGCTTTGCGCAGATGCAGTTCAGCCGCCTGCGCGAGGACTGGCTGAGAACCAGCCACACCGTGTTCGGCCACCGCCTGCTGATGGACCGCATCGTACCGGGCGGGGTCACTCACCCGCTCACCGGGCAGGGTATCGATGCACTGCTGCTGCAGAACCGGGCGCTGCGGTCGGAACTGGACACACTGGAACCGATTCTCGACGACGATCCCTCGCTGGAAGACCGGCTGGTCAACACCGGCGTATTATCACACGCCGATGCACGATTACTGGGAGCCACCGGGTACGTGGGCAAGGCCAGCGGGCTGGACTTTGACACGCGCCGTGATCACCGCTACGCCCCCTACGACCGGCTGGATGTGATATCGCCCTGCCTGCAGGAAGGAGACGTGGCCGCACGGGTGCAGATCCGGATGGAGGAACTGCGCCACACGCTGACACTGCTCGACACCCTGCTGAAACAGATACCGGAGGGTGCGGCCGGCGTGCCCTGGCCCGGGATGACGACCGGTGCCGAAGGCATCGGGATGGTGGAGGGCTGGCGTGGCGAGATCATCAGTCATGTACGCTTTGACGACAATGGCCGGGTGGCGCGATACTTCCCGCGCGATCCCAGCTGGTTCAGCTGGCCGGCACTGGAACTGCTGATTCACGGCAACATCGTCCCGGACTTTCCGGTCTGTAACAAATCCGTCAACGGCTCGTACTCCGGTCACGACCTGTGAGGAATCGTCCATGTTCCGCATACTGAAACAGGGCCTGCGCACCGGCGTCGTGACCGAAGCCGTGGAGCCGGCCGACGCCGCCGGGCTGGATCGGCTGGGTGTGGAACTACGCCGCACCGTTCATGCCCGCTTCGGGCGCAGCCTGGCGATACGCCAGGTCGATGCCGGTTCCTGTAACGGTTGTGAACTGGAAATCCACGCCCTCAACAATCCCTATCACGATATCGAACGCTTCGGCATCAGTTTTGTCGCCTCGCCCCGCCACGCCGATGTCCTGCTGGTCACCGGCCCCGTATCGCGCCACATGGAAAGCGCGTTGCGCCGTACCTGGCGTGCCACGCCGTCACCAAAATTCGTCATCGCCAGTGGCAGCTGCGCCTGTGACGGAGGTGAGTTCGGTGTTTCCTACGCCAGTTGCGGCGCCGTGGAGAACGTGATCCCGGTGGACGTGAAGATCCCGGGCTGCCCGCCCGCGCCGCTGGACCTGCTGCAGGGTCTGCTTGGTGCGCTGCGCGCGCAGGCAGGTGTGAAGTGAACAGCGATACGCACCCGAAACAGCAGTGGATCCGGCGCATCATCGGTGCGCTGGTCTTCATAGTCATCGGCATCAGGCTGGGCGGGGTGGCGCCGACAGCGGAGATCGCCTGGGTGTCCGGCATCCTGCTGCTGACCATCTTCCTGTTCGTCTACGAGATCGTCGAAGTCGATGTGGCCGCGTTATGCATCATGGTGCTGCTGGGGCTGATGACGCTGCTCGGCCCGCTGCTGTTCGGGCTGGAACGGCCGTTCGTATCGACCCGGCGCCTGTTTGACGGCTTTGCCAGCAACGCCGTGATCTCGATCATCGCCGTGATGATCATCGGCAAGGGCCTGGACAAGACCGGTGTGATGAACAGCGTGGCGGGTTTCATTCTCCGGCGTGGCGGACACACCGAGGCGCGCATCATCCCGTTTATCTCGGGCACCGTGGCCCTGATTTCGAGCTTCATGCAGAACGTCGGCGCCGCCGCCCTGTTCCTGCCGGTGGTCAGCCGCATCTCGGCGCGTTCCGGCCTGCCGCTGTCGCGGCTGCTGATGCCCATGGGCTTTTGCGCCATCCTGGGTGGCACCGTGACCATGGTCGGTTCCAGCCCGCTGATCCTGCTCAACGACCTGATCCAGGCCTCCAACCAGGCGCTGCCGGCGGCACAGCGGATGGACACCTTCAACCTGTTCAGCGTGACGCCGGTCGGACTGGCGCTGGTCATCACCGGCATCCTGTATTTCATGCTGTTCGGAAAATACGTGTTGCCGACGCACCAGACCGAGAGCAGCACCATCGGCTCCAGCACCACGGCCTACTTCCGGGATATCTACGGCATCGACTATACCCTGTTCGAAGTCAGGGTCCCTGCCGGCAGCCCGCTGGTCGGCAGCATATTCGACGAGATCGAAACCGCTGCGCATATCCGCATCATTGCCACCCTGCGCCCCGACCGGGAAACCCGTATCGGCCCGGGCGCGCTGGCCCGTGACCAGGGCATCGAGGCCGGCATGGTGCTCGGCATCCTGGCGTCGCCGGCCGACGTGGAAAACCTCGTGCGTCGCTACGGCCTCACCAGCAGCAGGAACCTCGACACCTTCGGTGACGCCCTCGCGCCGACCCGGTCCGGCGTGGCGGAACTGGTGATCCCGCCGGGCTCGCAACTGATCGGGAAGAGCGCACGGGACGTGTGGATGCGCAAGAGCTACGGGATTGCGATGGTCGCCCTGCATCGCGACGGCAGGACCCTGCGCGAAGGCGACGACATCCGCAACCTGCCGCTGAAGTCCGGTGACACCCTGGTGGTACACACCACCTGGGACGCCCTCAACCGGCTGGAGAAAAATCCCGATTTCGTGGTTATTACCACGGAGTATCCGCACGAGGAGGTTCGTCCGCAGAAGGTGGTGCATGCGCTGGTATTCTTCCTGGTTGCCGTGGGCCTGGTGCTGTTTTCCGACCTGCGCCTGTCGGTCTCGCTGCTGACCGGCGCGCTCGGTATGGTGCTGTCCGGTGTACTCAGCATGGACGAGGCCTACAAGGCGGTCAGCTGGAAGACCGTGTTCCTGCTTGCCAGCCTGATCCCGCTCGGCATGGCGGTCGAGAATACCGGCACCGCGGCCTGGATTGCCGAGCAGACACTCACCCTGCTGGGGGAGGTTCCGGCGTGGGTGCTGCAGGGAGCGATTGCCGCACTGGCCACGTTCTTCACCCTGGTGATGTCGAACGTGGGCGCGACCGTGCTGCTGGTCCCGCTGGCGGTCAACCTGGCACTCAAGTCCGGTGCGGATCCGGCCGTGTTTGCGCTGACCGTCGCCATCGCCACCTCGAATTCCTTCCTGATCCCCACTCACCAGGTCAATGCACTGCTGATGGGGCCGGGTGGTTACCGCGTGCCGGATTTCATGCGCGCCGGCAGTATCATGACGGTACTGTTCCTGCTCGTTATGCTGGCCATGATGAACATTCTGTATTGAGGCTCCCCACCATGAATATCCATTCCGCGCCCACTGCACGGCAGTGCCGATGGTTACTGCCGGCCACTGCCGCCCTGCTGCTGCCGTCCCCCGTTTTCGCCACGCCTGCGGCGGCCGGCAGCGAGGCACTGAACCTGACGGCAAGTCCCGTCGGCTACCTGTCTCTGGCCATCTTCGCCTTCGCCTACCTGCTGGTCAGCGCCGAGGAATTCACTCACCTGCGCAAGTCCAAGCCGGTCATCCTTGCCGCCGGGCTGATCTGGATCCTGGTCGCCTGGGCCGCCGGCCAGACGGGACAGTCCGCGCTGGCGGAGGCGGCGGCACACCACAACCTGCTCGAATACGCCGAACTCATGCTGTTTCTGCTGGTGGCGATGACCTACATCAACTCCATGGAAGAACGCAACGTGTTCGAGGCGCTGCGCAGCTGGCTGGTCAGCCGCAAATTCGGTTTCCGTGCGCTGTTCTGGCTGACCGGCCTGCTGGCCTTTTTCATTTCGCCGGTCGCCGACAACCTGACCACCGCACTGCTGATGTGCGCGGTCGTACTGGCCGTGGGCGGTGACAACAGGCGCTTCGTCACCCTGTCATGCATCAATATCGTGGTCGGCGCCAATGCCGGCGGCGCCTTCAGCCCGTTCGGGGATATCACGACCCTGATGGTCTGGCAAAAGGGAGTGGTGGACTTCTGGACCTTCTTTGCCCTGTTCGTGCCGGCGCTGGTGAACTTCCTGCTGCCGGCGGCCATCATGCAGTTTGCGGTGCCGAAGGGCCTCCCGCATGGCCTCGGCGAACCGCTTTCGCTGAAACCCGGCGCGATCACCGTGGTCGTGCTGTTCCTGCTGACCATCGTTACCGCCGTAGCCATGCACAACTTTCTCGACCTGCCGCCGGTCATGGGCATGCTGACCGGACTCGGTTACCTGCAGCTGTTCGGCTTCTTCCTCAAGCACAGGGAACAGCGCCTGTACGCGACCGCCACGTGGCAGAATACTCACTCCCCCAGGGTGGGTGATATCGTCGCATTCGATGTGTTCAGCAATATTGCCCGCGCCGAGTGGGATACCCTGCTGTTCTTCTACGGTGTGGTCATGTGTGTCGGCGGACTCGGATTCCTCGGCTACCTCGCCGTGGCCTCGGACATCATGTATACCCACTGGGGCGCAACCCCGGCCAATATCGGCGTGGGTGTGCTGTCATCGGTCATCGACAATATCCCGGTCATGTTCGCCGTACTCACGATGCATCCGGACATGTCGACCGGCCAGTGGCTGCTGGTCACCATGACCGCCGGCGTGGGCGGCAGCCTGCTGTCGATCGGTTCCGCCGCCGGGGTCGGACTGATGGGACAGGCGCGTGGCAGGTACACCTTCTTCGGTCACCTGCGCTGGACACCGGTGATCGCCGCCGGATACGCGGCCAGCATCGTTGCACACATGTGGATCAATGCCGCCTATTTCCACTGAACGGCGCTGAATTGCCTGCCGCAGCCTGTCGTAGCATAAGGGCCGGCAGGCCGGGCGCACCCGGATTGCAGTCCGGCCGCCGAACTCGTATGGTAAATACGCAGTCCCGGCCGGTTGCCAGATGCAGTTACCGGACGTCCGGGGCTCAGCGGAGTCAGCCTTGGTCCACCGTGTTACAGAAACCTTTTTCCTGCCGGAGGAACTGGACCGGGCACCGTGGACGCTGCCTGCCGCCCTCTACAACCTGTCACGTACCCTGCTCGCCCGCAGTGAGTTCGACTGTGTCTTTGTACCGATCCGCGAGATGCAGTACCTCGCCATCATTACCCGTGGCGAGATCGTCTTCGTCGACAGCCTGGCCTACGCCTGCCGTGAGAATGAAGGCGGACGCCTGATCGTGATCAGCTGGAAGATCGACACACATTTCACGCGCGATTCGCTGGATCAGCCGCAGCCATGTGAAATCATTCATTATCACCGGGACGGGGCCCGGATACAGCAGCGCCTGGTCGGCGCCTACCAGGAGGCCCTCGAACTGCTGGACAGCCGCTACCGCAACCGGTCGCTGCCGCCGGGCGGTGCGCGCATCGTACGCCTGGAGCAGCAGTAGGCACCGAGCGGCATGTGCCGGAACGGAGCTGAGCCGGAGGTCCCGGCCTACCGCGCCGGCGCCGGGTTATCCGGTAATGGCGGCGAACACGTTCGGCAGGCGCTCGGGCAGGCGCTCCACGTTGTCCACGATCGAGTAGTTGTTTTCCCCGAAGATACGCGCCACGTACCGGTCCGCCTGCGGATCCAGCGTCAGGCAGTAGGTGTAGATACCCTTCGCGGCCAGTTCCTCCACCGCCTTCCTGGCATCGTGGCGCAGGTACTGCGGATCACGCTCGTCGATGTCGGCCGGCTCGCCGTCGGTGACCAGCAATACCAGCCGCCGGGTGGCGCTCTGACCGGTCAGATGGGTACCGGCATGGCGCAGGGC
>CAZMAK010000040.1:0-18138 GCA_964564245.1 uncultured Ectothiorhodospiraceae bacterium | reverse complement strand
TCGGCAAGGGCCAGATGGTCGCCGCCGACTACACCATGCAACCGAGCATCCAGTTTTCGGCCAAGGGTACCGGTGGCATGGGCGCCGCGCTGGGCGGGCTGTTCGGCAGCGTGGCCGGCGCCGTGGCCGGCGGCATGAAGTCCAATGAGGCGGCCACGACGCTGCTGCTGATCGACAACCGCTCCGGGGTGCAGATTTCCTCCGCGGTGGGCAGCGCCAAGAACTATGACTTCAACCTGTTCGGCGGCATGTTCGGCGGCCATCTGGGTGGCGGCGCCGGTGGCTTCACCAATACCCCCGAAGGCAAGGTCCTGACGGCGGCCTTCGTCGACTCCTACAACCAGATGGTCAAGGCCCTGCGCAGCTACAAGGCACAGGAGGTCAAGGGCGGACTGGGCAAGGGCGGCACACTCAAGATCGGCGATTAATCGGGGGTTGCCCGGGTCTGTACAGGAGTTAGTCCCCGCGCATGACAAGTCTAGTCCCGTCATGCACGGGGACTGTTGTACCGCACGTGTAATATCTTCTTCACGCGCTGAACTGACACCGCCTGCCAGGTGACGAGTCCGCTCTCAGCCCAGTTCCTGCTGCACTTCGGCAAGCGAGTGCGCGGGATACTCCACCTGGGTGACGTCCGCTCCCATCATCTTGCTGATCTGCGAAATCGAGAACAGGCCGCGGATGGTCTGTACGCCGCTGTCGTGATCCGTTTCCACCACCAGGGTATGGTGACGCTCGTAGCTGCCCAGGTAGGCAATGATGTGGCCGACACAGGCGTCGAGTACGGTCGTCAGGTCCATGCCCATCACCCGGTCCAGTGGCGCCATGAGCATGTGTACCTTGATGTCGGCGCGTTCGATACCCAGTTCCTGGCCAAGCCGGACCGGTCGCTCGCCCTGGATTTCACTGGCCGATATGATGCCGATGATGTGGTCATCCCGGTCCGGCACCAGTAACAGGCGCACTCCGGCCTCCTTCATCTTGCGCAGCGCCGCATCGATGTTCAGGTCGGGCTCGATGGTCACGGGTGTCACCTTCCGGAAGTCCGTCATCACGCTGATGGCCGGTGCGTTGTCGTGTACCCGCGGTGCCAGTCCGTCGGGTGTCTGGCATGGCATCCCTGCATGTAGCGGGACGTGTGACAACACAGCATACCGGTCGCTCATGTCTGCACTCCGTCATTTGGCGCTGCCGGGTGGTTGCAGCGGCTCAGGACAAGCATAGTCCATGCATGGCGCGCTGCCACCGATAGCGGCGGCCGGGCACCGGAAACGGACAGGGCCATGCCGCCCGGCTGCGGGTGGCACGGCCCCGTGGTTCCGGCAGGACGAGGGTCAGTCGTTGATGGCGCGCAGGAACTTCTTCGCGCGCTGACCGAACTCGCGCACCAGGTACTCGAGAAACGGCTCGCGCAGATCGGGGTGCTGCAGGGCGTATTCCACCGTGGCCTGCAGGTAACCCAGCTTGCTGCCGCAGTCGTAGCGCTTGCCCTCGAAGCGGTAGGCCAGCACGGGTTCTTCCTGCAACAGCCGCTGGATGGCATCGGTGAGCTGGATCTCGCCACCGGCACCGCGCGGTATCTGCTCCAGGTGCCTGAAGATGGCCGGGCTCAGCACGTAGCGCCCGACGACGGCCAGATTGGATCGCGCGTCTTCCGGCCGGGGTTTCTCGACGATACTTCTCACCTTGGTAATGCGGCCGTCGGATTCTTCCGGGTCGACGATGCCGTATTTGTCGGTTTCATCGTGCGGGACTTCCTCCACCCCGAGAATGCTGCAATTCCGGTCGTTGTATACCGAAAGCATCTGGCCCAGTACGCAGTTCCTGCCGGTATGGATCAGGTCGTCGGCCAGAATCACTGCAAACGGTTCATTCCCGATCACGGGTTTCGCACACAATACGGCGTGGCCGAGACCCAGCGCCTCGGGTTGCCGCAGGTAGACACAGGCCACGTTGGAAGGCACCACCTCGCGCACGATCTTGAGCATATCCGTTTTGCCCTTGCGCTCCAGCTCGGATTCCAGTTCGTAGTTCTTGTCGAAGTGGTCCTCGATGGCACGCTTGCTGCTGCTGGTCACGAAGACCAGTTCCTCGATACCCGCATTCACGGCCTCTTCGGCGGCATACTGGATCAGTGGCTTGTCGACCACGGTCAGCATTTCCTTCGGGTTGGCCTTGGTGGCCGGCAGGAACCGTGTGCCGAGGCCCGCCACCGGGAATACCGCCTTTCTGACTTTCATTTCCATGTTCGTCCTTCCTGAAAACCTGATCTGTAATTACGCGGGCGATGCGCCTGTGCCGGAACCCTGCCCTATTTCTGCTGGACCCTGTCGTACACATCCTCGAAGCGCACAATGTCGTCCTCGCCCAGGTAACTGCCGGACTGGATCTCGATCACCTCGAGTGGAATGTTACCCGGATTTTCCAGCCGGTGCCGTTCACCCATGGGTATGTATGTCGACTCGTTCTCGTGCAGGTTGAACACCTGGTCTCCGCAGGTAACCCGCGCCGTGCCCTTGACCACGACCCAGTGCTCGGCACGGTGGTGATGCATCTGCAATGACAGTTGCGCCCCCGGCTTGACCGACAGCCGCTTCACCTGGAAGCGTGACCCGGCATCGATCCCCTCATACGATCCCCAGGGCCGGTACACCTGTCGATGCATCTTGTATTCATCCCGCTTTGCGGCCTTGAGGCGGTTGACGATCGCCTTGACATCCTGCGCCTTGTCCTTGCTCGCCACCAGCACGGCGTCGGCGGTCTCGATCACGATGATGTCATCGAGCCCGACCGTGGCGACGCAGCGGTGCTGTGCCACCAGGAAGGCATTGTGCGTGTCCTCCGCCAGCACGTCGCCGCGAATGACGTTGCCGTCGGCGTCCCGCGGACAAATATTCCACAACGCCGGCCAGGCACCGACATCGGACCAGCCTGCGCTCAGCGGCAGCACCACGGCGCGGTCCGTCTTTTCCATGACCGCGTAGTCAATGGAATCGGACGGGCAGGACAGGAAATCCGCCTTGCTGACCCGGAAAAAGTCGCAGTCCTGGCTGCCCAGCCGCATGGCAGCGCGGCAGTGCTGCAGGATGAGTGGTGCAAACCGCTCGACTTCATCCAGCCAGCGGTCCGCCCGCATCAGGAAGATCCCGCTGTTCCAGTAGTAGTCCCCGCTGTCGAGATAGGCCTGTGCCGTCTGCAGATCCGGCTTCTCGACGAATTCCCCGACCCGGAATGCGCTGCTGTCCGGCAGCGCGCTGCCGCGACGGATGTAGCCGTAACCCGATTCCGGCCGGTCCGGCACGATCCCGAAGGTGACCAGTGCCCCTTGTCCGGCGTCCGCGCGGCCCTGCTGCACCGCATCGACGAAGGCCTGCGGCTGTGTCATGACATGGTCCGCCGGCATGACGATCATCAGCGCATCCGGATCACGTTGTACCAGGTAAAGCGCGGCCAGGGTCAGCGCCGGCGCCGTATTCCGCCCTTCCGGCTCGAGGATGATGGTGGCGGGCTTCCGGTCGAGGTGGCTGACCTGTTCCGCCACCAGGAACCGGTGTTCCTCATTACACACATAGAGGGCCTCACCCTGCCCGGGCACCCCGTCGAGCCGCACTGCGGTGTCCTGCAACAGGGAGCGATCGGACACCAGCGGCATCAGTGGCTTTGGAAAGTGTTCGCGCGATAAAGGCCACAGGCGTGTCCCTGCTCCACCGGACAGGATAACTGGATACAAGGTCATACACGGCTCCCCGGGGATGGCGGGGACAACCGGTCGTTATCCCCGAACTCCCGATCATCATCGACGATCCGGCGTGAAGATTGAATATTCAATAGTAAGCCATGTTGATGAATGTTCGTCATTCCCGCACCGCGGGATCCCCCCCTGAAACTATACAGCGTGTTCCCGTATCCTGCTTGCGCAGGGACAACTATTTCAAAGGCGCTCCGGCACGGGATTGCCTGTCCCTGCAGCCGGTGGCGTCGCTTCCGGAGGGTCGGACAAGCTGCCCAGGCTACCTCAACACCTGTCTCATAATAGCATCACAACTTACTGTATAAAATGGTACTTTGGTCGCACCTGGACGACCGCCACCAGCCGTATCCCGACCGGTGGCGGCCATGGGTGCCACATCAGTTTGCCGGCGTCCCGACCATGAGGTTCTGGCGGTTCTTCTCGATCGTGGCGGGACCGATCCCCTTGACCCGGGCCAGGTCATCCACGCTGGCAAAGGGGCCATTGGAGTCCCGGTACCGGACAATCGTGGCGGCCTTTTTCTCCCCGATTCCGACGATGGCCGTGGCCAGGGTGCCGGCGTCGGCCTGGTTGATATCCACCGGGCCGGCAAGGACCTGGGCCGTGAACAGCATCAACAGAGTGAAGAATGAAGTGACCAAGTAGCGCATTTCTGCCTCCTGCGGTTGAGCATGCGGGTTGACTTGCAACCGTCCGCCGCGGCGGACGGCCACCGTCAGCTTGCATCGGGCGGGTTGCAGGGGGCAGCGGACAATTCTGAATTCAGCATGCGTAAAACCCGCACCGGGTCGTCAGCCCGCGTGACCGGGCGTCCGATCACGAGGTAGTCCGACCCGTTGCGTATTGCCTCCAGCGGGGTCATGACCCGGCGCTGGTCATCCGCGGCACTGCCGGCCGGACGAATACCCGGCGTCACCAGCAGAAAATCCTTGCCCAGCCGCGCACGCAGGGCGGCCGTTTCGCGCGACGAGCAGACCACCCCGTCGATGCCGCAGTCGCGTGCCAGTCCGGCCAGACGCAGGACGTTGTCCGCCGGGCTGCCGGCGAGTCCGACCGCACGCAGGTCCGGTTCATCCATGCTGGTGAGAATGGTCACGGCAATCAGCCGGGGCCGGGTGGCGGCACGCTCCACGCCCTCGCGGGCCGCGGTCAGCATGCGTGCACCACCCAGCGCGTGCACGTTGAGCATCCAGACACCCAGGTCGGCGGCGGCATGACAGGCGCTGGCCACGGTATTGGGGATGTCGTGAAACTTGAGATCCAGGAACACGTCGAAACCGCAGGTGACCAGCTGTTCCACCAGCGCCGGTCCACTGCGGGTAAACAGTTCCTTGCCCACCTTGAGGCGGCAGGAACCCGGTTCGAGCCGGTCCACCAGTGACAGGGCGGCGGCTGGCTCGGCGTAATCGAGCGCAACGATGATGCGCGAGTCTGCGGTCGTGTTCATGTATCCGGATTCCTGTACGTGTGGTCTACTCACCGTCCACGCCGTGGATCGGGCGAATGCTGTTCCACTGCTTGCAGCCGGGGCATTGCCAGTGCAGCGATTTGCCGTTGAAGCCGCAGTTGCTGCACTGGTACACCGGCTTGTTCTCCAGCAGCTGGTCGGTGATGTTTTTCAGGATCGACAGTTTCTCGTGTTCACTACCCGCGCTGCCGGACAGGCTGAGGTCGATAAAGCGGGACAGGCCACGGACCGAGGGCCGTCTGAGCAGTTCGCCGGCGATGAATTCCGCCGCCTCGCGATCACCGCGTTCCCGGCCGATGATCTCGGCCAGCGCCAGCACCGGTGTGATCCCGCCGAACTGGTTGACGGCGCGCTGCAGGAAGGGTATCAGCGATGGCAGGCTGCCCAGCTCGGTATGGCATACCCGGATCTCGTCGAGTATCTCGGGCAACAGATCGATGTCCCGTTCCACCACCTGCTCGTAGGCGGACAGGGCCGTACTGAAGTCGTCCTGCTGGAAGGCGATGTTACCGCGTACCAGGCTGGTCCGTGCGCTACGCGGATCATATTCCCCGCCCTTCCCCAGCAGGCGCAGCGCCTCCTCGGTATTGCCGCGTGCCCGTGCGTTCTCGGCCAGTTCGCAGTAGAACTGCGCGATCACCCCGCGCGCCGGCTGCCCGCCCACATAGGCCATCTGCGCCGCAATGGCGATCGCATTCTCCCAGTCCTTCTCCTGCTGGTAGATATCCAGCAACAGCGGCAGTGCGCTGGTCACGTGCACGTTGGCCTCGATCAGTTCCCGGAACAGACTCTCGGCGCGATCGAACAGTCCCGCCTTCATGTAGTCCTGGCCGAGTTCCAGCAGCGCGTCGTGGCGCTGTTCATCACTGAGATTGGTACGCGCCACCAGGTTCTGGTGAATACGGATGGCGCGGTCCACCTCGCCGCGCTTGCGAAACAGGTTGCCCAGCGCCAGGTGGGTCTCGACCGTATCGCTGTTGACCTCGAGCATGCGGATGAACACGTCGATGGCCTTGTCCTGCTGTTCGTTCAGCAGGTAGTTCAGACCCTTGATGTACTCGGAGCCCAGCATCGACTCCGCACGCCGGCCCGACTTGACCTTGCGCTGGCTGGCCGTGATCCAGCCGATGGCCGCCGCCACCGGTAACAGCAACCAGAGCAGGTTTTCCATCATGCGCCCACCGGCAGGCCGGAATCCGGGCAAAGAAAAGGCCACGCGGGAACGCTATCCCGCGTGGCCTGATGGAACTGACTGCATGTCTGATACGGATTCATCCCGGTCAGCAACCCGCCGGCACGGCAATCGGCCTGGCAGACAGACCCGGGCGGCATGGGCGACAGTGACAAACGCTCTCCGGCCTGTCCGCCGTACCCGGCGGTTCGCCCTCGAGCCTAGCTCTGTGGCTGGCTTTCAAGTTCCCGCTGCAACCCCTCGTTCACCCGTTCCCTGAGTTCCTTGCCGGGTTTGAAGTGCGGAACATGCTTGGCCGCCAGCGCAACCGACTCACCGGTTTTCGGATTCCTGCCGATCCGCGGCGGCCGGTAATGCAGTGAAAAACTGCCAAACCCCCGGATCTCAATCCGCTGACCGGTCGCGAGTGCCCAGCTCATCTGCTCCAGCAGACTCTTTACGGCCAGTTCAACATCCTTGTAGTTCAGATGCCCGTTCTTTGTTGCCAGTATCTCGATCAGTTCAGACTTTGTCATTTTTTCCCACCATCCCGGATCAGTATTCCGTTCCAGTAATCCTCAACGAATAAGTCATTGCCCCCTTCAGGCTACCGACTAACCATCTTCCCCGTTCAAATGCTGCTTCAGCACATCACCAAGACTGGTTGTCGCATCCGACGAACTGGCACCGTAATCCTGCATCATTGCCGCCTCGTCATCCGAATCCTTGGCCTTGACCGAAAGCATGATGGCCCGACTCTTGCGGTCGACCCCCATGAACTTGGCTTCCACCTCGTCTCCCACCGTGAGGATGGTACGTGCGTCCTCGATGCGATCACGCGACAGCTCGGAGGCACGCAGCGTACCGTCGACACCGTCACCCAGGTCGATGATGGCGGCCTTGGCGTCCACCTCCTTCACCGTGCCCTTGACGATACTGCCCTTGCTGTGTTCGGCCACGAAGTTGGAGAACGGATCCTTCTCCAGCTGTTTGATGCCCAGCGAGATGCGCTCACGCTCCGGATCGACGGACAGCACCACGGCTTCGATCTCGTCACCCTTGGTGAACTTGCGTACCGCCTCTTCGCCCGGCTCGTGCCAGGAGATATCGGACAGGTGCACCAGTCCGTCGATATCGCCTTCCAGGCCGATGAAGATACCGAAATCGGTAATCGACTTGATGGTGCCCCTGACCACGTCACCCTTGTTGCGGGTGGCGCCGAACTCATCCCACGGATTCGGGTAGCACTGCTTGATGCCAAGCGAGATACGGCGGCGTTCCTCGTCGATGTCCAGCACCATAACCTCGACCTCCTGGCCGATGTGCACCACCTTCGACGGGTTGACGTTCTTGTTGGTCCAGTCCATCTCGGACACGTGCACCAGGCCTTCCACACCCTCCTCGATTTCCACGAAGCAGCCATAGTCGGCGATGTTGGTGATCTTGCCGAACATGCGCGTGCTGGCGGGGTAACGGCGTGCCAGGTCGGCCCACGGGTCCTGTCCAAGCTGCTTCATGCCCAGCGAAACACGGTTGCGTTCGCGGTCGAACTTCAGCACCTTCACCTCGATCTCGTCACCAACGTTGACGATCTCGGACGGATGCTTGACCCGCTTCCACGCCATGTCGGTGATGTGCAGCAGACCGTCGATACCACCCAGGTCGACGAATACACCGTAATCAGTAAGGTTCTTGACGATACCCTTGACGACCATGCCTTCCTCGAGACTCTCGAGCATGGCCTCGCGCTCGGCGCTGAACTCGGTCTCCACCACGGCGCGGCGTGATACGACGACGTTATTGCGGCGCTTGTCGAGCTTGATGACCTTGAACTCCAGTTCCTTGCCTTCCAGGAACACCGGATCGCGCACCGGCCGCACGTCCACCAGCGAACCCGGCAGGAAGGCGCGGATGTCCTCGATGTCGACCGTGAATCCACCCTTGACCTTGCCGCTGATCACGCCCTTGACGATGTCCTCGTTTTCGTAGGCCTGTTCCAGACGGCGCCATACCTGGTCCCGTTTTGCCTTCTCGCGCGACAGCCGGGTTTCACCGAAGCCGTCTTCCACCGCCTCGAGCGTGACCTCGACCTGGTCGCCCACCGCGACCTCCAGTTCACCCGCGGCGTTCCTGAATTCCTCGATCGGGATGACACCTTCGGACTTCAGTCCGGCGTGCACGATCACCATATCCGGTTGAATATCAACCACTGTACCGATCACCACTGCGCCACGGTTCATTTCCTGGTGCGCGAGGCTTTCTTCAAACATCTCAGCAAAACTTTGAGTCATGGGAAAATTCATCCTGGTACCGCGTTCGCGGCCCGATTTAATAACCGCAGTATCTGGCGACACTCCGGGTCAGGTTGGAAAATCCGGACACACACAAGGCATGTGCCGGGCTCAAGACGGGATTATACGTGTATCTGCTTAATCGTACAGGGGTTTTTCAAATTTTCTTGCGGGCGGCCTCAAGCACGGCAGCCACGGTCGCCGCCACATCCTGGCGGCTGTTGTCGATGATCAGCGCATCCGGTGCCGGCTTGAGGGGCGCAGCGGCACGCGTTGCATCCCGCCGGTCCCGCGCCTCCACCTCCTGAACAAGTGTCGCGAGGTCGGCCTCTTTACCCATATTTATCAACTGGTTATAGCGTCTTTCTGCACGAACTTGCGGGCTGGCCGTGAGAAACACCTTGAGGTCGGCATCCGGGAAAATCACCGTGCCCATGTCGCGCCCGTCCGTCACCAGGCCGGGCGGCTGACGGCAGTTGCGCTGCCAGTCCAGCAGCGCATGCCGCACCGCCGGCAGGGCGGCGACCTGCGAGGCCGCGGCACCAGCCGCCTCGGTGCGGAGTTCCCCGGTCACGTCGCGGCCAGCGAGTCGCACGGCCGGGTCACTGGCCGAACTCGGGCAGCAATCACAGGCCAGCCGTCCGGCCAGGCTGACCAGCGCATCGGCATCCCCCAGCGCCAGTCCCTGCTGCAGCGCCGCGTACGCCAGCAGGCGATACAGCGCGCCACTGTCGAGATAATGCCAGCCCAGTTGCTGCGCCACGGCCAGGCTGACGGTACCCTTGCCGGAACCGCTGGGTCCGTCGATGGTGATGACCGGAATTGCATTCGGGCCGGAGTCGGTCATGTCAGTCGATCATCGAAGTACTGCACACGCCCTCTCCCTCCGGGACGCCTGCAGGGATGCAGGCGGTAGCGAGGCAGGAGCCAGAGCCGGGAGGGTCGGGGTGAGGGGACCATATCCATTTGATCCAGTGTCATACGCTGCTTGCAATCGCCAGTCCGGCAGCACGTGCGAGGTCGACGAACCGCGGAAACGAGGTGTTCACGTTCGCACAGTCGGTGATTTCAATGGTGCCCGCCGCACGCAACGCGGCCATGGCAAACGCCATGGCAATACGGTGATCACCGTGGCTGTCGACGCAACCTGCGCCGACCGGGCCGCCCTCGATGACCAGGCCGTCCGCTGTAGGGTGCGCCTGCACTCCGAGCCGCTGCAGCCCGTCGGCCATCACCTGGATGCGGTCGCTTTCCTTGACGCGCAACTCTTCCGCACCGGACAGCACCGTGCGTCCCGTGGCGCAGGCGGCGGCGACGAAGATCACCGGGAATTCATCGATCGCCAGTGGCACCAGCTCCGGAGGGATGTCGATCCCGTGCAGTGATGCACTGCGTACACGCAGATCGGCCACCGGCTCGCCACCGACGTCGTGCGGGTTGATGACCTCGATATCCGCACCCATGCGCCGCAGGATATCGATGACGCCGGTGCGGGTCGGGTTCATGCCGACGTGCTGCAGCAGCAGGCCGGAGCCGGGTGCGATGCTGGCTCCCACCAGGAAGAACGCGGCCGAGGAGATATCGGCGGGGATATCGATCTCGATGGCATGCAGCGGATGTCCGCCCTGCAGACAGACGCGCGCACCGTCGCGTTGCAGCGGGTAGCCCATCCCGGCCAGCATGCGTTCGGTGTGATCGCGCGTTGGTGCCGGCTCGGTGACACAGGTGGTGCCGCTGGCATACAGCCCGGCCAGCAGCAGACTGGACTTGACCTGTGCGCTGGCGACCGGCATGTCGTAGGCGATGCCCTGCAATCCCGCACCGGCGTGGATGTGCAACGGTGCGGTACCCCGCTCCGTGGTGTCGATGCGGGCACCCATCGCACCGAGCGGGTCGACCACGCGGCGCATCGGCCGTCCCGACAGCGATGCATCACCGGTCAGCACGCAATCGAATGCCTGCCCGGCCAGCAAGCCCGACATAAGACGCATCGAGGTCCCCGAATTTCCGAGATACAGCGGCGCTGCCGGAACACGCAGGCCGTGCAGTCCCACGCCATGCACGGTCACCCGGCCGGCATCGGGCCCTTCGATGTGCACACCCAGGGCACGAAATGCGGCCAGTGTGGCCAGGCTGTCTTCCCCTTCGAGAAAACCGCTGACCCGGGTAACCCCGCTGGCCAGTGCGCCGAGCATGATGGAACGGTGCGAGATGGACTTGTCACCCGGCACCCGCATGTTGCCGCCCAGTCGTCCGCCTGCCTGCACCTGAAAACGCATTTCACTCATGGACCGGATCCCGGTTATTTCCCCACGTAACGATCGCGCGCGCGCCGCGCATCACTGAACAGTTGCAGCAGGCGCTCACCGTCGCCGGCACACATGGCGCGATCCAGTTCCTGCAGGTCCGCGCTGAAACGCTCGATCATGACGTGCAGGGAGGTGCGATTGGCCAGGCAGATGTCGCGCCACATCACCGGATCACTGGAGGCGATGCGGGTGAAGTCACGGAACCCGCCTGCGGCGTATTCGAACATCTCGCGCTGATCCTGCAGCCGGGCCAGGCTTTCCACCAGGGCAAAGGCCAGCAGGTGCGGCAGATGACTGGTGGCGGCCAGCACCTCGTCGTGATGTTCCG
The DNA here is from genome assembly GCA_964564245.1 of uncultured Ectothiorhodospiraceae bacterium. GTDB lineage: Bacteria > Pseudomonadota > Gammaproteobacteria > UBA9214 > UBA9214 > UBA9214. The sequence goes on along the minus strand of CAZMAK010000040.1, from coordinate 6,820 downwards.
CACTCATCTCGGTCACCTGCGCGCCGGTCGCTTCCCACATGGCGCGCACGCGTGCCACGGCCTCCGCGGCCGATGCATCAGTCGGGGTAAGGATGACCCGCTTGTCGCGATACAGGTCCGGGAACGAAGCGGCCACCCCGCTCTGCTCGGTACCGGCAATGGGATGGCCCGGTACAAAACCGGCCGGCAACTTGCCGAACGCGGCACGCGCATCCGCGACCACGCTGGCCTTGGCGCTGCCGGCGTCGGTCACTACGGCATCCTCCGCCAGATGATCGCGGATTGCCGCGAAGACCGCCTGCATGGCGCCCAGCGGCACCGATACCACCACCATGTCCGCATCCTGCACCGCCCGGGCAAGGTCGGTTTCGTAGCGGTCGATCACACCCAGCGTGACCGCCTGTTGCAGGTGTTGCGGGTCACGCCCGGCACCCACGATATCCCGGCAGTAACCCGCCTGGCGCAGCGCACGCGCCAGTGAACCGCCGATCAGGCCGACCCCGATGACACACAGCCGCCGGATCATGCCAGCACCTTGCGCAGGGCCGCGAGGAAGCGTGCATTCTCCTCGGTCCTGCCGATGGTGATGCGCAGGTGCGTCGGCATTTCGTAGTTGGCCACCGGACGCACGATCACACCCTCCCTCAACAGGGACCGGTAGACCTCCAGCCCGGGGCGACCGACGTCCACGGCAATGAAATTGCCGGCGGACTCGATAAACGACAGACCCAGTTCGCGGAATCCGGCCACCAGTTGCTGCATCCCTTCCCGGTTGTGGCGCACGCATTCGGCGAGGTGCCGGGTATCCTCCAGCGCGGCCAGCGCGGCCGCCTGCGCTACCAGGTTCACGTTGAACGGCTGGCGCACGCGGTTGAGCAGACCGGCCACCTGCGGATGCGAAAGCGCATAACCGACCCGCAAGCCGGCAAGACCATAGGCCTTGGAAAACGTGCGTGTCACGATCAGGTTGGGATAACGCTGCAGCCAGCACGAGCTGTCCGGGTATTGCGCCTCGTCCACGTATTCGAAATAGGCCTCGTCGATGACGACCATCACCTGCGCGGGTAACCGGGCGACAAAGGCTTCGAGTTCTCCGGCAGCCAGCCAGGTACCGGTCGGGTTGTTGGGATTGGCGATGAACACGACCCGTGTCCGGTCGTTCACCAGCGCGGCCATGGCGGCCAGGTCGTGGCCGAAGACGGGCCCGCGACTGCCGTCATGGGCCGGCGCCACGCGTGCCACCGCACCAACCGCCTGCACCGATATCGGGTACACCGCAAAGGCATGCCGGGAAAATACGGCCTCGTGCTGCGGCGTCAGGAACACCCGGGCGATCATGTCGAGTACGTCATTGGAACCGTTACCGAGCGTTATGCTGTCCGCTCCCACACCGTGCTGCGCCGCCAGCCGTTCCACCAGCTGATGAGCGCTGCCATCCGGGTAGCGCGCGACCTGTTGCAGCGCGGCCTGTGCCGCCGCGAGCGCCCCCGGCGCCGGCCCGTACGGGTTTTCATTCGAGGCCAGCTTGATGGCATCGCGGATACCCAGCTCGCGCTCGAGTTCGGCCACCGGCTTGCCGGGCTGGTACGGGGTCAGCCCGCGTACGCCGGGCGCGGCCAGCCCGAGAAAATCCGGTTCAGCGGACGGCATGGGAAGACCCTGAACAATCTGCACACATAAGGTTTCAATTCATACCAGAGAATTTGCGGGGCCGCATCCGGCCAGCACCTGACCGGATCCGGAACGCCGGCACACGACCCTGGAATCCACGGGAATGCTGCATGGAAATTCGTTGTGTTTCCGTGGCCATCAATCCCATTTCAAGCAGGCGTTGACCTTCAGGCAAGTGCGTCCCGGGTCAGATCACGGCGCGCGGATAGGAACCGAGCACCTTGACCGCGAACGCACCCTGCTCCAGTTCGGCCAGCGCCCGGGACACCTGCGCGTCTTCGCGATGTCCCTCGACATCGATGTAGAACACGTAGTCCCACACCCCCTTGCGGGACGGGCGCGACTCGATCCGTGTCATGCTGACACCATTGCTCGCGAAGTGTTCGAGCAGGGCATACAGGGTCCCGGGCCGGTTGCGCACCGAGATCAGCAGCGAGGTCAGGTCGTTCCCGCTTGGCAGCGCCGCCTGCCTGCCGATCACCAGGAAACGTGTGGTATTGTCCGGCTCATCCTCGATGTTCCGGTGGCGTATGGTCAGTCCGTAGATCTCCGCGGCGGTCTCGCCGGCGATCGCGCCCGTACCCTCCTCCTGCGCGGCCAGCCGTGCCGCCTCGGCGTTACTGGACACGGCCACATGTTCCGCGTGCGGCAGGCTGGATTCCAGCCAGACGCGGCACTGCGCCAGCGCCTGCTGGTGGGCCAGCACGCGCGTAACGGGCGCGTCACCCGCCCGCGCCAGCAGGTGGTGGTGGATGCGCAACTGCACTTCACCGCAGATGCTGAGCGGCGACTGCAGGAACAGGTCCAGCGTGTGCCGCACGACGCCCTCGGTGGAATTCTCCACCGGCACCACGCCGTAGTTCGCCGTGCCGGCCTCGACCTCGCGGAACACATCATCGATGCCGTCCAGCGGCTGTGTCAGCACCGAGTGACCGAACTGCTTGAGTGCCGCCGTCTGCGTGAAGGTCCCCTCCGGGCCGAGATAGGCGATGTTCAGGGGTTGTTCCAGCGCCAGGCAGGCCGACATGATCTCGCGAAACAGCCGCACCATTTCCTCCGCCGGCATCGGCCCGGCGTTGCGCTCGCTGACGCGGCGCAGGATGGCCACCTCGCGCTCCGGCCGGTAGAAGTGGGTATCCCCACCCTGGGCCAGTTTGACGGCGGCCACTTCCATGGCCAGCGCGGCGCGGTCGTTGATCAGCCGCTGGATCTGCTCGTCCAGGGCGTCGATGCGCGTGCGCAACCCGTCCAGTTTGTCTGCATCACTCATGGGACGGATAGTAACGGATCAGCGCAGGATTGACAGCCACCGGCCGTTCACAGCGCCCGCACATTCAGCACACCCCGGATGCCGGAGATGGCGTCGAGGCATTGCTGCGTCGGCACGGAATCCACGTCCACCAGCGTACAGGCGAGGTCGGCGCGCGACTTGTTGAGCATGTCGAGGATATTGAGACCGGCCTGCGCCATGCAGGTGGAAATCTGGCCCAGCATGTTGGGCACGTTCTCGTTGACGATGGCGACGCGGTTGCCCTCGTTACGCGGCATGAACAGCTCGGGGAAATTGACCGAGTTGCGGACGTTGCCGTGTTCCAGGTAATCACGTACCTGTTCGACCACCATCACGGCACAGTTTTCCTCGGCCTGCACGGTCGAGGCACCGAGGTGCGGCAGGGTGATCACCCGCGGGTGATCCTTGAGCCGGTTGCCGGGGAAATCGCAGACGTAGGCGTACACCCTGCCGGCGTCGATGGCCTCGACCACGGCGTCGTTGTCCACCACCCCGTCGCGGGAGAAATTCAGTACCACGAGCCCCTTGCGGACCCGCTGCAGGCGTTCACGGTTGATCATGTTGCGCGTGGCGTCCACCAGCGGCACATGGAAACTGACGTAATCCACGTTCACCAGCAGGTCGTCGATACTGGTCGCCTGGTGCACCTGTGAGGACATCTCCCAGGCGCGCTGCACGGTGATTGCCGGGTCGTAGCCGACCACGTTCATGCCCAGCGCCAGCGCGCCATTGGCCACCTGCACGCCGATTGCACCCAGCCCGACCACGCCCAGCGTCTTGCCGGGCAGCTCAAAACCGACAAACTGTTTCTTGCCGGACTCGACCGACCGGTGAATGGCTGCGTCGTCGCCTTCCAGCGAGCGGGCGAAATCCCAGGCCTGGCACAGGTTGCGCGACGCCATCAGCATGCCGGCGATAACCAGTTCCTTGACCGCATTGGCGTTGGCCCCCGGCGCGTTGAATACCGGGATGCCGGACCGGCTCATGCGCTGCACCGGGATGTTGTTGACGCCGGCACCGGCACGGCCGATGGCCTTCACCGAGGCCGGTATATGCATCTCGTGCATGCTGGCCGAGCGCAACAGGATGGCGTCCGGATGCTGGATCTCGGAAGCCACCTCGTAACTGTCACGCGGAAAGTGTTCCAGGCCGGCCGGTGAGATATTGTTCAGGGTGAGAATCTTGTACATGGTCATGTCACTGGATCAGGATGTCGGTACCGGGTTCCTTGCTCCGGACGATGCATCAACCATGCGTACGCTCGAACCCGGCCATGAAATCGATCAGCGCCACCACGCCCGCCTCCGGCATGGCATTGTAGATACTGGCGCGCATGCCACCGACCGAGCGGTGGCCCTTCAGGCCGACCAGGCCGGCCTGCGTTGCGCCGGACAGGAACCCGGCGTCCAGGTCCGGATTTGCCAGTGTGAACGGAACATTCATCCACGAGCGACAGGCCGGATCGACCGGGCTGTGATAGAAGCCGGAGGCATCGATGGCATCATAGAGCAGCCGGGCCTTGTGGCTGTTGCGTTCCGCCATGGCCGCCAGCCCGCCCTGCTCGCGCAACCAGGCAAACACCAGTCCGGCCAGGTACCAGCCGAAGGTCGGCGGCGTATTGAGCATGGAATCATTGTCGGCGTGCGCCTTGTAATCGAACATCGTGGGTGTACCGGGCAGTGTCTCGCCGATCAGGTCTTCGCGCACGATCACGACCGTGAGCCCGGCCGGCCCGATGTTCTTCTGTGCGCCGGCGTAGATCAGCCCGTAGCGTGACACGTCCAGCGGACGCGACAGGATGGTCGAGGACATGTCCGCCACCAGCGGCACATCGCCGCAGTCCGGAATCGAATGGAACTCGACACCACCGATGGTCTCGTTCGGCGTGTAGTGCAGGTAGGCGGCACCGGCATCGAGCTGCCAGCCGTCGCGCGCGGGGATGGTGGTGAACCTGCTGTCCGCCGAACTGGCGGCCACGTTCACCTCGCAGTAGCGCTTCGCCTCGGCAATCGCCTTCTTCGACCAGGCACCGGTATTGAGATAATCCGCCCCGCCGCGCCCGCGCAGCAGGTTCATCGGCACCATCGCGAACTGGCTGGTGGCGCCGCCCTGCAGGAACAGTACCTTGTAGTTGTCCGGGATCGCCAGCAGGGTACGCAGGTCGGCCGTGGCCTGCGTAGCCACGCCGATGTACTCCTTGCTGCGGTGGCTCATCTCCATCACCGACATGCCGGTACCATGCCAGTCAAGCAGTTCGTCACGGGCATGCTCGAGAACGGCCCGGGGCAACATGGCCGGTCCGGCGCTGAAATTGTATACGTAAGACATGGGATTCCTGCGAATGAAATTATGCCTGGGGTGAACCGGGTTCCTGCGTGGCGGGGCCGTCAGCCGTAACGTCTTCCTCGTCGCGTTCCTCGACGATGCGCTCGATTCCGACCAGCAGTTCGCCTTCGACCAGCGTGATCAGGCGTACGCCCTGGGTATTGCGGCCCATCACCGAAATCTCGTTGACCCGCGTGCGCACCAGCGTCCCGCCGCTGCTGATCAGCATGACCTCGTCGTTATCGTCCGCCGTGATCGCGCCGACGACCGGACCGTTGCGCTCGGTCACCTGGATGGCGATCACCCCCTGACCGCCACGGCCATGGACGGGATAATCGTCTGCGGCGGAGCGCTTGCCGTAGCCCTGTTCGGTCGCGGCGAGTACCGGGCTGTCACTGGCGATGATCAGCGAGATCACACGCTGCCCCGGCCGCAGCCGGATCCCGCGCACACCGGACGCCGTGCGACCCATGGCACGCACGTCGTTCTCGCCGAACCGGATTACCTTGCCCGCATCGCTGAACAGCATGATGTCCTGTGATCCGTCCGTAATGGCGACGTCGATCAGGTAGTCGTTGTCACGCAGGTCGATGGCGATGATGCCGCTCGCACGGGGCCGCGAAAAGTCGGACAGCGCGGTCTTCTTGACCGTGCCGTTGGCGGTGGCCATGAACACGTAGTGATCCTCCGTGAATTCACGGATCGGCAGCACCGCGTTGATACGCTCGTCGCCCTCCAGCGGCAACAGGTTGACGATCGGTTTGCCGCGTGCGCCGCGCCCGGCCTGCGGCAGTTCGTAGACCTTCAGCCAGTACACCTTGCCGCGGCTGGAGAAACACAGGATGGTGTCGTGCGTGCTGGCAATGAACAGCTTGTCGATGAAGTCCTCTTCGCGCACGTCTGCCGCACTCTTGCCACGCCCGCCGCGGCGCTGTGCACGGTAGTCCGACAGCGGCTGCGACTTGGCGTAACCGGCGTGTGACAGGGTCACCACCACGTCTTCCTCGGTGATCAGGTCCTCGATGCTGAGATCGAGGTGGTCGGTCATGATCTCGGTGCGACGGTCGTCGCCGTACTGCTCGCCGAGTTCGGTCAGCTCCTCGCGGATCACCGCCATCAGCCGCTCCGGGTCGCGCAGGATCGACAGCAGCCGGTCAATCAGTTCGAGCAGGTCCTTGTACTCGGCGAGGATCTTGTCCTGTTCCAGGCCGGTCAGCTGGTGCAGGCGCAGGTCGAGGATCGCCTGGGTCTGTTCCTCGGACAGGCGGTACAAGCCATCCACCAGGCCGAAACGGGCCAGCAGCGTATCCGGGCGCGAGGCACTGGCACCGGCACGTTCCAGCATGCCGGTCACGATGCCCGGCGCCCAGGTTCGCTCCATCAATGCGGTCTTCGCCGCCACCCGGTTCGGCGAGGCCTTGATCAGTGCGATCATCTCGTCGATGTTCGACAGTGCGACCGCCAGGCCTTCCAGGATATGGGCACGCTGGCGTGCCTTGCGCAGGTCGAACACCGTGCGCCGCGTCACCACGT
>CAZMAK010000039.1:0-18412 GCA_964564245.1 uncultured Ectothiorhodospiraceae bacterium | reverse complement strand
GTTGTGCTCTACCAACTGAGCTATTCCCGCAAATAGCAATCCGACATTTTATAGACTGGCCAGACAGAGTCAAGCACCCTGCCCGTCGGAAGGGCCCGAATTCCCCGCCAGTAAAGGCCAGGCGGCCCGCAGGTAAATCACCATCGACCAGAGGGTAAGCAGGGCGGCGACATACAGCAGCAGCATGCCGATCAGGTGGGTCGGGTAGCCGGCCACCGGCAGATCGTAAAGCAGCAGTACGATCGCAACCATCTGCGCCGTGGTCTTGATCTTGCCGATGATGGAAACCGCAACCGTGGCGCGCTCTCCGATCTCGGACATCCATTCACGCAGGGCGGAGACGGCAATCTCCCGGCCGATGATGACAACCACCGGGATCGTGAAAAACAGGTCATGGTTGCTCTCCACCAGCAATACCAGCGCCGCGGCCACCATCAGCTTGTCGGCAACCGGATCCAGGAACGCCCCGAACACCGACAGCTGTTTCAGGCGCCGGGCCAGGAACCCGTCCAGCCAGTCCGTGACCGCCGCCAGGCTGAAAATCGACGCCGTCAGCAGCGGCACCCACTTGCCGGGCAGATAGAACACCACGACCAGCACCGGTATCAGCACGATCCGCAGCAGGGTCAGCAGGTTTGGCAGTGTCCACTTCATCGAAAGATTCCTGTCGGCTAGCCGCCGTGAAACGCATCGTAAATCTGTTGCGCCAGCGTGTGATTGATGCCCTTGACGCGCACCAGGTCCTCGACGCCGGCCCGAGCCACTTCCCTGAGCCCGCCCATCTGCTGCAGCAACAACTGGCGGCGCTTCGCACCGATACCCGGGATGTTCTCCAGCGGTGAGCGATTGCGGCTGCGTGCACGGCGCTGGCGATGCCCGGTGATGGCAAACCGGTGTGCCTCGTCGCGGATCTGCTGGATCAGGTGCAGCGCCGGGGTATCCGCCGCCAGCGCCAGTGGCCGGCCGCCTTCGGCCGGGTGCAGGGTTTCCAGCCCGGGCTTGCGACCCGGTCCCTTGGCAACGCCCAGCACGCGCACCTCGGGGATCTGCAATTCCTCCAGCACGCGGCAGGCCGCTGCGACCTGTCCCCTGCCCCCGTCGATCAGCAGCAGGTCCGGCAACGCTCCTTCACCCTTGCGCAAGCGGGTATAGCGCCGGGTCAGTGCCTGCGACATCGCTGCGTAATCATCCCCGGACTGGATATCCCGGATATTGAACCGCCGATAGTCCGATTTTAACGGCCCGTCCGCACCAAACACAACGCACGAGGCAACCGTGGATTCACCACCGGTATGGCTGATATCAAAGCACTCGATCCGCGCAGGAGGCTCGTCCAGGGACAGCACCTCGGTCAGTGACTGCAACCGGGCCGCATAGCCCTTGCCGGCATTCAGCCGGGCATTGAGGGCATGCACGGCATTCTCACCGGCCATCCGGACCCAGCGCGCCCGGTCCCCGCGCACGCGCGCGCGCAAGGCAACCGGGTGCTGCGCAAGTGTACCCAGCAGCGCCTCCAGCAGCCCGCTGTCGGCAGGCTGGTGGCTGAGCAGGATCTCCGCCGGGATCTCCTTGTCCAGGTAATACTGGGGCAGGAATGCAGCCAGCAGCTCTTCCGGCCCTGCATCCAGCGGCAGCTTCGGGAAAAACGCGGCATTGCCCAGGTTGCGCCCGCCACGCACGAAAAAGACCTGCACGCAGGCCACATTGTTGCCGATCGCACAGGCCAGGATATCCGTATCACCCCGTTCACGGCTGACGTACTGTTTTTCCTGCACGTGGTGCAGGCTGGCGATCTGGTCGCGAAACACGGCCGCCTGCTCGTATTCCTGCCGGGCCGCCGCCTGATCCATGCAGCCGACCAGTTCATCGATCACCTCGTTGCTCCTGCCTTCCAGGAACAGTACGGTGCGCCGCACATCCCGCGCATACTCCTCCTTGCTGACCAGTTCCACGCAGGGTGCCGTGCAACGCCCGATCTGGTACTGCAGGCAGGGCCGGCTGCGATTCCTGAAAAACACATCCTCACACTGTCTCACCCTGAACAGCTTCTGCAGCAGCTGGAGACTCTCGCGCACGGAGCCGGCATTGGGATACGGGCCAAAATACCGGCCGGAGGCACGCCGCGCACCGCGATGCAGGGCAAGGCGCGGGAATTCCTGGCGATCGGACAAATAGATCCACGGATAGCTTTTGTCGTCCCGGAGCAATACGTTGTAGCGGGGGGCAAATTGCTTGATCAGGTTGCATTCCAGCAGCAACGCCTCGCCTTCGGTATGGGTGACGGTGATATCGATACCGGCAATCTGCTCGACCAGCGCGCGGGTCTTTGTGCTCAGGCCACTGCTGCGGAAGTAACTGGCGACGCGGTTTTTCAGGTTGCCGGCCTTGCCCACGTAGAGCACGGCACCCTCGGCATCCAGCATACGGTACACACCGGGCCTGGTGGACAGGGTCCTGAGGAAGGCCTTTGCGTCAAACATCTTCAGTCAGTCCGTGCTGCCCGGCCCGCGGCGCGCACTCACCCGCCCCCGGCGTCGAGCCGTTGCCTGGCGATACGAAACACCTCGGCAAACATCGGTGCCGTCAGCCTTCTTGTCTGGGTGTTGTAGCGACTGCAGTGATAGGAATCCAGCAGCGTGAAACCGGCCGGCAATGCGTGCATGGCGGCATGGGCGAAGGGAAATGCAGACAAGCGCAGACCGGATGCCCGCAGCACGGCGTCATGCGCGAGCCTGCCCAGCGCAATGACCAGCGCGGCTTCCGGCAGGCCGTCCAGTTCGGACTGCAGGTAGGTATTGCACTGGCGTACCTCGGCCGGCAACGGCTTGTTCTGTGGCGGCAGACACTTTACCGCATTGGTGATCCGGCAATCGTACAGGCGCAGGCCATCGTGCCTGGAAACGGATTCGGGATGGCTGCTGAGGCCGAAGTCATACAGGGTACGGTACAGCAGGATACCGGCGAAATCACCGGTGAACGGCCGGCCGGTTGCGTTGGCCCCGTGCATGCCGGGCGCCAGCCCGACAATCAGCAGACGCGCCGCCCGGTCCCCGAACGCCGCCACGGGCCGGGCATGGTAGTCAGGGTGTTTGCGGGATACCTGGTCGAGGAAACCGGCCAGCCTGGGACACAAGCGGCAATCGGGGTCAAACTTCGTAATCGTCTTCGCTGACATTCAGTGCTTCAAGGCGGCCTCTGTCCGGATTGACCCGCAGGATTTCATGTGCGTTGGTGTTGGCAATGTAAAGGGTATTGTCAGCAAACGCCAGCCCGGCCGGCTCATCCAGCCGGCGATCGAGGACCAGCCGGGAAACATGGCGCGAGTCCATGCCGATCCTGCACAGCTGATCGTTGTAGGTATCCGTGACCCAGAGCAGCCGTTGCACGGGGTCGGCCACGATCGCCTGCGGATATTGCAGGAGACCGGCTCCCTTTGCCGGCAGGTCCTGCCGCCTGTCCGGCAGCGCCGCCTCACCCCGCACCAGGGTGGAAACATATCCGGTCAGCGGATCGATGCTGCGCACGGCGGATGACAACGCGTCTGCACAGTAGATCCGTCCGTGGCTGACGGTGAGGCCGACGGGCTGCGCAAAACTGGCAACGGACGGACGGCCGTCGTCAACGCCGGCATTGCCGGTACCTGCAAACACCTCCAGTGTGTTGGTCAGGAGCGACAGGGCCCAGATCTGATGCAGGCCGGCCATGGCGATAAACAGCCTGCCGTCCTGCAACACCACGTCCACCGGTGTGTTCAGGGCGATCGCGGGTGGCAGCTGACGCCTGCCCGGCGCGTTGCCGCCCACCGTGCCATTGCCGGCTATCGTTTCCACCTCGTCGGTCTGCAGGTTGATCCTGCGAATGGCGTGATTGCCGGTATCGGCCACATACAGAAAGTCATCCGCCATCGCCAGGCCCTGCGGATTGCGGAAGGCGGCGGCTGCACCGATACCGTCCACAAAACCACCGCCCTGTTCACCGTACTGCCGTATCACGTGACCGTCCGGCGAGAGGATCAGTATCCGGTGATGACCGCTGTCGGACAGGTACACGCGCCCACGTGCCAGCGCGATTCTGCCCGGGAAGCGCAGCACGCCCGCCGGCTCCGGGAGCGCTCTTTTCCGGAACGGAACCCGGCGGGCAACCGTCCTGCCGCTGCGCAGACTGAGCTGGTGGTCGATCACCTTCTTCAGCCGGTCGAACTTGTCTGCGCCGTTCATGGCGCCGACCACGCATCCGTCCCGGTCGATCAACACGTGGGCAGGCAGCTGACGCACACCAAACAGGGCCAACAGCTGATGATCCGGATCGTGTATGACCGGAAAGCGGATGTTCATGCGATTGATGAATTTCTGTACATGCGAACGTTTCAGTTCGCCGATAAATACCGGCACATGTACGCAGACAATCGTCAGGTCGTCGCGGTAGCGGTATCCCAGCCGGTCCAGTTCACCCAGCGCCAGGGTACACGGCACCAGGCTGCTGCCGGTGAACTCCAGTAACAACAGCCGGCCCCGGGCGTCCGTCAGCGAAACCGGGCCGGTCGTGTTGAACCACTCCAGTCCGACGGGTATCTCCGGTGCAGGCTTTCTTGCGGTAGACATGCCTGAACTCCTGCGCGGATCCTCCCGGATCGCACGCACCACCAGAAAAGCACAGGTCGCTGATTCTCGCCAGCAGCACGCAGCGAAACTCTGACGGATATCTCAGTTTTCGGAACGGCAGACGGATGTTCCTGCCGGGCCGGCAACCCGGGCGGGTTGCCGGCCCGGCAGTCAGTGCGAGACGTTTTCGTGTATCAGCCCGTGGCGAATGGCGAAGCGGGTCAGTTCCACGTCATTCTGGACACCCAGCTTTTCGAACAGGCGGTAGCGATAGGTGCTGGTGGTTTTCGGACTCAGACACAACCGGGCGGAGATTTCCTTGTTGGCCGCGCCCTTCACGATCATCAGCATGACCTGGGTTTCGCGCTGTGTCAGCCGTTCCATGGGAGACTTTTCACCCTTGTTGACCAGTGTCAGCGCCAGTGTCTGTGCGACATCCGGGGTGATGTACTGCCGGCCGGCATGCACCGAACGGATGGCATTGATGATCTCGCGGACATCACAACCCTTGGTAAGATATCCGGCGGCACCCGCCTCGAGCAGGCGCGCCGGGAACGGATCGGCATCGTGGATGGTGACGGCAATGATCTTCACGTCCGGCTGCACCAGGGCGATCTTGCGGGTCGCCTCCAGTCCACCGATACCCGGCATGCTGATATCCATCAGGATTACGTCGGGTGGCCTGCGCCGGACCTGGTGAATCGCCTGTTCACCGGTCTCCGCTTCGGCCACGACATCGATACCGTCAACATCGTTCAGCAGCCGCTTGAGACCGTCGCGCATAAGTCCATGATCATCCACGAGCATGACATTGATCATTTTCTCCTCCTCCTTGTGATATTTTCCCGGCTTGTTGGTCAGCTATTACCATCTTTTCACGGCACAGGCTAGCGCAAGGGCGGGCGGCAAGAAATCGGATATTTCCTACCCGGTTCCGGCGAATCACTTCAGGAGGGCGTAGGAAATCCTGCCCGTCAGGCCGGGATTCCAAACCAATTCAGTTTCTTATGCAGGTCCACCACCGTACCGACGATGATGATGGTAGGTGGCTTCACCGGCTGACGCTCGGTCAGATCGGGCAGGGAAGCCAGCGTCTCGATATACACCCGCTGGTCAGGCGTGGTGCCCTGCTGGACCAGGGCAACCGGGGTATCCGGTGCCAGCCCGTGTGCGATCAGCTGGCGGCTGATCTCGGGCAGGCTGTGCATGCCCATGTAGAAGACGATCGTCTGCGCCGGCCTGGCCAGTTTCTCCCAGTCCAGGTCCATGCTGCCGTCTTTCAGGTGGCCGGTAACGAATATGCAGGACTGCGCATAGTCCCGATGGGTGAGCGGGATGCCGGCATAGGAGGCACAGCCCGATGCCGCGGTAATCCCCGGCACGACCTGGAACGGGATTCCTTCCTGCGCCAGTGTCTCGATCTCTTCCCCGCCGCGACCGAAAATGAACGGGTCACCGCCCTTGAGCCGGAGCACACGGTTGCCTTCCCTGGCCAGCCGCACCAGCAACTGGTTGATCGTTTCCTGGCTCAGGGTATGTTTGCTGCGTTCCTTGCCGGCGTAGATCAGTTCGGCATCCCTGCGCACCATGTCCAGCACCGGCTGGGATACCAGGCGGTCATAGACCACGACGTCGGCCTGCTGCATCAGGCGCAGGGCACGAAAGGTGATCAGGTCGGGATCTCCCGGGCCGGCACCGACCAGGTATACCTCGCCAGTCGAATCGTAGCCGCTACCGGTGTCTTCGATCGCACTTTCCAGCGCGGCCCGCGCCTGGGCCTCCTGTCCGGCGAACAGCAGTTCCGCCACGCGCCCCTGCAGCACGCTCTCCCAGAAATAGCGCCGCTGCCCGGGCTCGGTGAAGCGCTGCTTGACGCGCAGCCGGTACTCGTCCACCAGCCGCGCCAGCCGGCCGTAGGCCGCCGGTATGAAACTTTCCAGCCGCGCCCGCAGCAGGCGTGCCAGTACCGGCGAGGCGCCGCCGGTCGAAACCGCCACCTGCACCGGTGAGCGGTCAACGATGGACGGCATGATGAAACTGCACAGCGCGGGATTGTCGACGACATTGACCGGGATCCGCTGCCGGCTGGCCTGTTCGAACACCTCGCGGTTCACCGCCTCGGCGTCGGTCGCCGCAATCACCAGCACTGCGTCATCGATGGCGGCGGGAGTGAATGGTCCTGTGACGAGGGTGATCTCGCCGCGTTGTGCCCGCCCCTGCAGTTCCTCGCAGCAGGCCGGCGCCACCACGGTGAGGCGCGCGCCGGCACGCAGTAACAGTGTGGCCTTGCGGGCGGCGACCTTGCCACCGCCCACCAGCAGGCAGGGGCGGTCCTGTATCTTCAGAAATACGGGCAGATAATCCATATGCGTTCCGGTTCAGTCATTGGCCAGCAGCGGTACCAGTCCACCCGCGGCATCCAGTTCCAGCAGGTCATCGAATCCGCCGATGTGCCGCTCGTTGATATAGATCTGGGGGACGGTCCGCCGTCCCGTCATGTTCACCAGATACTGGTATCCGTCCGGCATCCGGTCGATAAAGATCTTGTCGATCGCCCTCACACCCCTGGCCCTGAGCAACTGCTCGGCGCGCACGCAGTAGGGACAGAAGGCGGTACTGTACATGCGAATCTCTGCCATGCGGTTTTCCCGTGGTCAGGGCCCCCGTAATACGCCGATCTGTTCCCGGACCGGTTCGATCAATGGCTGCAGCTTGCTGCGCATCACCGTACCGATTGCATCGGTCCTGGAAAACACGGGATCCAGCACGGGTTCATCCAGCAGGGAGAGGAACAGTGCGGCGCGGATATGATGCGCATACTCGGGAATCTCCTGCAACAAACCCGCCAGTCCGCCGCGGTCATCATCGCTCATTCTCGCTTCGACCTCCTGCTCGATCTCCGCGATCGTGGTGAGCCGCTTCCGGTCCGGCAGGCCGGCGGAATAGGCAGCAAGCGCGCGCATCAGTTCCACCATGACATCCTGGTTGGCGGGTTTTCTGAGCACGGTCTCCACACACGCCAGGTAACTCTGGCCGGCCGGGGACAGCAGGCGGCAGAACTGCACGGCATACGGATTACCCGCGTCCCGCAACGCCGCCAGCCGTTCCTGCATGCCTTCCCACAGGGGGCTGGCCGGCTGTACATCGGGCAACCGGTCGGGCTGTGCCTGCAGAAAGCCGACGAAATAGGCATTCTTGTGGCGACCCTTGTCCCACAGTCGCTGACGCGCGCCCGGACTGATCAACTGTCCCTGCAGCACCAGCCGCACCGAGCGGATCTGGTCACGCGCATCTTCCTCGAAGGGCAGGAACTCGATCAGGAAATCCGCCAGCACCGCCCCCATCCGCCCGCGCACGACCGCCGGCTGGCGCAGCATGCAGCGTGCATTCTCGGCAGTCTGGGATGCCCACCACGCACGGCTGGCCAGTTCATCGGTGATGCCGGTTGCATTGACCACGGCGACAACCGCCTCCGGCTCGCCCAGCAGCAGCAGGGATTCCAGGATCCCGTCCCGCGCCTGCCCCATGCGGGTCCAGCGCTTCAGATACACCGGATAGCCGCCCGGTGAACCCAGCACATGACTGGACAGGGTCTCGCGCACCCGCTTCAGATAGGCCTCGTCACGGCAGTTCGGATTGAGCCGGATGGTCGCCTCGCCCTTGTCCGACAGGGCATGCAAGGTCATCTTCGACTCGTCAATGCGTACCGCCCTGAGATTGCCGGCCAGCAGGACGTTGACCCGCAAGGCGTCTTCCGGCGTTAATTCCATGGCGATCCGGCTACGACAGCAAGCAACGGATCACGTATCGAAACCGGCCAGCGCATACAGCCGGCGTGCTTCTTCCGGGTCCTTCTCCACCCCGTTGCCTTCCTCGTACATCAGCGCCAGCGTGGTCAGGGAACCGGTCAGTCCCTGGTCCGCCGCCTTGCGAAACCACTCCACCGCCCTGGCGCTGTCCTGCGGGACGCACTCTCCCTCCATAAACATGAACCCCAGGCCATGCTGGGCCAGTGCATGGCCCTGCTCGGCCGCCGCCTTCATCATCCGGTAGGCCATCAAATCATTGCGAACCTGACCCAGTCCGTTCTGGAACATGATGGCAACCCGGTGCTGTGCATCCGCATGACCGGCCTCTGCCAGCGGTGACAGCAGACGCATGGCCATGGAAAAATTCTTGGCCTCGAACGCCGCCACTCCGCTTCTGTAATCCTGTTCGGTATCCTGCTCAGACATACACCACCTCTTCCCTCGATGCGATCACCTGTCCACACCGGTTTTAACCATGCGCCGTATGCTAACGTTCCGGGTCGGCAGATCGAATACCTCCAAAGAGAGAATTTTACGAAGATTCATACGGATACCGAACAATTTGCAGGCACTTCCCACTCTCTCTATCGGGATATACGGGGGCCCGATACCCTCCTGTATACTGCTCGGCCTCAGCGTTTAGTCCAATTGAAACAACGAGCTAGCACCTGCTTATGGCAGCACGAATGTTCACACGCGAAACCGAAGCGGGCAGCGCCAGGCTAGCGCAGTCCAGGCCCGGTACCCGGCACCCGGTCATAGCGGAGACCGCCGCACAGGCAACGCAAACCGTACTTGAGAGCGGTGCCGTACTGGCGCGCCCTGATGCCGCGAGAATACCTCCGCAGTAATACCTGATCTTTATCAACCGAATCAACCGACACAAAACCCAGACAGCAAGAGGTAGCAACGATGAACCAGGAATACTACAACGCAGTCACCAAGATGGAACAAATGGGCGTCGACCCGGATTACATCCAGGGCTGGCAGGGTGGCTATCTGCTGAACCCGGAGCGTGAAGAACAGCGCGTGACGGATGCGTATTCCGCCGGCTATGAAGACGGCAAGGCACACAACACGGATAACTTCGGCGACTGGAAAAAGTAGCCGGCGTTGCCATATCCTGAAGAAAGGCGGGTCCGGCCCGCCTTTTTTCATGGCTGCGCGGTTGCAAACAGATCCCGCAAGGCCTTGCCCAGCGGCTTGAGTGCCTCGGGCACCTCGACATCCATCACCTGGTCGGTGATCCACTGGTTGTCTTTCTCGCCCATCACCGCGCGTACGTGCTCGGCGAAATAGCGTTTCATCGCATAGCCCGGCGCATGATCGGGCATGGGAAATTCCGCATAGTCGGCGGCCCGCTCGTTGAGCAGTCCGATCCATGCGCCCCGGTATTCTCCATTGCCCTGTGCATCGGTACGGTTTTCCTGCATCTGGCCGGCCAGATGCCGCGCCAGTGCGGTAATGAATTCCTGCCGCTGCTCCTGCTCCAGCACATCCGCCTGCAGGCGATCGGTCATGTGCACCAGAAAGGCCAGGAACTCGGCCATGACATCGAGGCGCTGCGCATTGGTGTCCGTCTGGAACCCTTCATTCTCGAGGTTGAGCGTACCCTGCTGGGCAATGCGCCACAGGATGAACGCCGCCGCCCCGCCAATCTCGGTCAGGCTGTGTTCCCGCTTGCGGTTGTTCCACCTGCTCTTGACTCTCACGCTGCCGTCTCCTGCCAGTTCCGTTGCGCAGCACGGGCCGATGTGGCCCCTCCTGCCGCGCCATGCTAGCATAGAAAAAACCGTGATTTCAGCAAGGGCTCAACCCGTGACAAGCACCGGCAAGGCACCCGTCACAAGGTTTTCAGAAGACTGCGGCGCGATCCTGCCGACACTGGACGCGGTGCGCACCAATTGCCATATCTCCGATGCCCGGTTCGCCAGGGATTACACGCTGTGCGTCTACCTGCTGAAGATGCGCGAATATTTCCGCTGGGAACACGGTCTGTCATTTGGCGCCACCCTGCCCCATGATGAACTGACCGACTGGGTGACCGGAAGGGAAGCCCACTGGGAACAGCTGGAACACGAGGACTTCCTCCCGGTACCGGCCGCCGGCCGGCAGTTCGATCCGTTCGACGCCATGGCCATCAATGCGGTGCTCAATCCGCTGGGTTTCGTCTACAGCAGTGGTTACGGGCACGGCATGAAGCCGGTGTTCTTTCTCGGCTTCCTGGAAACCCGCAGGAACACCAGCGGCTACACCCTGCTGGTGTCCGGCACCGAGCTGGCCAGGGATCTTTCCGCACCACCCGCCATGAGCAACAACGACACCATCTTTATCCGGCGCGAGTCGCTGCGACGCATGCTGTGGGAACGGCTTGAGGAATGGCGCTGGAATCGCCCGGACAATGCCATGAAGTGTGCCATGGAATGCTATGACTTCGAGCGGGATCCCGAAACCGCACTCGACGCCATGACCGACAAGGAACTGCACAACATGGTGCTGCACGAGGTCGGCGAGGTCCAGGCAGGCAAACTGCTCGGTCCCGGCTGGGAACGGCTGCTTGTCACCCTGGGACACTGCAGGGCGGAGATCATGCTGCGCGCGGTACGCGATCACCTGGCAGACGCCCTGTCCACGCTGCCGGCGCTGCTCGAATCCGCGAACCCGGCATCGCTGCACTTCTACTTCGCCAACCTGTCCAGCATGCGCAGGGAACTGTCACCCGGCCTCATGGCCGCCTACGAGGTGTGGAAGGTCACCGGTTCCACCGGCGAGCTGGAGCAGCTGGCCCGGCGCTCGGCAGAGCACTGGGGTACACTCGCGCTGCGTATCCTGGAAGAATTCGATAGCGGCGGCAACCGCAACACCACCGACCTGATCCACCTGATCGAGTCCTGCCCGCTGCAGTCCGCTCACCTGGCATCCGGCACATGAACCCGCACAGTTCCTCTCCGGCGGCAGAGCTGCAGTCGATCCGGGAAGTCAGGCCGCATACGTTCATCTTCGAACAGCCGCGCGCCCTGGCGCTGGACATCTGTACCGAGATGATCCGCCGCTTTGAGGAGCGCACGGAGGAACAGTACCCCGGGCACATCGGCCAGACGGTTGAGCAGGACCGCAACATCAAGCGCTCCACGGACCTGGTGGTAAGCGGCAAGCCGCACTGGAAGGATATCGACCGCGAACTGTTTCGTTCCCTGGGCACGGCAATCCGGGAATTCCGTGAACGCTATCCGTTCTTCAGAGGGCCCTTCAAGGACAGCGGCTACGCCATCCAGCGCACCAACCCGGGTGAGTTCTACCAGTGGCATATCGACGGCGGCAGCCACGAATTCAGCCAGCGCCAGCTGGTGGCCGTGTGGTACCTGAATGACGTGCCCGGGCCCGGCGGGACCACCGACTTCTCCTACCAGGACGTACAGGTCCGCCCCGAGGCCGGCAAGCTGCTGCTGTTCCCGCCGTTCTGGACGCATGAGCACCGCGGTGCCGCACTGGAGCAGGGGGTCAAGTACATCGCGACGACCTGGGTCGTGTTTGCCTGAACCGCGTGCCGTGCAGGTCTGCGAACCCTCGACCGCGGAAGACTTCCGGCGCTACTACGACCTGCGCTGGAAAATCCTGCGCGCACCCTGGGATCAGCCGCGCGGCAGTGAACGTGATGCGCTGGACGACAGCAGCACGCACCTGATGCTGGTCGGCCCGGGTGGCCGGCTGCACGGGGTTGGCCGCCTGCATTTCAATTCCATCCGCGAGGCGCAGATCCGCTACATGGCCATCGACATTCCCGACCAGCGCAAGGGGCTGGGCAGCCGGTTACTGGAGGCGCTGGAACACCGGGCACGGGCGCTTGGCGCCGCAACCATCGTGCTGGATGCGCGCGAGTCGGCACTGGGTTTCTACCGCAAGCACGGCTATATCGCGAGCGGCACCGGGCATGTACTGTTCAACCGCATCGCGCACCTGCACATGTCAAAGCCGCTTTGCCGGACCGGTCAGGACAAATAACCCGCTGCACGGGCCCGCTCGATCAGCTGCTCACGATCGGGATAGTCCGGGCCCCATTGCGCGCGGTGGAACTGCCAGTCGGCATACTCGGCGGCCTCGACCGGATTCGTGCCCTGACAACCGAGCACGGTCACCACGGCCGCACCGATCTTCCACGGGCCGTCCCCATGCACCTCACCCTCGACCAGCACCATGCCCTGCGCGGGCGGCAGCCGGTCCCAGAACGCCCTGAAGTACAGCAACCCCCGCGGATGTGCAAAACGTTCCACCATCACATGCCGCGTACCATCCGGATAGCGGATCAGCAGCGGCGCCGTCAGGGTAAACAGGTCAGCCATAGGGCAGCGATCGGTGCAGAAAATCCTCAGCCGAGTACCAGCTCGGTTTCCATCATCTCGCCGTTGGTGTCGATGCGGATCCCGGTCACGCCGGGGGCCCGCGCCAGCACGTAGGCGCACAGCAGCATCAGCATCTTCCTGTTGTCGTGGTCCATCGCAGTGAGCATCCTGTCGCCGATGATCTGGCAGCGCTGTTCGATTGTCGGATGATCGACCCAGTCACGGCTCATCTGCCAGCCCTTGTCCATGTCCGCATCCAGCTTGTCGAAAAAGTCGCCCGCCTCGTGAACCAGCATGTCCGGCACGTTGACCGGATACACCTCTTCCTGTACCACTACATTCAGAATCATGATTACCGTCCTGATATTCGTTACACTGCTGTGTTCGACCCATCTTACCGCAACACCCGATGACAAGGCAGGCCTGCAACCATGTTGACACATATCGAGCGCGTACTGGACGACGACCAGCTCGGCACCGCCCGCAAACTGATTGCCGCCGGCCACTTCACCGATGGCCGCACTTCGGCCGGCAAGGCGGCACAGCGCGTCAAGCGCAACGAGGAACTGGCCCTGGACCCCGCCGCCTTTCGCAAGCTGAACAACCTGGTGATGGGCAGCCTCGTGCAACACCCGGTCTACCGCAGTGCCGCCATGCCGCTGAAGACGGCAGCCCCCTATTACGCCCGGTATACCCCGGGGATGTCCTACGGCGACCACGTCGATGACCCGGTCATGGGTGTGGGTGACCTGTACCGCTCCGATCTCTCGGTAACGATCTTTCTGAACGGGATGCAGGACTATGAGGGGGGCGAGCTGTGCATCCGGACCGCCTTCGGCGAGCAGCGCGTGAAGCTGCCGGCCGGGGATGCCGTGCTTTACCCTTCCTCCAGCATCCACCACGTCGCCGAGGTTACACGCGGCGAACGCGTGGTGGCCGTGAGCTGGATCCAGAGCCTGGTGCGTGGCCCCGAGCAGCGTGCGCTGCTGCATGAGCTGAACCAGGCGCGCGAGACGCTGTTGCAGGAGCGCCCCGACGCAGCGGAGACCGCACGGGTCAACCAGTCCTACATCAATCTGGTACGGATGTGGGCGGAACTCTGAAAACCCCGTTAAAGCCGGAGGACACCTGAACTGCCGGGGAAGACCAGGAGATGATTCATGAGGATTCCGTGTTCTTCCGCGGCGCTTCCCGTTTATTCATACAAACGAGTCAGCTTGCGCAAGCGCCCTTCCCGGTGACGGCTATTCCGGCACGGCCGGCCCGAGGTTCATGCCGACGGACAGGCGCAGCTCATGGCTGTGGCTGGCCGTCACCTCGTGCAACAGCGCGGGCGCAAACATCACCAGCTTGCCTTCCTGCGGATGGACCGGCACCGTACGCTCACCGTCGTACAGCAGCAGATCACCGGACTGCGCCGGCACCCGCACGTAATACGCCGCGGACAACAGCTCATCGTTCTCGTCGTGGTGATGCAGTGAAGTGCGCTGGCCGTACTCCATGGCATTGAACCAGAACCCTGCCTTCAGCCGATGCGGGTCCCTGCCCAGCCACGCGCCGGCCTGCTGCCGGAACACGTCGAGCACCGTGCCGATCTCCGGAATATCCGCCATGGCGATGTAGATGTTCTCGAAGCGGCCGCCGAAATGATGGGTGCGGCTGACCTGGCCGGTCCCCGACAGGGCCAGAAACCGCCTGTACAGACGTGCATTGAGGCCGGCCGTGTCCGGCAGCTGGTATTCCCGGTACAGCATGTTTTCCCGGTCGGTCAGAATCGCATACCGGTATTTTACCTTCACCCGCCTGCACGGTGAATCCGGTGAGCGGACGGACCGGCGCGGCAGACAGGACGGTCAGCCGGTTCCCGGCCCCGGGATGGAAGACCCGCCAGGCACTTCCGGTAGCGCGCGCATTGCAATACAATTCCGCCCTGAAAAATTCCTTATCTCATGTTGAATCAGGAGCATGGCAATGGCAATGGAAGTAAACGGCAAGAGCATCGAACTGGATGATAATGGCAATCTGACCGACCCGGGCATCTGGGACGAGGATGTCGCCAGGGCACTGGCCGCCAGGGACGGCATCGAACTGACCGAGGCACACTTCGACATCCTGAAGTATCTGCGTTCGCGTTACTTTGACAACAACGGCGAGCAGCCCATGGAGCGCATGATCAACAAGGGCATGTCCGAGGTCTGGGGCAGGAAGGTCATCAGCAAGGATCTGTACGACCTGTTCCCGGGTGCGCCCAGCAAACAGGGCAACCGGATTGCCGGGCTGCCATTCATCGCACGCAAGGGCGGTTACTAGAACTCCGCACGGGATCGCGGTCCGGCCGTCAGGGCCAGGCGCACCCCCTTCCCGCCGGCACGGGAACCACAGTCCCGGCCCGGGTCTCGGTTGCCGGAACAAATCGCGCCCGACAAAAAAGCCGCAACCTTTCGGTATGCGGCTTTTTTGTCGGGCGCGGTGCGCCTAGCGGTGTGAACCCTTCTCCGCGTGCGCCATGTCGACCAGCTGATTGGCCAGTGCCATGTACTCCTGGCGGAAACCATCCAGTGGATGACCTTTCTCCGCGGCAAAGTAATCCTTCATTTCCACGCCATTCTGATGTTCGTAATCAATGAATTTTTTCTGCAATTTCAGCAGCTTCTCGATCAATGCCTGCTTGTCACTCATGATGTGTCTCCAGATACAGGTAACTCTTTCAAAACACTTGTGAATTGCGCGTCACTATAGCCAGTTGCCCATGCCTCGAACATATCCCATATGGGCAGTCGGCGATGCCTGTGCCTTGCAAACGCACAGCAGGAAGACCGCATCAGTCCCTGGAATCGTCCACCGCCTTGATGCCCTTGTGCGGCAGGAACAGGCCGCAGCCGAACATGCGCCCTTCCCCAAGACCCTGCTGCTGCAGCCGTACGGACTGTTCCGGATCGAGTTCCGCCACCATCAGGCTGCGCGTATGTAGCGGACCCTCCGGGAACTGCATGGTATGACTGATGCCGGCCATCAGCTTGCGACACGGGATCCCGATCGCCTGCAGACCCGCTGCGGCCTGCTCGAGGAACGCGTTTTCGTCGGCACCGCCCGCGTCGATGACATACCGTGAAAACAGGGTGGGCAGGCTGCTCAGCCTGGACACACTGACTGCGCCGGGGGTAAGCGGGTGGCCGTCGATATCCAGGGTCTGCCCGATCAGCCGCTGCGCATCATCCAGCCGGTGGCCAGGGACACGCAGGCGCATACGG
Organism: uncultured Ectothiorhodospiraceae bacterium; assembly: GCA_964564245.1. Taxonomy (GTDB): domain Bacteria; phylum Pseudomonadota; class Gammaproteobacteria; order UBA9214; family UBA9214; genus UBA9214. Next base: position 2,411 of record CAZMAK010000039.1, on the reverse strand, counting down.
GTACGCCGGGACAGGTGCAGCAGCTCATGTGCACTGTAATCCGGACGATACCAGCCGTTTCCGGATGCGGCGCCGTGGATCAGGTGGATACCGGCATGGGGTTCATCGGCCAGCCACGGCAACACGCGCAATACCTGCGTGGAAAGCGCATGCGCATGGTCCAGCGGCAACGTGGGACAGTCCACCTTGAAGGCGATATCGACCACGTCATCCGGCACGACGTATTCCGGCTGCTTCTCTGTCTCGTCATTCCAGTACATGGCCATCAGGTCCGTACCGTGTAGAACGCGGCTTCCAGGCGGTCCTCCCAGTCTTCCGGCGTGTCCTGGAAGGGAGGCCTGACATCCATGCGGAAGTGGATCTCGCCGGCGCGTGCGCGTTCGGCGATGACCTGCTTCAGGGCCTCGAAGGAATTGACATCATGGTGCTGTAACAACACTTCACTCAACCAGAGCATTTCCTCTCTCCGTAACAATCCGGGCCGGCCACCGTGGCATGGATGCGATCATGGTAACGCGCCCGGTACAGAACTCGCCGGTGGTCGCGGTCATCGGCAAAGGCCTCGCGTCTGTGTAATACATTATTGCAAATAATGCCCTGCCCCGCCTGCAGGCGATGCCGGATCAGCCACGGGTTGTCGCCGTCGAGCAATTCACGCAGGAATTCGATGGCATTGCGGGTCGTTGCATCATCCTTCCACTCAATACTGCGGGTACGCGCCGTATAACGCATATGGAGGGCATCTGTGCCGTTTTCAAGCGAAAAGACCGGACCGGATTGTGCGGCCCGGATCTCGCTGCCCTGTTCCACGTTGGCCGGTATCGTCATGACGTCCGGCCGCATCAACGCACGGATATAGTCCGGGTTCTCGTCACGCAGCCGGATATAGGCAATTTCCGGATCGAGCAACAGGTTGTCACCGCCGCTGGCCGCCGCCGCAACACAGTGCATGATGATCCCGCGCACCTGTTCCTCCGCGCGGTTGTAATACCCGTCGGTGTGCCAGTTCAGCGGCCTGTCGGTGTACGGGATATACCGGGTACCGTCCGCTACCGGCTTGACCGCAATCGTGGTGATGCTGTCCTCGTCCGCGCGCAGGTTCATGTCCAGCGATTCCAGCCCGAACCGCCGACCCAGTGCACGGATGTCGGCCTTGCCGGCCGCACGCGTACCGGTAACCTGGTAAATCGCCAGGTTGAACCGGCGTACCCGGCCCAGTACGGCCTGGTATTCCGTGTCGGTAAGCCGTGACAGGTCGCGGACCGGTACCAGCACCTCCTCCGGCAGGCACGGACCTGCGCGCAACTTCCAGCCACGCCAGGCATGGTAGGCGGAGTCATCGGCAGGGTTGAAGGGCTGGAAGCGGGGCATGGTGTTGCTCGCACAGGCGGGATGGCGTTACAGGGCGGGTAGGGGCTATAGTACGGGCCCGTGCCGGATTAATACACCACGGGGTATGCGGGTAACAGGGTATGCCACTGTGTGGCAATGAGTTACGAGGGTTGATCTCCGACGGTGCTCCGGGCCTTTTTGCCCGTGGATTACCGGACGGACGCAATTTAAGTACCCGACAACATAAGAAAAAGTTGTGTGCACATTAATTTGCACCGGCATGTTGTGTAACTAGCGGAAATTAAATCATAAAGTTTCCAATACCCCGTTCGGGATACAGGTCGATAAACGCGGCACCCCATGGGTAGGATATGTTCGCTGCAAGCGCCTACCTAAAATGCCGGTAATCACGAGTTTATGCCGACATCAGGCCAAGTTAACTCTCTGATTTACTGGTTGCCGGGTAACGGCGACAACGCGCGCTGTAATCAGTAACCAACCAATGCTGTAAGAGAACACATTCCAGGAGATCATTGCCATGGCCAAGAACACCTACCCTACTCCCATGCTGGATGAACTGGAGCACGGCCCGTGGCCCAGCTTCATCAGCGGTATCAAGCGACTGCGTGACGAGCACCCGCAGGAACGGATCAACTCGATAGCCAACGGTCTGCTGGGACAGCTGGAACACTCCTATGAAACCCGCAAGGGTTACTGGAAGGGCGGTACCGTCAGTGTCTATGGCTATGGCGGCGGCATCATCCCGCGCTTCTCCGAGGTCGGCCATGCCTTCCCGGAATCCAAGGAGTTCCACACCCTGCGCGTGCAGCCGCCGGCCGGCAATTTCTACACCACCGACATGCTGCGTCAGCTCGGTGAGAGCTGGGAGAAATGGGGTTCCGGCCTGGTGACCTTCCACGGCCAGACCGGCAACATCATGTTCATCGGCGCCACCACCGAAAACACCCAGCACTTCTTCGACGAGATCAACGAGTACGGCTGGGACCTCGGCGGTGCCGGCCCCTGCGTGCGTACCGCCATGTCCTGCGTCGGCGCCGCCCGCTGCGAAATGTCCTGCG
>CAZMAK010000038.1:0-18647 GCA_964564245.1 uncultured Ectothiorhodospiraceae bacterium | reverse complement strand
GCGATGATGGGGTCCGGTACCGCCAAGGGCGATGACCGCGCCCGCGAGGCCGCCGAGGCCGCCGTAGCCAGCCCGTTGCTGGAAGACATCGACCTGATGGGTGCCAACGGCATCCTGGTCAACGTCACCGCCGGCCTCGACCTGGGAATCGGCGAGTTCGAGGAGGTCGGCAATACCATCAAGGAATTCGCCTCCGAGAACGCCACCGTGGTGGTGGGTACGGTGATCGATCCGGACATGCGCGATGAACTGCGGGTCACCGTGGTGGCGACCGGCCTGAATAACGGGCAGAAGAAGTCTGCCGAAAAACCGTCACTGGTGCACGTCAACACCGGTTCCAGTGCTGCTGCCAGCGCGACCGGAACCGATACGGCCGGCGCGGCCGTCAATCTGGACACGCCCACGGTGATTCGCCGCAGGGCCACGGGACAGCCACGCACGGCAGGCGGAAACACGGCGGATGACATGGATTACCTGGATATCCCGGCATTCCTGCGTCGCCAGGCGGACTGATGCGGCGGGCGAGTACCTGGCCGGCAACGGCCAGGTCACTGCCCGGCGGCAATGAATTGACTCAGCTTATGGGGAAATCAGGTTTACTAATGTAACTTTTCTTACAGGTGTCTATCAGACTGTGACCGTGTTCTATGCAGGTTAATGAGCATGTGCTAATATGCTCGCGGCTTTTCTGGTACTTGTCAGCGAATTCGGCTCATTCTCGAGGATAATGAACAGCCATGATCCGACAACGTACTCTCAAGAATGTAATCCGCGCCACCGGTGTCGGTCTGCATACTGGCGAGAAAATCTACCTGACCCTGCGACCCGCTCCCGCTGATACCGGGATCGTGTTCTGTCGTGTCGACCTGGAGCACGTTGTCCAGATCGCCGCACGCCCGGAGAATGTGGGCGATACCCGGCTTTCCACCACGCTGGTCAGTCACGGCGTGCGCATCTCCACCGTGGAACATCTGCTCTCCGCCATGGCCGGCCTGGGGATCGACAATGCCTACGTCGACCTGAGTGCGGCCGAGGTGCCGATCATGGACGGCAGTGCCGGCCCGTTCGTGTTCCTGATCCAGTCCGCCGGTATCGAGGAGCAGAATGCACCCAAGCGGTTCATTCGCATCAAGCGCCCGATCCAGGTCGAGGATGGCGACAAGACGGCCCGGTTCGAACCGTTTGACGGCTTCAAGGTAGGATTCACCATTGAATTTGATCACCCGGTGTTCAAGTCCAATATTCAGCATTCCGAGATCGATTTCTCCACCACCTCGTTCGTGAAGGAGGTGAGCCGGGCGCGTACCTTCGGTTTCATGCACGAGATCGAGCAGTTGCGCGAGCGTCAGCTGGCCCTGGGCGGGAGTCTTGACAATGCCGTGGTGCTGGATAACTACCGGGTGCTGAACGAAGACGGTCTGCGCTACCGTGACGAATTCGTGAAACACAAGATTCTGGATGCCATCGGCGATCTGTACCTGCTGGGCCACAGTCTGATCGGTGCCTTCAAGGGCCACAAATCCGGGCATGCCCTCAACAACAAGTTGTTGCGTGCACTGGTGGCGGACGAAACGGCCTGGGAAGAAGTGACGTTTGAGGATATGAGCGAGGCACCCATCTCGTTCCTTCAGCCTGTTCCTGCCAGCTGAGCCTTCCGACCGGGCACCACCTGCCCGACGGGATGCTTTCTATCGCGGTTCGTAGTGGCTTGCCAGTTTTTGCAGTGCAGTTTTCAGTTCCGGGTCCGATACAGTCTGTGCAGCCTGTAACAGGGCCTGTTTGCCCGCCGCGCCACGCCGTACCGGCCGCGGTCGTCTGGCCGGGGCCTCGACCCCGCTGACCGGGCATACCCGTACCCTGATGGTTTGCACGGGTACCGACAGCGAACGGGAAAGCAGCCTGGCCAGCCTGGGGGTATGAAACCTCAGGCGGGCGGCCCACACCGGTGAGTCGACGGCTACCACCAGGGACTGGTCATGCAGGGCGAGCACCCGGCAGTGCTCGTTCAGCGGCGCCTCCAGCAGGCGCTTCAGCAGCTGCTCCAGGGTGACCAGCAGGCGTGCCTGTGCCAGCAGTCGCGCCAGCGGAGCAGACTTTTTCAACTTATTGAATTTTATTGGTAAATTCATGATTCAGTAAACGGTGCGCGGATGAACATCATACTGTTTAGCAACCGGCAGGGACAGGTCTGGAATTTCGAATTCCAGCCTCTGACCGTGCTGCTGTCGGCCCTGCTTGGCACCCTGCTGCTGCTGGGGGGGGTGTTCTATCTCGCGTACCAGCTGGGCGGGAATGACCTGGAATACGTGGATGACTGGCGTGCCATCCTCACAAAACAGCAGTATGAACTGGATGCGGTACGCAAGTCCGCACGGGCCGACCTCAATGCACTGACCCTGCGCATCGGGCAGATGCAGGGTGACCTGTTGCGGCTCAATGGCCTGGGCGAACGCCTGGTCAGCCAGGGCGACCTCGACCAGGCGGAATTCGACTTCAATGCACCTCCACCCATGGGCGGGCCCGACAATTCCCAGGATGAAGCCGAGCCGGCGGGTTTCAACGACGTCCTGGCGATGCTGGACCGGCTGGATAACGAGATCTCGGACCGTGGGCAAAAGCTGTCCGTACTGGAGAGCCTGCTGATGAGCCGCAGCCTTTCCGAGCGGGTCATGCCGTCCGGCAAGCCGGTCGAGGAGGGCTGGCTGTCCTCGCTCTATGGCAAGCGCAGCGACCCGTTCACCGGCAAGCAGGAATTTCACCGCGGGCTGGATTTTGCCGGCAAGAAGGGCTCCGAGGTGATTGCCGCCGCTGACGGGGTCGTGATCTGGTCCGCCAGGCGCTCCGGGTACGGCAATACGGTCGAGGTCAACCACGGCAACGGTTACGTGACCCGCTACGGGCATAACCTGAAGAACCTGGTCAAGGTCGGCGATACGGTCAAAAAGGGTCAGCAGATCGCACTGATGGGCTCGACCGGCCGCTCGACCGGTCCGCATGTCCATTTCGAGGTGCTGCGCAACGGCAAGTCCGTCAACCCGTCCCGCTTCATCCACAAGTAGCCGGCCCGTCCCCGGCGATCTCGCGCCGTGGCGAACGCCCGGGGTGACCTTTACGGTATACGCCAAACTGCTAATTTGCAGCCGGTTGCGGTATCATTCCCGACTTTCAATCGGTCATCTTTCTGCAGGAAATTCATGGCATTCACGATTCTTAACAAGGTGTTCGGCAGCCGCAACGAACGTCTGCTGAAACGCATGATGCGGGTGGTACTCCGGATCAATGCGCTGGAGCCTGATTTCAAGGCGTTATCCGATGAGGCATTGCGCGGCAAGACGGATGAGTTCCGCCAGCGGCTGGCCGGTGGTGCCACGCTCGACGAGTTGTTGCCCGAGGCCTTTGCGACCGTGCGTGAGGCCGCGTTCCGCGTGCTGGGGATGCGCCATTTCGACGTGCAGATGATCGGCGGCATGGTGTTGCACGACGGCAAGATCGCCGAGATGCGTACCGGTGAGGGCAAGACCCTGGTGGCCACGCTGCCGGCCTACCTCAACGCACTGCCCGGTGAAGGCGTGCACGTCGTGACCGTCAATGATTACCTGGCACGCCGCGACGCCGGCTGGATGGGCAAGGTGTACGACTTCCTCGGCATGACGACCGGCGTGACCGTATCCGGCCAGTCCCAGGAGGAAAAGCGTGCCGCGTACGAGGCGGATATCACCTACGGAACCAACAACGAGTACGGCTTCGATTACCTGCGCGACAACATGGCATTCGCCATCCGTGACCGTTTCCAGCGCGGTCGCAATTTCGCAATCGTGGACGAGGTCGACTCGATCCTCATCGACGAGGCCCGGACGCCGCTGATCATTTCCGGCGCAGTGGATGAACGTTCCGACCTGTACGTGAAAATGAATGCGCTGGTACCCGAGCTGACACTGCAGGAAGAGGAGGACGGCCCCGGGGACTATACCCTGGACGAGAAGAATCGCCAGATTTTCCTGACCGAGGCCGGGCACGAACACGTGGAGAAACTGCTGGTCCGGAGCGGCCTGCTGAAGTCAGGCGAGAGCCTGTATGACGCCGCCAACCTGAACCTCATGCATCACCTGAACGCGGCGATGCGCGCGCACCTGCTGTTCAGGAAGGACGACCAGTACATCGTGCAGGACGGCCAGATCGTGATCGTGGATGAATTTACCGGCCGCACCATGCCGGGCCGGCGCTGGTCGGAGGGCCTGCACCAGGCGGTCGAGGCCAAGGAGGGCGTGCGGATCCAGAACGAGAACCAGACGCTCGCCTCGATCACCTTCCAGAACTATTTCCGCACCTACCGCAAGTTGTCCGGCATGACCGGCACGGCGGATACCGAGGCGTTCGAGCTGCAGCAGATCTATGGCCTCGAGGTGGTGGTCATCCCGACCCACAACCCGATGGTCCGCAACGACATGGGGGACCTGGTCTTCCTCACGATGGAAGAGAAGTTCCAGGCCATCATGGAGGATGTCCGCGACTGCCAGCAACGCGGCCAGCCGGTACTGGTGGGTACCGCCTCGGTGGAGACCTCCGAATACCTGTCCGGGCTGCTCGACAAGGCGAAGATCAAACACGCGGTGCTGAACGCCAAACAACATGCGAAGGAGGCGCAGATCGTGGCCCAGGCCGGCGCTCCGGGCAGCGTCACCATCGCCACGAACATGGCGGGTCGTGGTACGGATATCGTGCTGGGCGGCAGTCTCGATACCGAACTGGCCGGGCTCGAGAGTCCCGACGAGGCGACCATTGCGCAGGTAAAGGCGAAGTGGAAACAGCGTCACGAGCAGGTGCTGACTGCCGGCGGCCTGCACATCATCGGCACCGAACGCCACGAGTCGCGGCGTGTCGATAACCAGCTGCGTGGCCGCTCCGGGCGCCAGGGCGACCCGGGTTCCAGCCGTTTCTACCTGTCGCTCAATGATAACCTGATGCGGATCTTCGCCTCGGACCGGGTGTCCGGGCTGATGAAGAAGCTGGGTATGCAGCACGGTGAGGCGATTGAACATCCCTGGGTGTCCAAGGCAATCGAGAACGCGCAGCGCAAGGTCGAGGCGCATAACTACGGTATCCGCAAGACCCTGCTGGAATTCGATGACGTGGCCAACGACCAGCGCAAGGTCGTGTACGAGCAGCGTAACGAGCTGATGGAGACCGACGATGTCTCGGATATCGTCGATGCCATCCGGGCGGATGTGGTGAACCAGCTGATCAGCGAATACATTCCGCCGGAGAGCATGGACGAACAGTGGAATGTGCCCGGTCTGGAAGATGCGCTCACGCATGAATACGGGCTGGAAATGCCGATCCGCCGGTGGCTGGAAGAGGATCCCGGCCTGCACGAGGAACCCCTGCGCGAGAAGATTCTCGACACCATGGTCGCTGCCTATCGCGAGAAGGAACTGCTGGCCGGTGTCGAGGTGGTGCGGCATTTCGAAAAGGCCGTGATGCTGCAGGTGCTGGATACCGCGTGGAAGGAACACCTGGGTGCGATGGACTACCTGCGCCAGGGCATCGGTCTGCGCGGCTATGCCCAGAAGGATCCGCGCCAGGAGTACAAGAAAGAAGCCTTCGCCATGTTCGAGGCGATGCTGGATCGCATCAAGCACGAGGTGGTCAGTGTACTGACGCGGGTGCAGGTGCGCGCCGAATCCGACGTGGCGGCCGTGGATGAACAGCGTCGCAGCAGTACGCAGATGAATTTCCGCCACGCCGACGCCAGTGCCATCGCGGATGAACCGGAGCAGGGCGACCAGCCGGCCGAGCACCAGCCGTTCACCCGCGAGGGTCGCAAGATCGGCCGTAACGAGCCTTGTCCATGCGGCTCCGGCAAGAAGTACAAACAGTGCCACGGCAGGCTGTCCTGAGCCGCGCCACCGCCTGTCGAATGCGTCGTGTCGGCCTTGCCTGATCCACTGCCCGTGATGCGGCCGGTCACGGGTGTCCGCCTGGGTACCGTGGCGGCCGGCATCCGCAAGCCGGGACGCAGGGACCTGGTCGTGATGGAACTGTCAGCGGATACCGTCTGTGCCGCCGTGTTCACCCGTAACCAGTTCTGTGCCGCGCCGGTGCAGGTGGCGCGCGAGCACCTGCTGCAGGACCGGCCCGTCTGGTTACTGGTCAATACCGGCAACGCCAATGCCGGGACCGGGGCGCAGGGATTGCAGGATGCCCGTGCCTGCTGTGCGGCCCTGGCCGCACACGCCGGCTGTCGTCCGTCGCAGGTCATGCCCTTTTCCACCGGTGTCATCGGCGAACCGCTGCCGGTCGCGCGCATCGTGGATGGTCTGCCGGCGGCCTGTGCGAAGCTTGCCCCGGACGGCTGGCCGGACGCGGCCCGGGGCATCCTCACCACGGACACCGTTCCCAAGGGCGCTTCGACGGTGTTCCCGGTCAACGGCAGGGAAATCACGGTAACCGGAATCGCCAAGGGCTCCGGCATGATCCGCCCGGACATGGCGACCATGCTGGCATTCATCGCCACCGATGCCGTGGTCGAGGCGGGCGCACTGCAGCAGTGCCTGTCGGCGGCCGTGGAAAAGTCCTTCAATCGCATTACCGTGGACGGCGACACGTCCACCAACGACAGCTGTGTGCTGGTCGCCACCGGTGCTGCACAGGGCGCCGCACTGGCACCTGGCAGCGCGGGCTATGCCGCGTTTTGCACGGCGGTGGAATCCGTGTGTACCGATCTGGCACAGGCCATCGTCCGGGACGGGGAGGGTGCGACACGGTTTGTCACGGTCAGCGTGGAACAGGGCCGCGACGCAGCCGAGTGCCTGCAGGTGGCCTATACCATTGCCCATTCCCCGCTGGTCAAGACGGCGCTGTTTGCCGGTGATCCGAACTGGGGGCGCATACTCGCCGCGGTCGGCCGCTCCGGGCTGGACCGGCTCGATATCCGGCCGGTCGAGATCTGGCTGGACGAGGTGTGCATCGTGCGCGACGGCGGGCGCGCGCCGGACTACCGGGAAGCCGATGGCCAGCGGGTATTGCAACTGCCGGAATACATCATCCGGATATTGCTTGGCCGCGGCCAGGCGTGCGACCGGGTGTGGACCTGTGACCTTTCCTACGATTACGTGAAGATCAATGCGGAGTATCGCACCTGAAGCCGGGTTGCGTCCGCATCAGTGCGGCGCTGTGCATACTTGCCCCGGTGCCGTCTTTCCCGGTGTAAACCGCGTGTCTCGCCGGATTTCCGCCACGCCCGGACACACGGGACGCCGCTTGCGTCCGGGGTCAGGGATCGAGCGGGTCGCTGCCGGGTGTCTGATCGGTCGGCAGCCGGTGTGCCTCGTCAAACCATTGTCCCAGGTCGATCAGTCGGCAGCGTTCCGAGCAGAACGGTCGCCATTGCTGCTGTGGACTCCATTCCACCGGGGTGGAACAGGTGGGGCAGCTTACCGAGTGTATGCCCGGGTTTCTGGGCTCCATGGGGCGGCCGGTTCAGATCACGCAGCAGGCCAGCCGGAACTCGACATCCTGGTTGGTCGGCCGGGCGCGGTTGTCGGCGGTGGAGAAGTGCAGGAAACGGGCGGTGAAGCGGTGGCGTCCACCACTCAGCTCGGCGAAGAGGGGCAGGTCGGCCGGCAGCTCGATCCGGATCAGCTGGCAGGGCAGGTTCGGATCCAGCGTGCGCTGGTAGACGCCGCCCTGCGCCAGGGCGGGTTTCATCGGCGTGCTGTCGCGGGTCATGCCAAGGATCAGCTGGATTGCCTGGCCGATGGCATCGAAGCAGCCGAGCCAGTTACCCAGGTCCCGGGTACGCTGGGCGTGTGATTGCTGCAGCCAGTAGTGAAACGCCGGCAGGTCAAAGTCGCAGGTTCCACCGGGGATCGCACTGCGCTGGCGGATACTGGTGAGGAATTCGCTGTTCGTGAGTTCGCCGGCCACCTGCCCGCTGATGGTATGGATTCCCTCGATGTGGTCACTGATGTGCGTCATCAGCCGGGCAAGCTGGGTATGGTCCACGGCCGGGTTCTGGTCCAGCCGCTTCAGGTTGCCGGCGTGGCGTTCCAGTTCCTTGATCACCTCGGACTTCAGGTTGGTGTTGGCGAAGATGTCGACGATCTCGAGGATGCAGTTCAGCGTGGCGCGGCTGTCCCATTCGGACGCACTGTTCAGGTGATGCCCCGCCTGGCGGAACAGGAATTCCAGCCGCAGGAAGGTCCGGGTGCGTTCATTCAGGGGCTGTTCGTAGAAAATACTCCCGGGTGCCGGCCGGACGGTGGTCTGGTTACTGTCGCGGCCGGCGTGGTTCGGGTGCCTGCTGCCGCGGCTGTCCGCATACTGTGACGTCGGGCTGGTGCTAGTGCTCATGCATGATTTCCAGGAATTGCCTGTGCAGATCCGCCACGCGTTGCTGCAGGGTATCCGGATTCGCGTCGTTGTCAATAATATCGTCGGCGGCGGCCAGGCGGGTTTTCCGGTCTGCCTGGCTGGCCATGATTTCCTGTACCGCATTGTGTGACAGGCCATCGCGCGCGGCAACCCGTTTGAGCTGTTCTTTTTCAGGAATATCGACGACCAGCACGCGATCGACCAGGTCGAGTTGCCCGGCTTCCAGCAACAGCGGGATCACGAGCACGCAATACGGTGCCTGGACAGTACCGAGCCAGGCCTCCATGCGGTTCCTGACGGCGGGATGCAGAATGGCCTCAAGTTGTTGTTTGCCGGCCGGATCGGAGAAGATTTTCCGGCGCATCCAGGCCCGGTCGAGGGTTCCGTCATGCTGCAGGCAGCCAGCGCCGAACACGGCCGTAATGGCGTCCAGTGCCGGTTCGCCGGGGCGTACCAGCTCCCTTGCCAGCGAGTCGGCATCGAGTACCGGTACACCGAGTGCGGAAAACAGGCCCGCGACGGTGGACTTGCCGCTGCCGATCCCGCCGGTGAGTCCGACAACCAGTGGCTTGTGGTACGGATTGCCGGGGCGGGCGGCTTCGTTGGCGGTGGGCGTCACGAACGGATCAGCGCAAATAAAGGCCGATGATGTCGTGTCCCCAGAGCAGAGTCAACCAGCCGGCCGCCGCGAGGAACGGGCCGAATGGCATGGGCAGATTGTGGTCGCGTCCCCGGAACAGGATCAGCGCGATGCCGATCACGGCACCGACCACGGACGAAAACAGGATGACGACCGGCAACAGTTGCCAGCCGGTCCAGGCGCCGATTGCGCCAAGCAGCTTGAAATCACCGTAACCCATGCCCTCCTTGCCGGTCGCCAGCCGGAACAGGTGGTAGATCGACCACAGTGACAGGTAGCCGGCCACCGCACCGATGATGCTTCCGGTACTGTCGATGAACGTACCGGACAGACTGAGCAGCAGGCCCGCCCACAGCAACGGCAGGGTGATCGAGTCGGGCAGCAACTGGTGGTCGAAGTCGATCAGGAACAGCGGGATCAGGGTCCAGGTAAACAGCAGGGCGGCCGCGCTTTGCCAGCTGTAGCCGAAGTGCAGGACCACGATCACCGACAGGATGGCGGTGGCCGCCTCCACCAGCGGGTAACGCATCGATATCGGGCCGTGGCAACCGGCACAGCGCCCGCGCAGGAACAGGTAACTCAGTAACGGAATATTCTCGAGTACGTGAATCCGCCGGCCGCAGTGCGGGCAGGTCGATACCGGTACCAGCAGGTTGAATGCCTCCTGTGGCGGGGCCTCCTGTCCGGCCAGTTCGCTGCAGTCGCGTGCCCAGTGGCGCTGCAGCATGACCGGCAGTCGGTAGACCACGACATTCAGGAAACTGCCGACCACCAGCCCGAAGGCGGCGGCAGTGATGGCAAGAAACAGCGGTGATTGTGCAAGCAGCTGCAAGACGTCCATGCGCAATTATAGTCGCGAACGCTGGATGAATTGCAGCTGCTTTGTATCAGATTGCCGCACCCATCTTGAAGATGGGCAGGTACATGGCGACCACCAGGCCTCCGATCAGGACGCCGAGTATGGACATGATGAGCGGCTCCAGCAGGCTGCTGAGCGCATCGACTGCGTCGTCCACCTCCTGCTCGAAGAAATCGGCGACCTTGGACAGCATGGCGTCCAGTGAACCGGATTCCTCGCCGATCGCAACCATCTGCTCGACCATGTTCGGGAACAGGCCGGTCTGCGCCATGGCGAACTGCAGCTGCTGTCCGGTGGCGACGCTGTCACGGATCAGCAGTACGGCGTCGGAATACACCACGTTACCGGTGGCTCCGGCAACCGACTCAAGCGCTTCCACCAGCGGGACGCCGGCGCGGAACATGGTGGACAGGGTGCGAGCGAAGCGCGCCACGGCGGCCTTGTGCATGATCACGCCGATGATCGGCATCTTGAGTACCGCGCGGTCAAGGGCACGGCAGAACGGCCGTGAGCGTTTTTTGGCCTGTGCGAAGCCGATGCCCGTTGCGGTCAATACCCCGAACACCACCCACCAGTACGCCTGCATGAATTCGGACAGGTTTACCACGACCCGTGTAAAGGCCGGCAGGTCCGCACCGAAGTTGCTGAACAGTTCCTGGAACTGCGGTACCACGAAGATCAGCAGGATCGCGGTCACGATGATCGCGACGATGATCACCGCGGTCGGGTAGAACAGTGCCTTCTTGATCTTGGCCTTGAGGTTTTCGGTCTTTTCCTTGTAGGTGGCGATGTTGTCGAGCAGTGACTCCAGCACACCGGCCTGCTCGCCGGCACCGACCAGGCTGATCACCAGTGCATCGAAATGATAGGGGTGCTTGGCGAGTGCGTCCGACAGGCTGGTGCCGGATTCCACGTCGGACTTGATCCTGAGAATCAGCTCCCGCATGCCGGCATTTTCGTGGCCGCGGCCGATGATCTCAAATGACTGTACCAGCGGCACGCCGGCCGCCATCATGGTCGACAGCTGGCGGAAGAATACCGCGACTTCCTTCGCCGTGATCTTCTTCTTCTCGGTCTTCTTGAACAGCGTGGTCTGCTTGCGCATGGAGATCGGCTTGATGCCCTGCTTGCGCAGTTCGGCCTTGATCAGCGACGGGTTGGTGCCCCGGGTCTGACCCTTGACCTTGACGCCACGCTTGTCGGTGCCGGTCCAGATGAACAAATCGGGTTGCTTGAGTGCTTTTTCGGCCATGGCCTATTCCTTCGTTACGCGGTCAATTTCTTCCAGACTGGTAATGCCTGCTGCGACCTTCTTGAGTCCGGATTCTCTCAGGTCTGCTACACCTTCGGACTTGGCCTGGACGGCCAGCTGCATCGAGTTGCCGCCCTCCATGATGATGCGGCCCATCGTTTCCGACACCGGCATCACCTGGTAGATACCGACCCGGCCCTTGTACCCGCTGGTGCAGTTCTCGCAACCCACGGGTCCGAAGATCTTGATGCTGCTGATCTGATCCGGTTTGAACCCGGCCTTGAGCATGACCTCCTCGGGAAGGTTGCGTTCCTTCTTGCAGTGATTGCACAGCCGCCGGGCGAGGCGCTGGGCCATGATCAGGTGCACGGCCGAGGCGATGTTGTACGGAGGAACGCCCATATTGGCCAGTCGTGTCAGGGTTTGCGGCGCATCGTTGGTGTGCAGGGTGGACAGCACGAGGTGGCCGGTCTGCGCCGCCTTGACGGCGATCTCCGCGGTCTCGAGGTCTCGAATCTCACCTACCATGATGATGTCCGGATCCTGGCGCAGAAAGGCGCGCAATGCGAGCGAGAAATCCAGGCCGGCCTTGGGATTGACATTGACCTGGTTGACGCCGAACAGGTTGATTTCGACCGGGTCCTCGCAGGTGGAGATGTTCCGGTCCGGAGTGTTCAGCATGTTCAGGCCGGTATAGAGTGACACCGTCTTTCCGCTACCGGTCGGCCCGGTGACCAGTACCATGCCATAGGGCTTGTTGATGGCCCTGGTGTAGAGTTCCTTCTGCTCCGGTTCGAAACCCAGCGCATCGACGCCGATCTGCGCGGCGCTGCCGTCGAGGATACGCAGCACCACCTTCTCGCCGTACAGGGTGGGCAGTGTGTTGACACGAAAGTCGATGGAGCGGTTGCGCGACAGGTTCATCTTGATGCGGCCGTCCTGCGGAACGCGGCGCTCCGCGATGTTCATCCGGCTCATCACCTTGAGCCGTGCGATGATGCGCATGGCCAGCGAGCGCGGCGGCGAGGCAACCTCGTGCAGTACGCCGTCGTTGCGGAAGCGGACCCGGAATTCTTTCTCATACGGTTCGAGGTGGATATCGGACGCACCGGAGTTGATTGCGTCGAGCAGGACCTTGTTGACGAATCGGACCACCGGTGTGTCGTCGATATCGGAGTCCGAAACCTCGCTGCCGCTGCTGTCATCGTCACCCGAGACCACGTCGAGGTTGTCGAGATCGGCGTCCATGAGCTCGGACATGGTGGTGTCCATGGCCTCCAGCGCCGCCTCGATGGACTTGTGCAGCTGGAATTCGTCGACCAGTATGGCCTCGGTGTTGATGCCGGTGTGAAACTTGAACTCGTCAATGGCGCCCAGGTTGGTCGGGTCGGATACTGCGACATACAGCCGGTTGGATCGCTTGAACAGGGGCAGGGCGTTGTGCTGCCGGATCAGCTTCTCGCTGACCAGTTTGGCCGGCACCAGATCCAGGTCCATTGCATCCAGATCAAACAGCGGAACCCCGAATTCCTGCGCGCCGGACCAGGCGATATCGTGGCTCGTCGCAAGCTTGTTCTCGACCAGATAGCTGACGAAATGGGCGCGCTTTTTCAGCGCGGCTTCCTGCGCCTTGGCGGCCTGGTCCTCATTGAGGTGGCCGTCCATGACGAGACGGCGCGCGAGACCGCTGAGACTGGTTGTCGGGTTGGGTGTCGCCATCGCTCAGGTCATTGTGCTCTTGGGTGAACAGGTCACTGTGATCCGGTTCTCCGTTTCAACTTGTCAGGCTTGCATGCCCTCACCGGGATTCTGCGACTCGTCCCGGAAAGATTAGTAAAAACATCGAGATATGATCTCGTGTTCGTTGTGTCCCGTGGTGTTGTCACCAGCGGCTCGCAAGCGGGCCTGACATATACAGGGGTTTCGACGTGGCAGTCTAAAACTTTAATGAAGGCAACAGGGTAGGGAATCGCCGCAACGTCATCGGGGGGCCTGTCTCCGGGTCGGGTACGGCCTGGCTGACACGTTGTCAGCGCGGACGGGTGCTGCAGGTCACCGGGGCATGCCGGCGACAGACCGGGACCAGGCGCGGGTGCCGGCCTCACCCGCTACGTCGTGCAGGGATTGACCCTCCGTCGCGGGCCTGCGGTTGCGCCGCTTCATCCGGCAGCCGCAGTATCACCCGGCAGCCTGGCTGCGCGGGCGATCACGGCGAGATAGCGTCCGGCAATCAGAGGCCAGCCATGGTTGTTCATGGTATGTGTGCTGGCGTGCCGGCCAAACGTTTTCATGGCTTCACGGTCTGCCAGCAGCGTGGCAATCCGCGTGCAGTATTCCCCGGCATTTTCCGGGCTGACCAGATAGCCGTTCACACCATCCGTAATCGCATCGGCAAGTCCTTCCAGCTTCGAGGCGATGACGACGAGCTCGCGTGCGGCCGCTTCCAGCACAACCAGGCCGAAGCCCTCCATATCGCCGCTGACGGGGATATTGGGTTGAATGAAGATATCAGCCGTACGAAACAGCAGTTCCCTGTCGGCATCGGTTACGCGGCCGACCAGCACGACCCGGTCTTCCAGGCCCCGGGCATGGATCGTGGCAGTAATATGCGCATGTTCAGGGCCCGCGCCGGCGACGACGTAGGTGATGTCGGCGTCCAGCAGCGGAATAACATTTTCCACAAACCAGGCCACACCTTTTCTCCTGACCAGACGTCCGAGCGTCAGGAGTACCGTTCGACGTGGTGTCCTGCCGATAAGGGCCGCCAGGTCGTCCCGGGAGCAGTCGTGCCGGGCCGGAGGGGTGACGCCGTTAGGAATATATTCAATGTGTGCCGCCGGTATGCCGCGCCGCACCGCCTCTGCCAGGGTTGCATTACCGACCGCGATCAGCCGGTCCAGGCGGGGCAGGAATGTCCGCACCCATAGCCACTGGTAGACGGGAACCGGGTAGGTCAGGTCAAGTCCATGGACAATGCAAAGCACAGGCTTGCGGGTGAACAGCTTGAGAATGAAACCGGTAATGCCCAGCACGCCATCACCAAGCAGTACTGCATCATGGCGCGGCAGGAGCAGTAGTGCCCGCAGGGTTGCCCAGGGAAGAAACAGCGGCAGCAGATATTTCCCCCGGCGATTGGCGATGACCCGGACATTGCAGATGGCCCCGAGTGCCCCGGCGATTTCGGCATTCTGCCTCTCGATGCCTCCTGTCACGGGAGGAAAGGTTCTTGAGATGAACAGCAGCTTCATCCGTGATGATCCAGGTTCCGCGCTCATGTCTGCTGCTTCCGGAGCAGCCAGATGTAGCCGGGAAAGGCCCAGTACGCGAGCCTCAGTATGGTGCCTGCCACCCGTGCCTTTGTGCTTCCGGGCCTGATCATGTAGCCGGTATGGAATCGTTCCTGTTCTGTGACCAGGCGTGCCGTGTAGTCATGGATGGAAAACCTGCGCACCAGGGATTTCAGCCCCCAGTAGCTCAGGTGTTTCTCGTGGTAGAAACGGGCCTTTCCGGAAAGCCGGATATAGACGTGCGCCAGCGGCCGTGGCAGGACCGACAGCAGCGGCAGGTCGTAATGGGGTTCGTTCCACATCAAACGGTTGCCTGCAGAGAAATAGCAGACTCCTCCATTGCGCAGTACGCGGAATATTTCGTCAAACATCCGTGCCGGGTCCGGGACATGTTCGTAGACATGCGAGCAGATGACAACGTCAAACGTTCCGTCTCCAAACGGCAGGTGGAGTGCATCTGCGACCTGGAAATGCAGATTGTCACGATTGAAGTTCCTGCTGGCATGCACGATGGCGGGTTCGTCGATGTCGATGCCGGTGACGCTGCTGAAATGCTGTGCAAGATAATTGTCGATAACGCCTGCCGATCCACCGACGTTCAGCAGGTCATAGTTGCCGAGCGGTGCCGGGAGGAAATCTTCCAGCACTGCGGTCATGGTGCGTGCCTTTCTCTCGCGGTTCTCGACATCATAGACGTAGGGGCTGTTTGCCGAGAACCCGTACTGATAGTTCCTGCTCAAGATATCATGACTCCTGTTGCCGGCAGCCGGCCAGATAGAGCAACCGGGCGGATGCATAAACCAGTATGTAGCGCAACAGGTTCAGTGCAACGCCAGCCATATACAGTCCGGGAACAGGGTAATGCAGACGGAACAGGGTGCGGAGTTCCGGCAGGTTGCGGTGCGAGCGCCGGTCTCCCAGCGAGGAGAGAAACCGGGCAAGCGGCATTTCGCCGGGCCGCGCTGACAGTGTGGACCTGCGCTCGTCTACATCGACCACCACACCAGCCGCAATGAATAATCCGATTCCCAGTTTTCTGCAGCGCAGATAAAAGTCATGGTCTGCGCCGTAGTGAGGGAGATCCCGTTCGTTGAACAGGCCTGCGCTTCTGAATACGGCGGATGGTATCAATGCACCACGGCCACCGATGATCAGGCCGGTGGCGACCAGCCCGTGTCTGTCCGGATGATAGATGATCCTGCCGGGCAGGGTAAGTGTCGGCAGGCCCAGCAGGAAACAGGTAGTCACCCTGCGTGTGAGGATGCGGCCGTTCTGTGCGCTGCGCTGAACGGGGGCGATCACGCTCCGGCCGGACTTGTCCGCCAGTTCCAGCAGCCGGGATAGCGTATCCGGTTCCACGTAGCAGTCATTATTCAGCAGCATGATCAGCTCGGCACCCTGATCGAGGGCTGCGCGGATCCCCAGATTGGTTGCGGCAGACCACCACATATCGCTCGTGCCTTCCAGACGGAGGACCTCGGGAAACTTCCGTTCGAGTTCCGTGCGGGTCTCGTCCGTGGAGCCATGGTCGACAACAATCACCGTGTGTGATCTGCAGGTACTTTTCCGAAGTTTTTCGAGGCAGGTCTGTGTTTGCGCCCATCCGTTGTATACGGGTATGACAACAAAAAGATTTTTCCCCTCCATGCCGCTATTATATGTCACCACACAGGGCGGTTGCAGCCCGTATGCGGTCCACTTTACCACCGTGCGAGAAACAGTTCCCGGATGAAGATTCTCTTCCTCGCCAAGCGTTCCTATACCGGCAAGGATCTGCTTGCGGAACGCTATGGGCGGGTCTACGAATTCTCGCGCTTCCTCGCTGACCAGGGTCACCAGGTCCGCGGTATTGCGCTGGATTACCGGTACGGCGCCGGTGATTGGCGCCAGGAAGACGCAAACCCCGAATGGTGTTCGTTACGGCTGTTTCCATGGCCGGTCAGTGGATTGCGGCGCTACCGGAACGCAGTCCGGCAGACGATTTCCGGTTTTGCTCCGGATATCCTGGTATCGGTTTCCGATATCTATCACGTCATCCTGGCCGATCGTCTGGCGCAGCAGTACGGTATCGTGCATGTTGCGGACCTCTATGATGACTACGAATGCTTCAGTGCCGCCCGCCTGCCGGGCGCCAGGCGGCTGTTCAGGAAAGCGCTGTCCCGTGCGCGCGGGATCATCTGCGTCAGCAACACACTCAGGGAGCATGTGCTGGCAACGGCCGGACCGGCCTGTGAACCCTGCGTGATCCGGAATGCCGTTGACCGGGGGCGCTTCCAGCCACAGGACAAATCCGCGTGCCGGGATCGTTTCAAACTGCCAGGGCAGGCGATAATCGTCGGACTCGGTGGCGCGATCGCGCGCTCGCGCGGTGGGCAGGAACTGCTGGATGCCTATTGCATGGTGCGCGAGCAACGGCCCGATATCCATCTTGCTCTGGCCGGCAGAGTGATGGGCGGACTGAGAATGCCGGTCACGGAGACCATCCACTACGTGGGTGAACTTCCCTACGACGAAATGCCTGCATTTTACAATGCGCTTGACGTGGGTGTAATTACCAACACCAGGTCGTGTTTTGCCCAATACTGCTTTCCGCAGAAATTTCATGAAATGCGGGCCTGTAACCTGCCGGTCGTGGTGGCGGAAATCGGGGATGTGGCAGAGTCCATGCAACAGTGTCGACACGGGCTGTACGAACCGGGGGACCGCTCCGCACTCGCGGCCGCGATGATCAGCCAGGTCAACCAGCGCTGCCTGCCCGATATCCCGGTACCTGATTGGGCGGAACAGGGAACAATCCTGCTTGCGTACCTGGAGCGATTGCATGCAGGCGGCGGCCGGGTGGTTTGACCCGATAGTCGGGCGGCGCTACGCCGTAGCCGTGCGATCCGGATATCACCGGTTCCGCCCTCTGGATCGGAACAGTCCTGAATGCCGGTTGTCCCGGCAGGTTCAGCGCGCTATCAGACTGCGATAGACATCGAGATAGCGGGGAACGACCGTGTCGTATGACCACAACCGTTCCGCGCGCGCGCGCGCACCGGAGGAGAGCCTGTCCCGACGGGCAGGGTCTTCCAGTACCCAGGCGATGCCGCGTGCCAGGTCCTCCGTATCGAAGGGACTGGCAAGATAGCCGGTCGTTTCGTGTTCGACGATATCGGGCAGACCACCGGTATCGAATGCAACGACCGGGCAACCACAGGCCTGGGCCTCGGTGCCGGTCTGCGGCAGGTTGTCGAGTCGTGACGGGACGATGGTGATATCCGCCGCGTTGTAGGCGAGCGCCAGGGCAGTGTCGTCGTGCAGCTGCCCCAACCAGCGCGCGGGGAATCCGATGTCAGGTCGCTGTGCAGGCTCCTCCTGTCCGAGTATCACGCACAGGATGTCATCCGTGACACGTTGTTCCCTTAGCCGCAGCAGGGCCTCCCGCAACAGGCCGAAGCCCTTGCGCGGATCGCGGCTGCCGCCCATCGCGGAGAACAGTATGACCGGTTGTTGCTGCGGGATGCCAAGCAGGTGACGGGCCGTTTCCCTGGCAACCGGTGTGAACAGGGTGGTATCGAGCGGGTTGGGGATGACGTGCACGGGCCAGTCGTGCATCAGCGCACTGGCGCGGACACAGTCCGCGAGCCAGCGCGTGGGCGCGATCAGTGTCATCGGCTGCCGCCAATGACGTTGCTTGCGGCGCCATGTCCAGCGATCGAGGTCGGGACCGCGATCGGCGGCGGCGCGGTTGTCACGGCGGTAGCCTTCCCGCCAGCGTGCAGTATCGTGGTCGGAGGGGTAATGTTCGGTCCCGGAGAAGGGCCACATGTCATGCAGGGTCCATACCAGCGGCTGTGTGATCCGGCCGATCTCCGCGATGGAGAGCGTTGCACCGCCCAGCCAGTGCAGGTTCACCACTGCGGGATCGAAGCGCTTGATGGCGGCACCCAGCCCTCCCGGCAGCCAGGCTGCATTGTGTACGGACGGGTCTGCCTGCGGCCGCAGGCGCATCAGCTGTTTGCCCAGAAAGGGACGTACCAGGGCAATCCCGTTCGCAACGCTTCCGGCGGGCCCCTGCACGCGATGGTCGTCGCCGCACCTGTGCTGTACCAGCACCCGCGAGTTCGCGCCTGCGGCAACCAGCGCACGGTGGAGCCTGATCATGGCACGCGACGCCCCGCCCTGGGTGTCGGAATATCCCACTTGCAGCAGCGTCGACATCAGTAGTACCCCAGTGTGGAAAGGTCTCTGCCC
>CAZMAK010000037.1:0-19495 GCA_964564245.1 uncultured Ectothiorhodospiraceae bacterium | reverse complement strand
AGATTGCTTCGTCACTACGTTCCTCGCAATGACGAATTAATCAGCGGTTCCCTGGTTACTCACCTGCAATGCCGTGCATAGTGAAAGGCTTACTGATCGTTCAACGGGCTTGAATGGGACAGTAGTGATGTTTCATGGCGGGTTGCGCGGTTACTCCCCGGTTGACCCGTCTGGTTGCCTGTTGAATTTCCCGAGGCAGGCCGGCGTCACAGCCGGATTCCGGTGCGGGTTCGCGACCCTCACTTGAGCAGGAAGATCGTTCCCAGTCCGAGAAACACCAGGAAGCCGACCACGTCGGTAACGGTGGTGAGAATGACCGTGCCGGCGTGTGCGGGATCGACGTGGATACGCTTGAGGATGAACGGGATCGACAGCCCGGCCACGGCGGCGCAGATAAGGTTGATGACCAGTGCCGCGGCGATGATGAGACCGATGTTCGCATTGTGGAACCACAACCCCGCGACGCACGCGACAACGATCGCCCAGGTGGCGCCGTTGATCACCGCTACCGCCAGTTCCTTGTACATCAGCCAGCGTGCGTTGGTGTTCCCGACCTTGCCCAGCGCCAGGCCGCGAATGACGATGATCAGCGTCTGGCTGCCGGCAATCCCGCCCATGCTGGCGACGATCGGCATCAGCACGGCCAGCGCCACCACCTGCTCGATGGTGGCCTGAAACAGTCCGATGACCCAGGACGCGAGAAAGGCGGTCAGCAGGTTGATGCCGAGCCACAGCGCACGCCGCCGTGCGCTCTTGACGATCGGGGCGAAGGTGTCATCTTCCTCGTCGAGGCCGGCCATGCGCATCAGCGAGTGGTCCGCGTCGTCCCGGATCACGTCCACCACGTCGTCAATGGTGATGCGCCCCAGCAACTTGTTGTTCTCATCGACCACCGGGGCGGATACCAGGTCGTGGTTCTCGAACATGCGGGCGACCTCCACGTCCGGTGTCCTGGCCGGGATGCCCTTGATGTCCCGGTCCATCACCGCGGCCACCATCAGGTCGGGGTCGTTGGTGAGCAGGGTAGTGAGCGGCAGGGCGCCCCGGTAGCGGTCGTTGCGGTCGACCACGAACAGGGTGTCGGTGGTGGACGGCACGTCCCTGTGCAGGCGCAGGTAGCGCAGTACCACGTCCAGTGTAACGTCGGCGCGCACCGTCACCACGTCGACGTTCATCAGGCCGCCGGCGGTCTCCTCGTCGTAGCGCAGGATGGATTCCAGCCGCACCCGGTTCTGCTTGTCCATCGAGCGCAGGATTTCGTTGGTGACGGTGCCGGGCAGGTCCTGCAGCAGGTCGACGAGATCGTCGATATCCAGCGTCTCGGTGGCGGCCACCAGGTCGTGGGTTTCCATCTCCCGGATCAGGTCGTTGCGCACCTCGTCATTCAGGTGCACCAGCGTCTCGCCGCGGTCTTCCGCGTCGACCAGTTCCCAGAGAATTTCACGCGGACCGTGCGGGAAGGACTCCAGCAGTTCGGCGATTTCCGCAGCGTGCAGGTTGGTCAGCAGGTAGCGCACCTGGCCGGCGGCGCCCGAATCGAGCGCACGGGTCAGGCGTTCGAGACGCGTCTCGGTAGTCCGGCTGGTCTGGCTGGCGGTGTCGGCCATGTCGCGTTTCCTGGTGTTTCCAAGCCTGCCTTGCGGCAGGCGCAGTGTATCAGGACACGGACTATTCAGTAAGGTTGCTGTTGAGGGAATCGATGCGTGCCGGGATCTGTCCGGCGCGTGTATTGTGCAGCAGCTCCGCGACCAGTGGCATGAGTTTGCCGATGTCGCTCTGGTTGATCACGTTCTTGACCTCGGCGAGCGAGGTGTGGTGCATACTGAACTCGGTCAGGCCCATGCCCAGCAGCAGGCGGGTATAGCGCGGATCACCGGCCATTTCGCCGCACATGGCGACCGGTATGCCGGCGTGAAGGCCGGCATCGATGGTCATCTTGATCAGTCGCAGCACGGCCGGGTGCAGCGGGTCGTACAGGTAGTTGACCTCGTCGTCCACGCGGTCGATGGCCAGCGTGTACTGGATCAGGTCGTTGGTCCCGATCGAAAGGAAATCGAGGTGGGTCGAGAATTCCGCGGCGGTCAGGGCGGCGGCCGGGACCTCGATCATGCCGCCGATCGGGACATCCGGCGCGAAGGCGCAGCCTTCGCGCTGCAGCGTATGGCGGGTTTCGTTGAGCAGGCTGATCGTCTGCAGCAGTTCATGGGTGGTCGACAGCATCGGGATCATGATGCGTACCGGGCCGTGCGCGGAGGCGCGCAGGATCGCGCGCAACTGGGTACGGAACAGCGGCAGGTCCTTCAGGCACAGGCGTATGGCGCGCAGGCCCAGTGCCGGGTTGCTGCAGCTGCGTCCATGGCGTCCGTCGACCTGCTTGTCGGCGCCGATGTCGAGGGTACGGATGGTCAGTGGTTTGCCCTTCAGTGTCTCGATGACACGCCGGTAGCACTCGAACTGTTCTTCCTCGTCAGGCGGTGCGGCGCGGTTCATGAACAGGAACTCGGTGCGGTACAGGCCGACCCCGCTGGCGTTGCCCAGCCCGCTGGCACTGACATCCTCCGGCAGTTCGATGTTGGTCTGCAGGTTCACCGGGACGCCGTCCAGTGTGACCGCGGGTCGCCGCGCGATGCGCCCCATTTCGATCCGGCGCAGGTTCTCCGCCTGCTGGCGCTGGCGATAGTACCCAAGCGTGTGTTCATCCGGGCCGGCGATCAGGATACCCTGCAGGCCGTCGAGGATGACCAGTTCGCCGTCGCGCAGGTACTGTTGTACGCCGTGCACGCCCACCACGGCGGGAATTTCCATACTGCGTGACAGGATGGCGGTGTGGGAGAGCGGACCGCCGGACTCGGTGGCAAAGGCCGCGATGCCCTGGTGTTCGAGCAGCACGGTTTCCGCGGGGGTCAGGTCGTCGGCGAGCACCACGGCATCCTGCAGGGCCGGGTTGTCACCGGCGGCCTGGTCCTGGTCCAGCAGGATGCGCAGGATACGGTTGACCACGTGGTCGACATCGTCACGGCGGGTGCGCAGGTAGGCGTCGTCCATTTCCTCGAAAACGCTGACCACCGCGTCACGCTGCAGCTTGAGTGCCCATTCCGCGCTGCAGTGCCGTTGGCGGATGAGCTCCACCGGCGTATTGCACAGCGTGGAATCGTTCAGCATCAGCAGGTGGGTTTCGATGAACGAGGTGATGTCGACACTGGTGCCGGCCGGGATGCGCTCACGCAGCTCGTGCAGCTGGCCGCGAGCGCTCTCGACGGCGGCCAGGAAACGCACGATTTCATCTTCCAGCAGGTGCTCGGGGATGACGCTCTCGACCACCTCGATGCTGCCGCGCATAAGGTGCGCCTTGCCGATGGCAATGCCCCGCGATACACCGATGCCGGATAACAGCAGGCTCATGTATGCCCGTTCCCCTTTCGTTGCGACATCTTTGCTCCCGGGTGGTACTGCGCTATTCGTGCTCTCCGAACCGGTTGGCGATCAGTTCAGCGATGTTGTCCGCCGCCTCTATCTCGTCCACTCCCGAGGTGTAGAGGGTCAGCTCGGTGCCGCGCGAGGCGGCCAGCATCATCACGCCCATGATACTCTTGCCGTTGACGCGCTGGCCGTCCTTTGCGATATCGATTTCGCAGGAGAACGCGGCAGCGGTGGTGACCAGTTTCGCGGCCGCGCGTGCGTGCAGGCCGAGCTTGTTGACGATGGTGACCGGCCTTTGCTGCATGTCAGGAAGCCTGTTTGCGGGTGGTGATGACGATGCCGTTGCGTGCTCCGCTGGCAGCGATTTCCCCGAGCGTGTCGAGCGGTGCATCGGGGTAATTCATGATCCGCAGCAGCATCGGCACATTGACCCCGGAGACGATACTGACAGCGCACCGGTCGATCAGCCGGTTGGCGATGTTGCTGGGGGTGCTGCCATACAGATCGGTCAGCACCAGTACGCCGGCACCCTCGTCGAGCCGGTTGCAGGCTTCACCGGCGGCCTCCAGCATCGCGTCCGGGTCACAGTCGTTCACCACGCTGATGGCGCGTGCAGTGAGCGGCAGCGTGCCGAGGATGGACGCGATCGTATCCAGCAGGACCTGTCCCAGATTGCCGTGGGTGATGAGCAGCAGGGCGGTTCTCATTCCAGCTCCCGGTGGCGGGTTACGACCTCGCCGATCCTGTTGCCGAGGCCACGGGCCAGCCGGTCGGTCAGGTACACCGAACGGTGCTGCCCCCCGGTACATCCGATGGCGATGCTGAGATAGCTGCGGTTATCCGCCTTGAAGCGCGGAATCCAGGTGGTCAGGAACTGCTCGATCTGCTGGTAGTACTCGTGCACCACGGGTTGCTGCTCCAGGTAGTCTGCCACCTCTTTATCAAGCCCGGTGCGATTGCGCAAGTCCGCGATCCAGTGCGGATTGGGCAGGCAGCGCGCATCGAATACAAAATCGGCATCGGCGGGTATGCCATGCTTGTAGCCGAAAGAGCGCAGCAACAGGGAGAATCCGGCGCTGTGGGTATTGCCGATGTTCTGCATGACCAGTTCGCGCAGCTGGTGTACGTTGGTGCGGCTGGTATCGATGAACAGGTCGGCATTGTCCGAGATCGGTTCGAGCAGGGTGCGTTCGCGTTCGATGGCGTCGGCGAGCGGGGTGCTGCGATTGGACAGCGGGTGCTTGCGGCGCGTCTCGCTGAAGCGTTTCAGCAGGGTGGCGTCGTCGGACTGCAGGAACAGGATTCGGCAGTGAATACCGAGTGCACGCAACTCTTCCAGGATGGCCGGGAAGCGCAACAGCTGGTCGGGGTGGTTGCGTGCGTCGACACCGGCGGCCACCTTGCTGTCACTGCCGGCCAGCTGGTTGCTGCCTAATTCGCGTGCAAACGCCGTCAGCAACCCGACCGGGAGGTTGTCGATGCAGTAGAAATCCATGTCTTCCAGCGCGTGCAGCGCCACACTCTTGCCCGAACCGGACAGGCCGCTGACGATCACCATGTTCATGGCTGTCCGGTCTGCTCCAGGCGCAGCTTCTGGCGCTCGATGAAGGCCTCGCTGGCATCGTAGCCCTTGGTGATCAGGATGTGATTGCGCACGGCGGCCTCGAGCAGCACGGCAAGGTTGCGGCCCGGCCCGACCGGGAGGGTGACTTCCGGAATCTCCACTTCCTGGATGATACGCAGATGACGACTGCCATGCAGGCGGTCGAGATCGACGGCCTCCTCGATGTCCTGCAATACGATGATCAGCCGCAGGTTGCGGCTCTGCTTGATGGCGCTGTCACCGAACATGGCGCGGACATTGAGAATTCCCAGTCCGCGCACCTCGAGAAAGTCGCGCAGCATCTCCGGGCAGGTGCCGTTGAGGGTGTCCGGCGCGATGCGTGCGAACTCGGTGGCGTCATCGGCGACCAGGCGGTGTCCGCGGGTCAGCAGTTCCAGAGCCAGTTCGCTCTTGCCGATGCTGGATTCGCCCGTGATCAGCACGCCGGTACCCATGACTTCCATGAACACGCCGTGCAGCGTGACCTTCTCGACGAAGAAATTGCCCAGGTAGTACTGCAGGTTCTGAATGGTGTCCAGGCTGTTGTGCTTGCTGGACAGCAGCGGAATGGCACTGGCCTGTGCCGCGGCAATCATGTCCGCCGGCGCGCCTATTTTGCCGGCGATGATCACCAGTCGCGTCTGGTCCGAGAACAGCTGGCTGATGGCGTCGCTGCGCGAGTTCTTGCCGAGCTTGTCGAGATAGTCGAGTTCCTGCGGGCCGAGTACCTGCACGCGGTGCGGGTTGATCAGGTTGAGTTGCCCGGCCAGCGAAATACCCCGGGTGCGGGTGCTGCTGGAGTGTATTTCGTGCCCGGGGTTGTCCGCGCCGCAGACCCAGCTCAGACCGAGTTTCTCTTCCAGGTCATGAAACAGCGTGCCGATGACAAGCGTGGTACTCATGCGGAGATTCGCTGGCTCTCCCATTCATACAGATGGTCCAGCACGCAGGCGCCGTCCTCACAGGTCCGCAGCAGTGCGCAGACCCCCTTGTTGCTGAAAATCTCGGCGATGGTGGACAGCACCTGCAGGTGCTCCTCGGTGGATTCCTCCGGCACCAGCAGCGAGAACACGAGGTCAACCGGCTGGCCATCGGCCGCGTCGAAGTCAACCGGTGTCTTGATGCGGATGAAGGCGCAGACCGGCTGCTCCAGGCTGGTCATGCGGCCATGCGGAATGGCGACACCCTTGCCGAGGCCGGTACTGCCGAGCCGTTCCCGGTTGACCAGGGCCTCGAAGATCGCCTGGCCCGAGAGCGACGGTGAACTGCTGGCCAGCAGTTCACTGAGCTGCTCGAGCAGGCGTTTCTTACTGGCGATGTCGTCACAGACAACGACGCGTTCCGGTGCAAGTAGACTGGTTATGTTCATATCGCTAAATCGGGTGTTGTGCCGGTCACGGCAGGCGCTGGCGCGCCGCCCTGACGGCAGGGTCAGAGTTCCCTGGTTATGGATCCTTCGCTGCGGTGATGGTCGGTCATTTTTTCCTTGTGTTTCTTGACCTGGCGATCCAGCTTGTCAGTCAGGGCGTCGATAGCCGCGTACATGTCTTCCTGTACGGAGTCCGCGAACAGGTTGCCGCCGGCGAGGTGCAATGTGGCTTCCGCCTTGTGGCGCAGCTTCTCCACGGTCAGGACCACGTGGATATCCTGCACGATGTCAAAGTGTCGTTCGAGGCGTTCCATCTTGGTATTGACGTAATCACGCAGGGGGTCGGTCAGGTCGACGTGATTTCCGGTCAGGCTGATTTGCATGATGATACTCCTCTGGTTTGCCTAAGAGAGGCGTTTGCGCTCGTTGGAAGGAGAGATCGACAGTGATTCGCGGTATTTTGCGATGGTGCGGCGTGCCACGTTGATCCCCTGTTCGGCCAGTACGTCGGCCATTTTGCTGTCACTCAGCGGTTTGGCCGGATTTTCCGCCGCCACCAGTTTCTTGATGATGGCCCGGATGGCCGTGGCCGAGCATTCTCCGCCGGTTTCCGTGTTGACGTGGCTGGAGAAGAAATACTTGAATTCGTAGATACCACGCGGGGTGTGCATGTACTTGCGCGTGGTGACCCGGGATACGGTCGACTCGTGCATTTCGATGGCCTCCGCGATGCTGCGCAGAACCATCGGTTTCATGGCTTCCTCGCCGTGCTCGAAAAAGTCATGCTGGCGCTCGACGATACTGCCAGCCACCTTGAGCAGGGTTTCATGCCGGCTCTGCAGGCTCTTCAGGAACCAGCGCGCCTCCTGCAGATTGTCGCGCAGGTAGTTGTTGTCCTTGCTGTTGTTGCCACGCTTGATCATGCTGGCATAGAGGGAATTGATACGCAACCGGGGTACCGACTCGGGATTCAGCTCCACCTGCCACCGGCCTTCCTTCTTGAAGACGAAGACATCGGGAACGATGTACTCGGGTTCGGTCAGGTTGTAGGGCGAACCGGGGCGCGGATTGAGTGACTGGACCAGGTGAATGACGTGTTGCAGGTCGTCGGTGGTCAGGCCCAGCTTGGAGCATAGCCGCGTGTAGTCGCGGTTGCTGAGCAGGCTGAAGTAGTCGCGCAGCAGGATTTTCGCCTTGCCCAGCCAGGGGGTCTCCGGCGCGAATGCCTGCAGTTGCAGCGTCAGGCATTCGCGCAGGTCGCGCGCGCATACACCGACCGGGTCGAGTTGCTGGATGCGGTGGATGACCGCCTCCACTTCGTCCAGCTCGGTATCGAGCCGGCCGTCGATACACTTGATCAGTTCTTCTGGCGAGACCGTCAGGTAGCCGTCATCATCAATGGAATCTATGACCGTATACGCGATCTCCAGGTCCTTGACTGACAGGCTGGTCAGTTCCATCTGCCAGGCGAGGTGGTCGCGCAGGTTCTGACCACTGACCGTGACGGTTTCCAGGAAGTCGCGCCCCCCCGTATCCGGTGCGCTGTAAGTGGTTGCCCCGGTGTCGAATACGTCTTCCCAGTTGCTGTCAACCGGCAGTTCGTCCGGGATCGAGTCGGGGTTGCCTTCGGCCGTGACAGAAGTGTCATGCTCCTTGCCGTTGACCTCGGATTCCGGCTCGGTGGACTCCACGGTGCCATCGTCCTGTTCCAGCAGCGGATTTGAATCCAGGGTCTGCTGGATCTCGGCCTGCAACTCGAGTGTAGACAGCTGCAGCAGGCGAATGGCCTGCTGCAGCTGTGGGGTCATGGTCAGGCTTTGACCGATTCTGAGTTGCAGCGACTGCTTCATAGGGGATCAAAGGTACCCGATACGCGCTGATGATGGTCCGGACCGGAAAGTGCCTGACCAGCAAAGTATAGCGCATGGATTATAGTGCATGAACCGTGCCACACCGGCAATATCCTTTCGTATCATTGTCTAAAGCCGGAACTCTGAACCGAGGTAAACCTCGCGTACGCGCTGGTTGTCCAGCACCGCCTGCGGTGGTCCGGACGCGATGACGTGGCCCTCGCTCAGGATGTAGGCCATGTCGCAGATGCCCAGGGTTTCGCGAACGTTGTGGTCAGTGATCAGTACCCCGATGCCGCGATCCCGCAGGTGCCGGATGATCTGCTGGATATCGAGTACCGATATCGGGTCGACGCCGGCAAACGGCTCGTCGAGCAGGATGAAACGGGGGTTCGCGGCCAGCGCGCGGGCAATTTCCACGCGCCGGCGCTCGCCGCCGGACAGGCTGATGCCGGCCTGTCCGGCCAGGTGACCGATGTGCAGTTCATGCAGCAGCGATTCGAGTTGCTCCTGGCGCTGCGACCGGTCCAGGTCCGGGCGGATTTCCAGCACGGCCAGGATGTTGTTCGCCACGGTGAGTTTCCGGAACACCGAGGCCTCCTGGGGCAGGTAGCCCACCCCGTGGCGGGCCCGCACGTGCATGGGCTGGCCGGTCAGATCGATGCCATCGAGCTCGATCCGGCCTTCACTGCAGGGGACGATCCCGACGATCATGTAGAAGCAGGTGGTCTTGCCGGCACCGTTCGGGCCCAGCAGTCCCACGACCTGCCCGCTCTCGATGGTGACCGACACGTCGTCGACCACGCGTCGCGACTGGTAGCTCTTGCCCAGGTTGAGGGTCTGCAGCAGGCTCATTCCGCAGTGTCGTCCGCGGCCGGCGCAGCCGGTTTTTCCGGCTGCAGGGTGATGTGGACGCGGTTGCCGGCGCCTTCGCCACCGGCCTGCACGGTGTTGTCGCGCAGGTTGAGCTCGATGCGGTCACTGCGGAATTCCTCGCGTCCGGCCTGGCGGATGGCCGCATTACCCTGCAGCAGCAGGCGCCGGTTGGCGGTCAGGTAATCAATGTGACCGGCCTCGGCCTGCTGGTCACTGTCCGCGCCGTCCGGGCGCTGCGAGAAGGTTGCCGGGTTGCCTTCGACGCGGATGCGATCGATGCGCCGGTTGTTCAGGGTCAGGGTCATCTTGCTGCCACGCAGTTGCAGGGTCCCCTGGTGCAGGTAGATATTGCCTTCGTAAATGCTGTTGCCCTGCTCGTCGAGAGTCGCCTTGTCTGCCTCGATCTGGATGGGTTCATTCCGGTCACTGTCCAGTGCCGGGCTGGCGACCGGCCACAACAGCCCGGACAGCAGCAGGCCGGGCCACAGCAGGTGTCGGGCAAACTGGCTAGCCGGCGCCATTCAGTACCCCACGCACCCTGGAATGCAGTTCCAGGTGGTTGGTGTTGAAATCCGCACTCAGTCCACGGGAGTCGATCCGGAAGCCCTTGCCGGTTACGCGGGCTGCCTGGGTGGTTTCGGCCAGTCGGGCACCGGTCCTGACCAGGACATCCCGCGTCTCGACTCGCAGCGGGTCACCGGATTTTGCTCCAAGTTGCTGAATTGTAACGTTGCCCTGAAGCCAGACCGGGTCGCCGGCCTGGCCGGTGTGGCCGCTGTCCGCCACCAGCAACCAGCGGGTGCCGTTGCGGCGCTCCATCTCCAGTTGCGGCTTCTGCAGCTGCATGAGATCGGCATCGGGATAGTATTCCGCTGTACTGGCGCGCAACCGGTACACGCGCTTGCCTTCCTCGTTCAGGATGTCGAGGCGGATGTCCCTGGCGAAGGCATCCGGTACCTGCGCGCCGCTGGTGCCCGTGACGAGCTGTGATTCCTGTACCCGCAGCAACTGGAAGCTGGCGACGGCCAGCAGTACCAGGATCAGCGCGGCGGCCAGCTGCTTGCGGTTCACAGGTAACTGTCCAGTTCCTGTTGCAGTACGCCCTGCGCCTCCATGATCAGCTCGCACACGTCGCGCGCCGCTCCGCGGCCACCGTCATGCGGCGTCTGCCAGTGACTGTGCCGGACCACCAGCGGATGGGCGTCCCGGACGGCGATGGCCAGTCCCGCCCGGCGCATGACCGGCAGGTCCACGACGTCGTCGCCGACGTAGGCGGTCTGTTCCGCCGTGACGCCAAGGCTGCTGATGAGTTCCTCGAAGGCCGGCAGTTTTTCCAGCTTGCCCTGGTAGATGTGGGTGACTTCCAGATTCTTCATGCGATGTTCCACCACCCGGGAGGTCCGGCCGGTGATGATGCCGACCGTCACCCCGTGCTTTTGCAGCATCTTGATGCCGTGCCCGTCACGTGAATGGAAGGCCTTGTATTCCTGTCCGTCGTCACCGAGGTACAGGCTGCCATCGGTGAGTACGCCGTCCACGTCGAAGATCAGCAGGCGGATGCGCGCGGCTTTCTCGAGGATGTCCTGCATGCGGGCTCCCGGCTACACCACGCCGGCGCGCAGCAGGTCGTGCATGTTGAGTGCGCCGACCGGTTCGTTGTGTTCGTTCACCACGGGCAGGGCATTGATCTTGGAGGAATCCATGATCTCCAGCGCCTCGGCGGCCAGCATGCCGGGCCGTACCGTCTTGCAACGGGCAGTCATGACCGTGTCGATTTGTGTCGCAAGCACATCGACGCGTTGGTCGATGGCGCGGCGCAGGTCGCCGTCGGTGAAGATGCCGGCCAGCCTGCCGTCCGGGTCGGCCACGATGGTCATGCCCAGGCCCTTGCGTGTCATCTCGACCAGGGCATCGCTGAGCAGGGTACCGGTGGCGACACGCGGAATGCTGTCGCCGGTGTGCATCAGGTCATCGATCAGCAGCAACAGGCGCCGTCCGAGAGTGCCGCCCGGGTGTGAGCGCGCGAAGTCCTCGCGGGTGAAGCCGCGTGTCTCGAGCAGCGCGATGGCCAGTGCGTCGCCCATGACCAGCGCGGCCGTGGTGCTTGCGGTCGGTGCCAGCCCCAGCGGGCAGGCCTCTTTCTCCACACTGACATTGAGACTGGCCGTGGCGGCCTTCGCCAGCGTCGACTGCGGATTGCCGGTCATGGCGATCAGTGGCACCCGGAGGCGCTTGATCAGCGGCAGGATGGTGATGATTTCGCCGGTTTCACCGGAATTCGACAGGGCAAGCACCACGTCGGCTGCGGTGATCATGCCGAGATCGCCGTGGCTGGCCTCGCCCGGGTGTACGAAAAAGGCCGGTGTGCCGGTACTGGCCATGGTGGCGGCGATCTTGCCGGCGATATGGCCGGACTTGCCCATGCCGGTGACCACCACGCGCCCCTTGCACGCAAGCATCAGATGGCAGGCGTCGACGAAGGACGGCAACCGGATCTCCTCTCTCAGCTTCTCGATGGCGCGTGCCTCGGTTTCGATTACGGCGAGGGCGAGATCCTGCAGCTTGCGGTCATTCATGCGCGGAGTGTACTACTGCCAGGGGCGGTCGTGGTCAATGAAGTTCACCAAAGTATAACAGCGTCTCGTAGGCGCCAAAGGCTACCAGCAGCAGCGCCCCATCCAGCCGGGTCAGGCGTGCCGGACCGGTAAAGCCGTAGGCCATGACGAACAGCAGCACGGTCAGTCCGGCCATGGCGGGGTAGTCGCGTGTGAGGACCGCGTGGTCGACGGCGACCGGCCGGATCAGTCCGGGCAGGCCGAGTACCGCCAGCAGGTTGAATATATTGGACCCGACGATGTTGCCGATGGCAATGTCGTGCTCATTGCGCAGTGCGCTGATGAGGGTGGCGGCCAGTTCCGGCAGACTGGTGCCGAGGGCGATCACCGTCAGACCGATCATCAGGTCGCTGACGCCGATGGCGTGTGCGACGGCGACGGCACCCCAGACCAGCAGCCGTGAGCTGGCCAGCAGCACCACACCACCGATGGCCAGCAGCAGGAGGGCACGCCTCATCGGGATATTGACCGGCATCTCGTCGGCGTACTCGCTGGCCATGGGTTCCGCCGTGCCCTGGGCGCGGATACCCTGCCGGGTCACCCAGGCCAGCATCGCGACCATGCCGGACAACAGCAGGATGCCGTCGATCCGGTCCAGCCTGCCGTCCAGCAGCAGCAGCAGCGTGACCGCCATGACCAGCATGAGCAGTGGCAATTCGCGGCGGACGATGCTGGAATGGACGTTGAGCGGCACGATCAGCGCAGTAAGGCCGAGTATCAGGCCGGTATTGACGATGTTGGAACCGAGCGCGTTGCCGATGGCCAGCCCGGAATTCCCCTGCCAGGCGGCGACCGCGGAAACGATGATTTCCGGTGCCGAGGTACCGAGGCTGACGATCGTCAACCCGATAATGAGCGGCGGGATGTCCAGATTGACGGCAATGGCACTGGCGCCCTGCACGAAGCGGTCGGCACTCCAGGTCAGCAGCACAAACCCGGCCAGTATGGCCGTTAGTTCAATCCACATGCCGGGACCGGGGCGCCGGTAATCCGGCATGGGGGAAACGATGGTGCGGCTAATCCGGCGTCACTCTTGCGGCTCAGTACCGGGCGGAACGATAATAGCACCTTCATGTGGCAGGCTCTTGGTGTCGATCCGCACTATCATACACGTCGCTGTAACCTTGCCAAATTGTAAACCGGGACACTCGGTCCGCCGCGCAGATTGCGCCGGGTGGGCACGAGTGGTTGGGAATTGATGACACAGCCTGTCGTACAGATAAGGGACCTGCGGTTCGCGCGCGGTACGCGGATGATCTTCGATGGCATCGACCTCGATATCATGCCGGGCACTGTAACCGCGATCATGGGACCCAGCGGTACCGGGAAAACCACGCTGCTGAAACTGATCGGCGGCCAGTTGCAGCCGTTGTCCGGTTCGGTCCGCGTACTTGGCGAGGACGTGCCGTCCCTGTCACGGCCCGCCCTGTACCGGCTGCGCAAGCGCATGGGCATGCTGTTCCAGAGCGGTGCACTGCTGACCGACATCAACGTGTTCGAGAACGTCGCCTATCCGGTCCGCGAACATACGAAGCTGTCCGGTTCGCTGATCCGGAACCTGGTGCTGATGAAGCTCGAGGCGGTCGGCCTGCGCGGTGCGGCGGGGCTGATGCCGAACGAGTTGTCCGGTGGCATGTCACGGCGCGTGGCACTGGCGCGCGCCATTGCACTGGATCCGACCATGGTGTTATATGACGAGCCGTTCGCCGGGCAGGACCCGATCTCGATGGGCGTGCTGGTGAAGCTGATCAGTGAGCTGAACCGCGCGCTGGGCATGACCAGTGTGGTGGTATCGCATGACGTGCGGGAGGCGTCATCGATCGCCGACTATGTCTACCTGCTGTCCGACGGCAAGGTGATGGACCACGGCAAGCCGGATGCACTGTGGGGCGCCCGGTCGGACTGGACCCAGCAGTTCCTCAACGGCCACCCGGACGGGCCGGTGGCGTTTCATTATCCGGCGCCGCCGTTCCGGGATGACCTGCTGGGCGGGGCGCCGCGCGCATGACCGGCCTGCTGCAACGACTGGGGCACGCCGCGCTGGGTTATTTCCGGCGCCTCGGTCGTGGCAACCTGTTCCTGCTGCAGACACTGGCCAGTTTGCCCGGCATGTTACTGCGTCCGGTCCTGGTGATCCGCCAGATGTGGTCGGTGGGCGTGCTGACGATTGTGATTATTGTGGTGTCCGGTTTGTTCGTGGGTATGGTGATGGGCCTGCAGGGATATAATACCCTGGTCGATTTCGGCGCCGAGGAATCACTGGGTGTGCTGGTGGCGCTGTCGCTGGTGCGCGAACTGGGACCGGTGGTTGCGGCGCTGCTGTTTGCCGGCCGCGCCGGTTCCGCCCTGACCGCGGAGATCGGCCTGATGAAGGCCACCGAGCAACTGTCGGGGATGGAGATGATGGCCGTCGATCCGGTGCAGCGCGTGATCGCCCCGCGCTTTCTGGCCGCGTTCCTGTCCATGCCCCTGCTGGCCGCGATTTTCAGTGCGGTCGGCGTGTTTGGCGGTTACCTGGTGGGGGTCGGCCTGCTGGGTGTGGATGACGGCGCATTCTGGTCCCAGATGCAGGACAAGGTGGACTTTTACGACGACGTCATGAACGGCGTCATCAAGAGTATCGTGTTCGGTTTCGTGGTCGGCTGGATCGCGCTCTATGAAGGGTATGATGCGGTGCCCACCGCGGAAGGGGTCAGCCAGGCCACCACGCGTACCGTCGTGCACAGTGCACTGGTGGTGCTGGGACTGGATTTTGTGCTGACTGCACTGATGTTTGGAGGCTAGAAAACGGTGAACACCAGGACAGTGGAAATCGCGGTTGGACTGTTCGTTGCGATCGGTATCGCGGCGCTGTTCATGCTTGCCATGAAGGTCAGTAATCTCAGTACCCTGGGCAACAGCGGGGGCTACCGGATCACTGCAACCTTCGAGAACATCGGTGGTCTCAAGGTGCGCTCGCCGGTAACGGTTTCCGGTGTCCGGGTCGGGCGGGTGGACAAGATCGATTATGACCTGCACACCTTCCAGGCGGTGGTGACCATGAAAATCGAGGACCAGTACAAGGGTTTCCCGGAAGATACCTCGGCCAGTATCTTTACCGCCGGCCTGCTTGGCGAGCAGTATGTCGCGCTGGAACCGGGCGGGTCGATGACCAGCCTGAAGGACGGCGGGCGCATCCAGCTGACCCAGTCCGCGCTGGTGATGGAACAGATCATCGGCCAGTTCCTGTACAGTATGGCCGCGGACAAAAAGGCGGACAAACAACCGGACGCCGGCGGACCGGAAGCAGGCCAATCTGACGGGAAACTGCCGGACATTCCATGAAAACTCGCATGCTGAAGTCACTCTGCCTCCCGGTCCTGCTGGCGGCGCTGGTCCTGCCCGGCATGCCGGCGGCAGCGCACGCCGACAGTAACATCTCGCCCCAGGAACTGGTGCGGGATACCTCGTCGCGCATGCTGAGTGCGTTGCACAACGAACACGATGCGATCGCCAGGAACCCCGGCTACCTCTACAAGCTGGTGTCCGAGATCGTGCTGCCGTATTTCGATTTCGAACGCATGAGCCAGTGGGTGCTGGGCAAGAACTGGCGTAGCGCCACACCCGGCCAGCGCGAACGCTTTGTCGAGCAGTTCCGTAACCTGCTGGTGAATACCTACGGCACTGCACTTTCGAAGTACGCCGACGAGAAGATCGTCTACCTGCCCTTTGTCGATGACGGGCGGTCGGGAACGGTGACGGTGCGCACGGAGATCGAGCAGGCCGGTTCGACCATTCCGATCTCCTATTCCATGTACCACAGCAGTGCCGGCTGGAAGGTATACGACGTGTCGATCAGCGGCATCAGCCTGGTGACCAATTACCGGTCGACCTTCGGCAATATCATCCGGAACAAGGGCATGGATAACCTCATCCAGCAGCTGAGCAACCGCAATTCCGGCAAGGGCAATGGCTGAGGCCGGTTACACCGACCAGGGGAACGGGCGCTGGCTGGTCACCGGCGAACTTGGCTATGCAACGGTTCCCGACCTGCTGGCCCGGACCGCGCGTGACCTGAAGGGCGAGGGCGCCCTCGAGGTCGATCTTGCCGGCGTTACCCGGGCCGACAGCGCCGGGCTTGCCCTGCTGGTCGAATGGACACGAACCAGCGTACAAGCCGGGCGCGAGATCCGTTTTACCCACGTGCCTGCGCAACTGCAGTCGATTGCGGAGGTCTGCGGACTGGAAGGCATTCTGCCCCTGGCTGGCTGACCGCGCCGGTTGCGGGCCGTGCCTGCAGGTGCCGGGTTCCGATCATTCAATCCGATAAGGTTGTCGTCATGCAAAGCAAGGAACTGGAAGCACTGATCAGGGCCGGCATCCCCGATGCCGAGGTCATCGTGAAGGGCGAGGGCGATCACTTCGAGGCGATCGTCATCAGCCGGCAGTTCGAGAACTGCAGCATGGTAAAACAGCATCAGCTGGTCTACGGCACGCTCGGTG
Organism: uncultured Ectothiorhodospiraceae bacterium; assembly: GCA_964564245.1. Taxonomy (GTDB): domain Bacteria; phylum Pseudomonadota; class Gammaproteobacteria; order UBA9214; family UBA9214; genus UBA9214. The sequence continues at coordinate 3,280 of CAZMAK010000037.1, read as the reverse complement.
ACCGCATGGGTGGTGAAATCCATGCACTGGCGTTGCATACGCACACGCCGGAACAGTGGCGCGGCCAGCGTCGCATCCAGTAATCCGCCACGGCGACAGGGGGGTGTGGTGGACAAGCTGATTATCGTTGGCGGTAACGTACTCGACGGTGAGATCCGGATCTCCGGCGCCAAGAATGCCGTACTGCCGATCATGGCCGCGACACTGCTGGCGGACACGCCGGTCGTGATCCGGAATATCCCGCACCTGCACGACGTGACGACCACCATGGAGCTGCTCGGGCACATGGGTGTGCAGCTGACGGTGAATGAACGGATGGACATCGAGGTCGACGCGCGCTCGGTCAATTCACTGTACGCACCCTACGAGCTGGTGCGCACCATGCGTTCCTCCATCCTGGTGCTGGGTCCGATGCTGTCGCGCTTCGGGCGTGCCGACGTGTCACTGCCGGGCGGCTGCGCCATCGGTTCACGCCCGGTCAACCTGCATATCAAGGGGCTGCAGGCCATGGGTGCGGACATCAAGGTGGAAAACGGCTACATCAAGGCACGCGTGAAGCGGCTGCGGGGCGCGCGGCTGGTGATGGATATCGTGACCGTAACCGGCACGGAAAACCTCATGATGGCGGCCACGCTGGCGGAAGGTACCACGGTCATCGAGAATGCCGCGCGCGAGCCGGAGGTGACGGACCTGGCCCGGTGCCTGAATGCCATGGGCGCGAGGATCAGTGGCGCCGGCACCGATACGCTGGTCATCGAAGGGGTGGAGCGGCTGGCCGGCACCGAATACAGCGTGTTGCCTGACCGGATCGAAACCGGCACCTACCTGGTTGCCGCAGCGATCACCGGCGGCCACGTCAAGCTGAAGGACACCCGGCCCGACATCATGGATTCCGTGCTGCAGACGCTGCGTGAGGCCGGCGCGGAGATCAGCACCGGTGAAGACTGGATCGAACTGGACATGCACGGGCAGCGGCCACAGGCAGTGAACGTGCATACCGCGCCGTACCCGGCCTTTCCGACCGACATGCAGGCACAGTTCACGGCGCTCAATGCCGTGGCGGAGGGTGCCGGGACGATCACCGAGACGATCTTCGAGAACCGCTTCATGCACGTGCAGGAAATGCAGCGCATGGGCGCGAACATCCGCCTGGAAGGGAATACCGCGATCTGCAAGGGTGTGAAATGCCTGACCGGTGCGCCGGTGATGGCTACCGATCTGCGTGCCTCCGCCAGCCTGGTGCTGGCCGGACTGGTGGCCGACGGCGAGACCGTGATCGATCGCATCTATCATATCGATCGCGGCTACGAGCGTATCGAGGAGAAACTCGCCCAGCTGGGCGCGGACATTCGACGTATTCCCGACTGATTGCAGCGTCTCCTGCCCCGGTCACGGGCGAACTTGTAAATTGACAGGTTCTGCCGGAAACTTCCCCACCATGAACAGCGCCCTGACCATCGCCCTCTCGAAGGGCCGGATTTTCCGTGAAACGCTGCCCTTGCTGGCCGCGGCCGGCATCGAGCCGGTGGACGATCCGGACACCAGCCGCAAGCTCATCCTCGATACCAATATCGACGAGGTCAAGCTGGTGATCATTCGTGCCGCCGATGTGCCGACCTATGTCGGTTACGGTGCCGCGGATGCGGGGGTGGCCGGCAAGGACGTACTGATGGAACATGGCGGGGAAGGGCTGTACGAGCCGCTGGACCTGGGGATTGCACGCTGCCGGCTGATGGTGGCGGGGCCGGAACACCGGAACGGTTCACGGCGCCGCTTGCGGATTGCCACCAAGTACGTGCAAAGCACCCGGCGTTTCTATGCCGACCGCCAGGAACAGGTCGAGATCATCAAGCTCTACGGCTCGATGGAACTGGCGCCGCTGGTCGGGCTGGCCGACCGCATCGTGGACGTGGTGGATACCGGCAACACCCTGCGTGCGAACGGACTCGTGCCGCTCGAACACATCGCGGACATCAGTTCGCGGCTGGTCGTGAACCGCGCATCGATGAAGATGAAGCATGCACGCATCTCCGACCTGATCGACAGATTGCGCAGTGCCTGCGAACCGGACGACTGATTGCCGGTACAGGGATTCAACGAGGTATCGCCCCGGCGACAGCGCGAGTAACGGTATGACCGAGATCACCCGACTGGATTCATCCAATCCCGGATTCCACGACGCACTGGAGCGCCTGCTGGCCTGGGAGCATTCGGCCGACCTGAAGGTCGAGACGGCGGTGCGCGAGATCATCGCGGCCGTGCGTGCGCGTGGCGATGCGGCGCTGGTCGAATACACCGAGCGCTTCGACCGTCGCACGGTGACGTCGGGGCTGGAAATTCCGCTGGCGGACTGCCACGCCGCCCTGCAGCGGATCGAGCCGGCGCAACGCGAGGCGCTGGAGGTCGCGGCACAACGCGTGCGTGCCTACGCCGAACACCAGAAGCTGGCCTCGTGGTCCTACACCGAGCCGGACGGCACATTGCTGGGCCAGCAGGTCACGCCCATGGACCGGGTCGGGCTGTACGTGCCCGGCGGCAAGGCGGCCTATCCTTCATCGGTACTGATGAATGCCATCCCGGCCCGGGTGGCCGGCGTGGGCGAACTGGTTATGGTCGTGCCGACGCCCGGAGGCGAGCTGAATTCGCTGGTGCTGGCCGCCGCGGCCATTGCCGGCGTGGACCGCGTGTTCGCCATCGGCGGTGCCCAGGCGGTGGCGGCGCTGGCCTGGGGTACCGAGTCGGTGCCCGCGGTCGACAAGATCGTCGGTCCCGGTAATGCCTACGTCGCCGCTGCCAAGCGTATCGTGTTCGGCAAGGTCGGCATCGACATGATTGCCGGTCCCTCGGAGATCCTGGTGGTCTGCGACGGCCACACCGACCCGGACTGGATCGCCGTCGACCTGTTCTCGCAGGCCGAACACGACGAGGACGCGCAATCCATCCTGGTCAGTCCGGATGCGGCCTTTCTCGACCGGGTCATGGACAGCATCGACCGACTGCTGCCGCAGATGCCGCGTGCGGAGATCATTGCCGCGTCGTTGCGCGGGCAGGGCGCGCTGGTCCGGGTGCGCGACATGGACGAGGCCATCGAGGTGGCCAACCAGGTGGCGCCGGAGCACCTGGAACTGTCGGTGGAGGATCCGCAGGCGATTGCCGCGCGCATCCGCCATGCCGGTGCGATCTTCATGGGCCGCTACACGGCCGAGGTACTGGGCGATTACTGCGCCGGCCCCAACCACGTGCTGCCGACCTCGCGCACGGCGCGTTTTTCCTCGCCGCT
>CAZMAK010000036.1:0-19657 GCA_964564245.1 uncultured Ectothiorhodospiraceae bacterium | reverse complement strand
ATCCAGCGGGGTGGCCGGGTTGAACACCAGGCCCGACTTGCAGCCGCTGTCGTGCACCAGGGATAGCGAGCGGTCGATGTGCTCACTGGCCTCGGGATGGAAGGTGATATAGGTGGCGCCGGCCTTTGCGAAGTCCGGGATGATCCGGTCGACCGGCTTGACCATCAGGTGCACGTCGATATCCGCCGTGATGCCGTGTTTGCGCAGCGCCTCGCACACCAGCGGGCCGATGGTGAGGTTGGGGACATAATGATTGTCCATCACGTCGAAATGCACGATGTCTGCACCGGCATCGAGTACATGGGTGACTTCCTCTCCAAGCCGGGCAAAATCCGCAGACAGGATGGAAGGTGCAATCTTGTAGTCGGCCATGCTGTTGTCCTCAATGATATTTTCAAACCCGGCGAACCCGCTGGCGCCAGAAACAGAACGCGACTTTACCCGAACCGGGAGCGTTTTTCAGCCACGCCCGCAACCGGACTGTGCAAGCGCAACGCACCGCCGCGGCCCACGGCACGATCCGTTCGCCGGATTGTGAAATCAATCCATTGATTTCCCTTTGTAAATTCCCGCATCCCCCTGGCAGCCCCCGATACCTTCAGCCGCGAACCGCCGGTTGACGCAGTGCGGCAGGAGCAGCAAGCCGGACAACGCACTCCGGCTGCTGCAGGGTGCCTGGCCGGTCAGGCGCGTTATACATGGATGCAGATACCATCTCCAATGGTCAGGAAAATCCGGATACTTGCCAACCCGCGCTGCAAGTCTTATAAATGATCATATCCAGCAGGCAATACCGGCGTTCACCCGGACCTTTAAACCAGCAGGACTACAGGATCACACGGGGATAGCAGCATGAGTCACCTGCCACGCATCGGCGAATGGTATCAATCGTTGAACGGCGACAAGTTCGAGATCGTCGCACTGGATGAAGACGAGTCGACCCTGGAGATCCAGCACTACGACGGGGCCGTGGAAGAGGTCGACTTCGACTCGTGGGATGAAATGGAGGCCTTCAGTATCGAACCGCCGGAAGACTGGTCGGGCTCACTGGATATCGAGCGCGAGGATTACGGCGTCGACCTGGAACTCACCTCACCCACCGAACATATCAATCCCTTCGACGAACTGGACTGAGCCGGCACAGTTACCCCCCGGTGCGGCATGCACCGCTCAATCGCGATGGCTCGCTGCCGATAGGAAGATACGGCAGTGACAGGAGACCACCCATGGCGATTATCTACGACATGTCGACCGGCAAACCCGTTCCGGAACACCAGCTGCTTGACCGGGCCGGCAAACAAACCGTGCCCGCACCGCACGAGACCGCCCTGCAACCGCTGCACGAGGTCAACAACCCGCACACCGCGGCCGCCTGTGATGCCTACATGGTATTGCTGCAGCGGATACTGAAGGACCTCTGATTCATTCACGACCCTGCCCCGGACCGGCCGGGGTTTGATACACCCCGGATGAACCACTGAAACCGGCCTTCCCGCGAACGCGGGAAGGCCGGGCTGCATCCCGGACATCGAGCGCTACCCCGGCATGCGATAGCCGGATGGCAGCCGCACCACCCCTTCACTCACCTCGACCGGCACTGCTGCCAGGGCGTTACCGTGGCAGGGGCCTGCTATGCAGGCACCATCCTCGATCCGGAACAGGGCGGCATGATTCGCGCACTGGATATGCCTGCCGTCCAGGCTGAGAAAACGGTCGGGCGCCCAGTCCAGCGGCGCGCCGGTATGCGGACAACGGTTCAGGTAGGCAAACACCCTGCCGGCATGCATGACCACGAAGAGGTCATGCAATTTCCCGTCCTGTTCCACGGTAACGCCGCGGCTGTCGCCGTCATGCAGCTCAGCCAGCTTGCAGATGATTGCAGGGAAAGGTCCGGACATGGGCGCAGCCTGTGATCGTGCCATGGCTTGTCAACCGTTACCGCACGGGCACGGCAGCCACCCTGACGTGGTCAGTCGGTACGGACGATGCGGAATCCGAGGTTGTCCAGCCGGGTATCCTCGGCCAGCTGCGCACGTTTTGCGCTGCGCAGGGAATCCAGCGGACTGGTATAGGCGCCGCCACGGACCACCCGCTGGGTACAGCCAAATTCCTCCCACACACGGCCATCGGCCGGTGCGCCGGTGTAGTTCGGATGGTAACAGTCCGCCGTCCACTCCTGTACGTTGCCGGCCATGTCGTAGAGGCCGAGACTGTTGGCGGCAAACTGTCCAACCGGTGCAGTCCGCGCCCCGTCCCACGCGCTGCCACAGTTGAAACAGTTCGCCGGTATGGTTTCATACGCATTGGTCCACCAGTAACTGCCGACATTGCCGGAGCGGGCCGCGTATTCCCATTCCGCTTCCGAAGGCAACCGGTAGCTTTTCCCGGTCTGCGCGGACAACCACCTGACGTAGCCCCGGGCGTCCTTCCACGACACATTGATCACCGGCTGGCGGTCACGCCCCCATGACTCGTCAAAAGGCAGCCGCTGGCCGGTGGCGCGTGCATAACGATCATAGTCGTCGAAGGTCACTTCATAGCGACTGATCGAGAATGAAGCCAGCGAAACCTCATGACGCGGCACCTCCTCGGCATTGATGGAATTCCCCGGGCTCCCCATCAGGAATTTCGCCGGTGCAAGCTGCACCATTTCCGGTCCCGTGCCGCCGTCCGTCATCCTGTCACTGAAGGTACGCACCACCGGGTCCGGATTCGCACGTACCCCGGACGCAACCGGCGCCTTTGCATCCGGCTCCGGCTGCTCCACGGCGGCAGCCGGTCCGGCCACTGCCGGTACCGGCTCGGCCGGGGTCTGGATTTCGGCTGGCGCCGGTGTCGCATCCGCTGCAGATGGTTGCTCCGGTGGCTGCCGCGGCTCCGGCTGCACCTGCGGCTCCACCACGGGTGGCGGTGATACGACTTCCGGTTGTGTCACCCCGGAAGAGCCGGTATCCGGCAGGGAAACCGCCGCTACGACCGGGTCCGGACCGGAGCCCGGATTACCAAGGAATTGCCAGCCGGCGACACCGGCCACGGCAAGAATCACCACCCCCGTGGCAATACCCAGCAGGCGTGGCAGGCTGAACCAGGATTCGGAATCGCCCGGCAGCGGCGACGGGCCAGCCGGTACCGGTCCCGGCGGACGCACGGACACTACCGGCTCCGGCACGATCCTGGACAGCGGCGCGGACCGGACACCCTCGTCCCGTGGATTTTTGTCTGCAACCACACGCGGCACACCACCGGTCTGCGCCAGCAGACGGTCGCGTTCTTCCAGCAGGCGGTCGCGCGCCGCTTCCGCCTCGGCGCGCAGGCGCACCGCGATTTCGACATTCTTGCGGGTCTCATCCAGCTGCTTGCGCAGCTGGACCGGATCCTCGATCCTGCCCTGTGCCGATGTGTTCATCAGTCCGCGCGCCACCTCGACCTCGCCACGCAGGGCATCCATCTTCCCGCGCAGCGCCAGCTGTTCTTCAAGTGCATTGTCACGTTCGTCCGTAAGCTGTCTGAGCTGGGTATGCAACTGACTGATCGCGGCCTCGGCCTGGCGGTTCTGCTCCTCGATCAGTTCGATATCGACCTGCCGCCGGTCCTTTTCCTGGCGATGCAGTTCCGTCAGTTCGGCATGGGCCTGGCGCAATTCCGCCTGTACCTGCTCGAGCATCAGCTCCGTTGCCGCCTGGGCGTCGATCACACCCTGCAATCGTGCCCGCTCTTCGTTGCGCGCCGCGTCAACTGCCTCCTCGATCACGCCGGAGCGGTGATTCGCATGCGCTTCATGTTCGGATGCGATCGAGGACAGCTGCTCCTTCAGCTCGCGCTGGCGTGCCGCCATTTGCGCCCGTTCGTCATCCCGGGCCTCGCGCTCGGCATGCAGCTCGTCCCGCAGGCGATCGATATCGTCCTGGGCATCCTTGCGGGATTTCTGGAAATCAGAGGTAACCTGCTCCAGCTTCTTGCGCAAGCGTTCCACCTGGCCCTGCAATTCCTTTTCGTTGTCATTCTTGCGCCGGAGATCTTCATGCGACTTGCGAGTGGTCTCCTGCAGATCCTGCTCCAGCTCCCGAACCCGTTCTCCCGTCGCATCGCGCATCTGCTGCATTTCCTGCAACTGGCCCTGAACGAGTTCAAGTTCCTGTGCATGAACCGTACGGTCGACCTCGTGCTGACCGACCTCGAGGCGCAATGCCGTCAGCTGTTCCTCCTTGCTGTCGAGTTTTGCCTGAAGCTGCTGCAGCTGCTGCCCGCCGGCTGCAACCTGTTCCTGCAACTCCGCGATCCGCCGGCCCGACTCCTCGCCAAGACTGGTGATTTCCGCCTGCAGTGAAACGTTCATCCCCTCGGACTCGGCCTTTGCAGCAGCGGTCTCATCGACCTGCTGCTGCAGGCGTTCCTGCCCGGCACGGGCAAGCTCCAGTTCCTGGCGGGTGGCATCCAGTTCGGTCTGTACTTCCATGGTGCGTTGCACCTGCCGTTCCAGCTCGGCTGCACCCGCTTCAGACCGTTCCTGCAGTTGCTGTTCGAACTCCGACCGGGCCTGGTCCAGCGCCGCGCGTTCCGATGCAAGCCCGGCCTGCAAACGCTCCGTTTCCGATCCCATCGCCTCAAGCCGGGACTGCAAGGCATCCCGCTCGTCGGCCCATGCCGCCTGCTGGCCCGAGTATGCTTCTTCCGCAGTCCGGCGGTCGGCGGCCAGGCGCTCGATCTCCCCGGCCTGCGTCTCGATCCGGACATTCAGCTCGTCCACGGTCGCGCGCAGCTGACTGTTTTCTCCCTGCAGGCCTGTAATTGCGGCAGATGCCTGTTCATTGCCATCGAACTCACCCGCCAGCCGTTCCCGTAACTGATCCAGTTCCGCCAGTTGCCCGTCGCAGCGGCGTTGCAGCGCATTCAGCTGCCCGGATGATTCCGTGGCAAGCTGGCCCAGCCTTGATTCGCGATCGGCCAGTTCCTCACGCAATCCGTCAAGCTGTCGCTCAAGGGCAGCATTACCGGCACGCAGTTCCTCAATTTGCCCGTCGCGCGCGGCGAGTTCCCCGTCAAGCTGACCGCCCGAGGACCGCAGGCCGGCAAGTTCGTTCTCCAGCCGGCGCGCGTCTTCGGTCAATCGCTCACGGTCCGCCGACACCTCGTCCAGGCTGGCAGTAAGTTGCTCGACCTGCAGCCGTGACTCGTTCAGCCGGGCCTGCAGGGCCTCACCCGATGCCTGTGTTTCCTGCCGACCGGCTTGCAACTGTTCGGCCAGCAGGGAACATTCACCGGATACCGCCTCCAGATTACGTTGCAGGGACTGTGACCTGTAACGTTCACGCTCCAGGTCGAGCTGTATCGTCTGCAGCTGGTCCTGTTGTTCGGCCTGCAGTGCACTGAACTGCTCCTGCAGTTCGCGCTTTTGCTCATCCAGGCCGGAAACCTGCCCGTACAAACCGGTCATCTTCTCCGCGGACTCGCCCAGCTCGTCGCGCAACTGGCCGAGCATGTCCTCGAGTCTGTTCCGCTCCGCATCCCGGTGTTGCAGTTCCGCCTGCAGGGCCTCGAAGTGCGCCTGCAGCTCCCCGTACTCGGACTCCAGCTGCGACAGTTGATCGAGCAGCGCATGGACCGCTTCCTCGTCCTCGTGTGTTCCGGCCGGGGCATCCACTCCCGGCTCCGGCACGACACTGGCCATGCCGCCTTCCAGCACGTAGACATCAAATCCGCTATGGCCAAGCAGGAAGCCAGCCGACTCGCTGCGCCGGCCGGTATCACAGCAAATGACGTATTTTGCATTGAACATCAGTTCAGACAGCTCGCTACGCAGCGTGGCCAGCGGGATGTTCACGCTGTCTTCGAACGCCCCCTGCTGGTACTCGTCCGGTGTCCGGACGTCCAGCCATACCGCACCATCCTGTACCAGTTCCTCCGCCTCCCGGATGGAGACATGCCTGACCAGCGACGTCTTCAGCAGGTCCACGAAATCCTGCTTGGCCAGGCGCATCAACTGCCCGTCCGTCAGCATGGTAATGGTGGCGTTGCGGGGGGTACTCGACACCAGCGATTCCTCGCCGAACGAGTCGCCGTCGGACAATTCCGCCAGCCTCACTTCCTGGCCCGTGGCCTCATCCTGCCGGGTTACCGCGCAACGTCCCTCGTGAATCGTATAGAAGTAGTCCCCCACGCTGCCCTGCTCGACAATGACCTCGCCGCGCTGGACCTCGACGGGCTTCATCTTCATCAGCAACCCCTGCAGCTTTGCCGGCGGCAACTGGCAGAACGCCTCGGACTGCAGCAGGCGGGTCATCCAGTCATTGTTGTCCGCCACCCCGATGTCCACGACCTCGGCGGTACCGGACTGGTCCCAGGTCAGAAATGCATCGAGCAGGTCGGAATCGATACGTGCGATGACGGCCTTTCTGGCCACCTTTGCGGAATGCGCCCTGGGCTGCTGGCTGCCTACGGGGTACCGGCTGATGTCGGTACCGGCCTCCACTTCTGCCGCCACCTTGCGGAAACCGTCGATCAGGCTGACCTTGCCATCCAGCAGATAGATCGATTGATGGTCCCGGTCACCCTTACGAAACAGGTAACGACCGGCCTTTACCTCCTCGATGATGATCTTGCCGGCCAGTTCCCTGAAGCTCTCATCCGACAGTGCATTCAGCGGAACAAGCTCCTGGAGGATTTTTCTGTCCTGGGTATATTTTGGTGCGGCGCGCATATCCACTCTTCGCTGAGAATCCGGGTTGATGGTGACGCAAGGAGGTCACCGGGATGACAACTCGCTGCTTCCAGCGTATCGGCTGCAGGGTAGTGTTATTTAGGTATGGCGTTGCCGGCGACAGCACCGGCGCGGATACCTTGCAGGCACTGGAAACGGCAGCCGGTCCGGGCCCGGCGGACTGTGGCCTGGACTGAATAATTCCATGATTATCATTATCTTGACAGACGTCCCGGCGCCATCCGCGGCCGGATCAGGCAGCCAGGCCGGGCCACGGTGCCGCTGCAGCCGCCCGGTTCTGCGAGCGGGGAACGCACCGGTGAGCACGGGTGCTGCAGTACCGGCTGCGCCGGCGGTGACAACGGCCTTGCCGCCCGTAACGCATGTTGCCGCTGTCCTGTTCGCTTGCAGGTGACTCGACTGCATCGCGTGGCCGGTGCACGCCACGATGTTCCGGCAAACGAATCGGGACTGCATGTGCACACTGCAACGTCATGCATCGGCCTGCCTGCACGTTGCATCACTGCGTAGCCCGTCGTTGCAGCGCCGACGGGCCTGACCGGTGCCGCGATTTTGCATTCGTGATAATGCCTTTATTTACAGCATATTATTACTGTACACACCGGACATTGTTCAGGACGCAGAGCGGAATTCGCTGTGTACCAGCAGTAAGACAGGACTTTTCGTGAACCGCAGGTAGTGCAATTGGCGCGGGTACGTATCGGGCGTCCCCGGGGCTGATGCCATCAAATACTGCAAAAAAAGGCATTTTATAACTTCAAAACACTTTCACATTTGATTTTATGTGCTATCTTACGCGTGCTGTTTTATCTATCATCCAACGAGGAGTTACTTCGAATGGCAAAAAAGAAAGCGACAGCCAAGAAAAAGACAGCTGCAAAGGCTGCCACAAAACCAACAACCAAATCTGAAACGCTGAATTACCTCTCTGACAAGACGGGCCTCACCAAGAAAGACGTCGGCGCCGTTTTTGACAACCTCGCTGTACTCATGAAACGCGACCTGAAGCGGGGCCCGGGTGTATACACGGTTCCCGGCCTGATGAAGGTCAAGGTGATTCGCAAGCCTGCCACCAGGGCTCGCAAGGGCATCAACCCGTTCACCGGCGAAGAGATGATGTTCAAGGCCAAGCCTGCCCGGAACGTGGTCAAGGTATTGCCGCTGAAAAACCTGAAGGAAATGGTCTGAAACAGCTGACGGGGCTGCCGCCCGGCAGCCCCGTTGCTTGCGGTTCCCGGCTAGATTTCGCCGGATTGAGCCAGTTTTCCGCGGATAAACTGGCTGTGTGGCACATACAGCAGGTCGGCAATCTTCCGGATCAGGTGTTCCTCATGGGCATCGACCCGGCCGTCAGCATACGCAACTTCCCATAACCTGCGCACGATCTCGATCCGTTCATCCATGCTGCACTCGCAGGTCAGCAGACGGGTAAAGGGGTACAGCGAGGTCACCTCGTCCGTACGCCGCTCGGCTTCACGGGAAATCAGCAATGCCTGCTCGGCGGACAGCTCGAAGGTTTCCGCCACGATACGGCGGATGGCATTGCGTTCCTCATTACCGATATGGTCGTCGGCCGACGCCACCTCCATCAGCAGGGCGGCGGCGGCCGCGTGCAGGGTGGACTCCCGGACATCCGCAGCGCCGGTTTCGGGAAGGTGTTTCCTCAGCAGTGCCTGAATAGCGGCAATCATGACTCAATACGACCACCTGAAGTAATGGGCTGGAAAACGGAAGCCGTGCGCCACACGGCAGCATCGACACAGGCTCAGCTCGGCTTCCTTACGCTCTGGTAACTGCCCTGGCCGGACTCGACCAGGAACTGATTCAACAACGGGTGGTCAATCGGCTCTCCGCTGTCATCCTCGACCAGATTATGTTCGGAAACGTAGGCCTCGCGACCGCTATGATCGACCAGCACATGATACCAGGGCTCGTTTCCGGAAATCCGGAACGCGATCTGCGGCGGACTCTCCACATCGGGGGCCTGGAATTCCGGGTCAACGTCCACGACCACGCCCCGGTAATCGAACTTCCGGTGCTGGATACACTGACCGATGGAAAATTTCGCCTGCTTCATGAAATCCGCCCATTCTGTGATGCCTGCATGAACTGAGACCCGGTACGTGCCGACAAGTTCGCGCCATGGCTCCGTCCTCGTATAATGCGCCTCTGGAACCTTTCTGCAACCCCGTGCTATCACCATGAAAAACCGGCAAACTGTCGCGCCTGGCAAGGTTGTCACCATACAGTATTCCCTGACCAATGCCGCTGGCGTGGTCGTGCGCGAGGCCACCGGGAAATCCGTCAGCTACCTGCATGGCCGGAATGCCCTGCCGGCCAGGCTGGAACACAGTCTGGAAGCTCACGTCCCGGGCGATATTGTCCGCACCCGCCTGCTGCCGGAGGATGCGTTCGGCAAGCGCGACCCGGACCTGGTGTGCGAAATGCCACTGGAGGAATTCCCGCCCGGTGAACGAATCGAGCCCGGCAGCCAGGTCGTCGGTGCCGACGAGGACGGCAATCAGGTAAGGTTTACTGTCACCGGCGTCCGGGACGGCATTGCACAGCTGGATGGCAATCACCCGCTTGCCGGCCAGACACTGGTGTTCGAGGTGGAGGTCCAGGGGGTCCGCGACGCAACCGTCGCTGAACTCGCCAGCGGCCAGGTCGATCCGGACTGAACACCTCCGTTCAGCGATCCAGGCGGAATCGGGTACCCCGGTAGTTGAGCTCGATATACCCGGACTGGATCTTCTCCAGCACGGCACCATCGGGCAGGGTATCGCCCTCGCGGAATTTCTTCAGGTCGACCAGAATGAACCGCCGCTGCGGGTCGTCATCGTAGACGTAGACATCGATATGCGGCACGACGAACTGGCTGCGGAATTCCAGCGGTAACTGGCTCCACTCGGGAAGCCCCGAACCGGTGCTGTCGGATGACGCGGTCAGGGGTTCGGTCGACGTCACCACCCGTCCGGCAGGCTGCAGGGGTTTCGCCGCCGTCGCCGGATGCGGTTCGACATGCGGTTGCACGGCGACCCTGGGGCGCAGGATCCGGGGAGCCGGTGCAGGCGGTGCCGCAACCGGCGCTGCCGGGACGGGCCTGGACACCGGCGGCTCGGGCGGCCGGGCGGGAGATACCGTCACATCACGCTGTGCCGTGTGCCGTGGCGGGGTGATTCCGGCATCCGGTTTGCGGTTCAGCATGTACACCAGCAGACCGCCGTTGAAGACCAGCAATGCCGCAACAACCCATAACCAGCGCCTGGACCGGTCCGGACGCCGCACTCCCCAGTGCGCGGCCTCCAGGTCGGGTACCTCGCCCAGGGTGCGTTCGCGATCCGCCTTGCGCAAGGCTTCGAGGATATAGGACATGCGACTACTCCACTGCCACCGGTTGCAACACAGGCACCCCCTCTCGCCCGGAGGAGGAATTCAGCTGGATCAACGTATTCTTGCCCACTACGCCATCCGCCGACAGACCGCGACTGCGCTGGAATTCCAGCACCTGCTTTTGCAGCGCATAATCGAAACGCTGCGGATCCGGGGCCAGCAGCTTCACGCCCTGCGCGATTTCCAGCTGCTCCCGCAACCAGGCTACATCCGGATTATGATCGCCCACCCGCATGATCAGCCGGCCACCCGGTGGCGCCTGCAGCAGCAGGATATATTCGCCGAACCAGTAGTGATCGATCAGGCTGATATCCAGCGTATGTACCTCGCCCCCCGTCTCCAGCACCGCCTGTGAACCCTCCAGCCGGCGCAACAGCACCGGTACCCGTTCCCCGTCCTTGCCCGCCAGTTTAAGGATGGCGGGACGATTAAAATGCCGTACGGTGTTCCAGTTACCCTGTTCACTGGAACACAGCAATCCGTATTCCAGGGCGTAGTTGCAGAAGTCCGGCTTCATCTCCGGCGTCAGTTCAACCGCCCACAGGCGGAACAGACCGGTCCAGGCCGTGCGATACCAGCTGCTGTCCGCACCGGAGAGCAATGCCGCCAGGTCCGTTGGTGGCTCGGCGGGCTCCTCCGCTGGCACGACGTCAGTCTGCCGGGTTGCAGGCCCGGCCGGTGGCACCGCCGCCGTGGCCGGCTGTTCCGCGCCGGAAGCTACCGCCGGTTGTGCCGGTGCGGGCTCCGGTGTGGAACGGGGGGCCGGTGGCATGCTGGCTACCGGTGATGGCGGCGGTGACCCTCCCCAGGGCTGGTACAGGTACCCCAGCACGACCAGCGCCAGCAGGAATACACCACCAGCCAGCCAGGGGATCCGGCCGGACGGGGTGCTGTCGCCGGTTTCGTCGGCCAGTACCTCGCGCGCCGCCTTGCGTACCACGTTGCCGTCGACACTTGGCCGGCCTTCGACGTAGGCACCCAGCATGGCGCGGTCGCACAGCACGTTGATCAGGCGCGGAATCCCCCCGGAAAGCTGCTGGATTCGATCCACTGCACCCTTGCTGAACAGTACCCGGGAAGTGCCACAGATCTGCAGGCGATGACGAATGTAGGCATCGGTTTCCTCGCGACTGATCGGTTCCAGGTGGTAACGCGCCGTAACGCGTTGTGCCAGCTGCCGCATTTCGTCCCGTGTCAGTAATTCACGCAGTTCCGGCTGGCCGATCAGAATGATCTGCAGCAGCTTTTGTGTCGAGGTTTCCAGATTGGTCAGCAGGCGTACCTGCTCGAGCACATCGGCCGAGAGATTCTGGGCCTCGTCGATGATCAGTACCGTGCGCCGGCCCCGGGCATAGGCATCCAGCAGGAAGCGGTTGAGGGTATCCACCAGGGTCTTGACGCTGGTGCAATCCTGCGGATAGCTGATACCCAGTTCGTCGCACACCGTGGCCAGCAGCTCGAGCGAGGTGACCTTGGGATTCAGCACCATGGCGATGTCCACATTGTCCGGTACCTGCTCCAGCAGGCAGCGGCACATCGTGGTCTTGCCGGTGCCGACCTCGCCGGTCAGCTGCACGAAACCGCCGCTCTCTCCCAGGCCGTACAGGAGATGGGCCAGTGCCTCGCGGTGGCGGGCGCTCATATAAAGGAAACGCGGGTCTGGAGTGATCGAGAACGGGCGCTCTTTCAGGTCGAAATGCTTGAGATACATGCTCAGGATTCCAGCAGGTCAGTGATACCTGGCCGACCACGGCACCAGACACCCACCGTCGACATGAAGTGGCTCACTCATCGTTTGCGCATCGGGCAGTCGGACTCCGGATACCGGACCGGTCTGCAGCATGAATTTCTTTCGGGAACAATTACCTGCTCGCCTGCACCGGGAAGGCCACCGCAATATACCATATTCGAATCAGGCGGTACCCGGTGGCGGCATTCCCGCCACGGTTCACCGGACCTCCCCCCCGTGGCGGGTATTCAGGGCGTGCCCTGACCGGAGCTGCCTTTCCCTCCGGTCCGTCCCTGCACGTCGAGACGCGGCTGCCCCCTCCTGCCGGACCCGCCACTGCCGGGCCGTATCCCTCCGGGTAACCACCAATCCGGCGATCCCTCGAATAAGGCGATCCACTTCACTGAATTCCGGTGCAGGGATTAGTAATTTATTCAAGAAAACGGCCAGCCGTGCCGATAGACAGCTGTATGCATAGCCATATGCGATGCCCGACTGGCCGGATATCCACAGGTTGCTGATATTTATAGAATTTACAGGATATTATGGACAGGCCGAACAATCTGTACACGGGCCCGGTTTCCTCCGTGGTGGCCCGTGTGAGAGCCAATGATGAAGTGGAAAATGCAGCGTACCGGTAAACAGGCGGGTCTGACGTTGATCGAGCTCATGATCACGCTGGTTGTCGGCTCGATCCTGATGGTCATCGCCGTGCCGAGTTTCATGTCCTTCCACAAGGACAACCGGCGCGTGACCCAGCTCAACGAACTGGTGAGCGGACTCAATCTGGCCAGGAGCGAAGCGATCAAGAGCAATGCCACCGTGGCCCTGTGTCCCAGCGCCGATGGCGCGACCTGCGGCGGTGCGACCTACGACAACGGGTGGATCGTTTTCCTGAACAAAGATGCCGACAGCCCGCCGACCGTCACGGATGCCAGTGAAACGATACTGCGCACCCAGTCCGGCGTGACAGGCAGTGGCACCAGCCTGCGCGCCACCGGCATTTCCACCGGGCTCAACTTCACCCCCACCGGACGACCGGATGCTTCAGGTGACATCACCTATTGCGATGACCGCGGCGCGGCCGAGGCACGGGATGTGCTGGTCAGCCGTATCGGCCTGATCACATCATCACATCTGCACTCCGACAACTCGGCATTGACCTGCCCTTGAGACGCCCATGAAATCGATACGACCGGAACAGGACGGCTTCACACTGCTGGAGGTACTGATCGCGCTGGTCGTGCTTTCCATCGGTCTGCTCGGGGTGTCCAAGATCCAGGCGCTGGGGCTGCGCGCCAGCGCCGATGCCAACCTTCGCACCGAGGCCACGTTTCTGGCCAATGACATGATCGAGCGCATGCGGGCCAACCGGCCTTCCGCGGACAGCGGCTACTATGCCGGCATTGGATACGCCGCCATCGACTGCGCGACCCCGCCGGCGAAGGTCTGCAGCGAGGGGACAGCCGGTGCCGCAAATAACTGCAGCACGACGGAAATGGCCGATGAGGACGCGTTCAACTGGTTCTGCCAGGTGACGACCAGACTGCCCAACGCCGCTGTCGCCGTCAGCTCCGCCGCAGGGGTGTATTCCGTGCAGGTCAGCTGGGACGGCCTGGACGAGCAGGGCGCCGTGCAAACGCGGAATGTCTCCGCCTCCTTCATCCCATAGGCACCCGATATGCGCCAAAGAGGTTTCACACTGGTAGAAATGATGGTTGCCATCGTGATCGGCCTGCTGCTGGTCGCCGGCACACTGAGTGTATTTCTCAGCACCAAGCAGGGCTACCGAATGACCAACGGACTGTCACTGATGCAGTCCACCGGCCGCGCCACACTGGACCTGCTGTCCCGCGACATCATGATGGCAGGTTTCCCGGAATCCAGCGGCATCGAGACATTTGTCGTGGGTGCAGGCTTCACCCAGGACGGAGGCGGCAACAACAGTGACATGTTCACGGTGCGCTACCAGTCCACTACCGATTGTCTGGGTACCGCAGGTGGAACACCGGTCTATGCCGACGGCAAGCAATATGCCAAGAACCGCTACTTCATACAGAACGGTGGTCTGTGGTGCGAGTCACTGGCCGAGGACAATTCCACATTTGCACCGGCCGCCGAGATTGTTGCAGGCATCGAGAACCTGCAGGTGCTGTACGGCGAGGACAATAACGCGGCGGACAGCTTCACCAACGCCACGCGCTACGTGACGGCCGGCAATGTCGCGAACTGGGACAACGTGGTAAGTGTGAGAATCGGTTTTGTTGTGGATTCACAGAGCAACGTCGCCACCACCGGCGATACGGCGACCTTCTCCCTGCTCGGGCAGACCGCCACGGCTGCAGGCAATGATCTCCAGCGCCGGCGCGCCTATAGCACAACCGCAGTTATCAGAAACAGGATGGAATAATCATGAACAGACCGGCACATACCGCCAGCGCAAATCCGGCACGGGTCAGGCAATCCGGTGCGGCCCTGTTCATCGGCCTGATCCTGCTGGTGATCATCACCCTGATCGGCATCAGTGGCGTGCGTTCCGTGATCATGGAGAAAAACATGGCCTCCAACAACCAGTACCAGGTAATGGTATTCCAGGCCGCCGAAACCGGCATCGAAGGCGCTCTGGCCGATACCAACGCCTTTATTGCGGCCATCAACACTCCGACCGATGGTACCTGGCCGACGCGCAACTACAACGTCACCCACGCAGACAACCCGTATGCAATAACCAGTGTCGCTGAAATCCAGGTCGGCGCACCCACCGTCCCGGTCGGTTATTCCATCGGTGAATTCGTCACTTACCCGTTCACCATCATCAGTGACGGAACCATCGCATCGATCAATGCCGCAGACCGGCACACCCAGACTGCGACCAAGATTGCGCCCTATCTGAACTAGCGAGCCCGGAACCGTGAACCCGATCACAATTTCACACATGCAGAGCTGTATATTCGACCCTGTCAGTCCTGCAATTCTGCAAGGAGAATGGACATGAAATTCCTGAAAGCAATCGGCCTGATGACCGGACTGCTGTGGTGCATGGGCCTGCAGGCAGACCTGGTCGCGGTGCAGGAGGCGATCGAGGCGTACGACATCAGTATCGACATGCACGGCACCGGGAAGGGCTACATGCTGGTTCGAGCCTGCGATTCCTGCAAGCCGGTACGCATCGGCATCGACAGCAATACCGCCGTCAGGATCGACGGCAACCCGGTCAAAACCAGCAGACACATCGAGGGGAAATGGTCTGGTGGTGTAGTCATCTATGACACGAAGTCCAGGGTCGCGGTTCGCCTGTCGCTCATCCACCCGTCTGCAGGTTCTTAGGAAGGTACGATGATGAACACATACACAGTCAAGTTACGGATATTACTGTCGGCGACCCTGCTGTCGATGCTGGCCTGTCTGCCGGCGCTGGCGGATGATACCGAGGTTTACCTGGGCGACCTCAGCTTCTCGACCAATATACGGCCGAATGTCCTGTTCATCATCGATACCTCCGGCAGTATGGATACGGATGTCACGCTGACGAACGGAACCTATGATCCCGCAACCACCTATACCGGATCCTGTAACCCGGACCGGGTGTACTGGGCATCCTCGAATTCCCATGGCATTGCACCCGACTGCTCGACCAGAAACTACATCGCAAGCACATCCAACCAGTGCAATGATTCCTTCTCCGCACTCTCCTCCAGCGGGCCTGGTTACTACACCGGTACACTGGCGCGATACAACATTTCAGGCTGGTTCACCGACCGCTGGTCCAGCCTGAGCTACCGGGACCACTCGGAGATCATTGACTGCCAGGCGGACTACGGTATTCACGGCCAGGGGGATGGCACCGGGACCTACCCTGCAGACGGCAACAATGGCGGTCCGTATAACACTACCTCCGCGAATTCAATCAACTGGAATAATACGGGCAATGTCTACACACTGTATTCCGCCAACTATCTGAACTGGATCAATTCCCCCGGCGTAATCACGACCGAGACCCGGTTGCAGATCGTCAAGGATGTATTCAACGATCTGGTTGACAGTACCTCGGGTATCAATATCGGACTGATGCGGTTTGACGGCAGGGATACAACTGCCAACAAGGGTGGCTATTTCATGCTGCCCATGCAGAAACTGGACAGCAGCAGCCGGCCCACGTTCAAGACCGCCGCAAACAACCTCAGTGCCGGCGGTTACACCCCCCTTGCCGAGACCCTGTATGAGGCGGCGCGTTTCTGGCGGGGTGAAGGAGTCAAGTTCGGCAACTCCACCTCACCTGGACAGAACGACAATGGAGTGCTGGATCCATCCGACGGTAACAAGTACGTGAGTCCGATCGACTACCAGTGCCAGCAGAACTACGAGGTGCTGCTGACCGACGGCGAGCCGACCTACGACTACGACGCGGATAGTTCAATCCGGTTGTTGCCCGACTTTTCCACGATAGCAGGCAGTTGCAACTTCAACACGAATGATGATTGCCTGGACGAATTGTCCATGTACCTGCACAAGCACGACCAGCGCAGTGACCTTGATGACAATCAGACCGTCAGCACCTACACCATCGGATTCACATCCGACCAGGTTCTGCTGCAGGACACTGCAAATAATGGCGGTGGCAAGTATTATACGGCCGACGACGCCATACAGCTCACGACGGCATTCAACCAGATCATCTCGGATATCCTGGCAGTGAACACCACGTTCGTCGCACCGGCGGTCCCGGTCAACGCGTTCAACCGTCTGACCAACCGCGATGAACTGTACTTCGCCCTGTTCCGCCCGGAGAAGTTCCCGCGCTGGTCGGGTAACGTAAAACGCTACCAGCTTGCCGGCACACCGCAAATCATCACCGATGCCGGCGGCTCACCCGCAGTCGATTCCACAACCGGTTTCTTCTCGTCGGGATCGACCAGCTTCTGGACGGCTGCCGCCGACGCTCCTGACGGCGACAAGGTCGAGAATGGCGGCGCAGCCAGCAAGCTGACCCTGCCACGCAATCTGTACACCTATACCGGCGCCAGCGCACCCAGCAATGCAGACCTGAGTGCGGACACCAATGCCTTCAACGAATCGAACAACCTGGTCACCAAGACCATGCTCGGAAACGGCGGCATGTCCGATGCCTACCGTACCTCCCTGATGCAATGGTCAAGGGGTGTGGATGTCCAGGACGAGAATGAGGACGGCGCTACCACCGATGCCCGGCGCTGGATGGGCGATCCCCTGCACAGCACCCCGGTCGCGGTCAATTACGGGGGCACCGACGCAAACCCCGACATCACGCTCTTCGTGGCAACCAATGAAGGTTTCCTGCATGCGATCAACACAGCGGATGGCAGTGAGATCTTCTCCTTCATCCCGCAGGAACTGCTTCCCAACCTGGACATTCTGTACAACGACAACGGTGCGATCAGCCATCCCTACGGTCTCGACGGCCCGATCACCGCGTGGTCAAACGACCTCAACAACAACGGGGTTCTGCAGACCAGTGCAGGCGTGACCGAGACGGGTGAAACCGCCTACGTGTATGTCGGCATGCGCCGCGGCGGCAACAACTACTATGCCCTGGACGTCACCGACCGCAGTGCGCCCAGGCTGAAATGGGAAATCACGGGCGGCTCGGGTGATTTTGCCCAGCTGGGCCAGTCGTGGTCAAAGCTGCAGCTCGCACATATCAAGAGCAGCGGTAACCCGGAAACCGTTCTGCTGTTTGGTGGCGGTTACGACGTCAACCAGGACACCGAAGACGCCGCTACCGACACAACGGGTAATGCGCTGTACATGATCGACGCGGATACCGGAGCGCGCCTGTGGTGGGCCGGTGGAACCAGCTCGGGTGCAAGTCTCGAATCTTCCGACATGACCTACAGTATTCCGGCCACCGTCATGACCGGAGACATCGATGCCGACGGCTATACGGACATCCTGTTCGCCGTGGATATGGGCGGACAGGTCTGGCGGTTCGATTTCAACAACAGCGGTGCGAATACCACCATCACCGGTGGCGTGGTTGCGCGTCTGGACGGCGCCGGGACCAACGAACGCAGGCGGTTCTACAACAAACCCGACGTGTCGCTGACAGAGGTGAACGGCTCGGTAAAATATGCCGTGGCGATCGGATCCGGTTACCGTGCCCATCCGCTCAGCACCGCGACACAGGACCGTTTCTACATGCTCTACATCAGCGATGTCTATTCAATACCGGCGAGCTACACTGCGCTGACCGAGAGCAACCTGGTGGACGTGACCAGCAACCTCACTCCCGACCTGTCCACTGCCAGTGGCTGGCGCATGGACCTGGAAAGCGGCGAAAAGGTACTGGCCAATTCGCTGACCGTGGACGGCAAGGTGTACTTCACCACGTACAAGCCGGATTCCAATCTGGTGAATTCGTGCGCACCCAGCCAGGGCGTGGGACGTCTGTATGCAGTCAACGCAGCGGATGCCACACCGGTCCAGAATCTGGACGGTGCGGGCACCCTGGATAACCTGACAGTCACGGATCGCTACAAGACCCTGGTGCGGGGCGGTATTCAGCCTGAGCCGCGGCTGGTCTTTACCGACGATGAACACCCGATCCTGGTCGTTGGACCGGAGAAGATCGATGATCTCGACCTGACCAATCCGCTCAAGCGCACCTCGTGGACGGATAACTAACAGGGGACAATTGCAAATGCGTCAGCAACGTGGATTCACCCTGATCGAACTGATGATCACGGTCGTGGTACTGGCGATCCTGGTCGCCATCGCCTATCCGGCCTATACCAGCCAGATGATCAGGGCGCGCCGCGCCGACGGCATAGCGGCGATCAATCACGCGGCCATGTTCATGGAATCCTGGCGCTCGGATAACGCCACCTACGTCGGCGGTGATGCGGATGCTGCCTTTCCGGGGACCTCCGTTGACGGTTACTACACGATAGCGACCACTGCCGCTGCCACTGCGTCGGCCTACACGCTCAAGGCCACCCCGGTCGGCGTGCAGCTCAAGGACACCGCCTGCACCTCACTGACCCTGACATCCCAGGGAACCCGCGGGTATACGGGGTCGGCCGCAGACGCCGACACCTGCTGGGGCAACTAGCACAAACAGAAAAGGCGGCGGGAGCGCTGGCTCCCGCCGCCTTGTTTCATTGCCCGGTGAAATCTAGAAATCGCGCGCGGCGCCGTCACGGGGCCGGTCGGCCACCGGCGAATGCAGCACCATATCCATGCTGCGCCAGTTGGCCAGGTCGACGGACTGGCGCTTGCCACTGATATCCTCCAGGATGATCCGGCTGCGCTGCCCCGCGGAAAAGACGATCGCACGAACCTGGATCAGCTGTCCGGCCAGATTACTGTACCAGTAACCCGGAATTGGATTCTGTTGCAGAAACATCCTGCCTCCTTCGACCGATACTGTTTCTTGTTGTCGGACTGTTATATTTCTCTGTACTGCCGTAATGATACTTCCTGCCACAGGTACTTTATAGTACCCGCGGGCCCGGGGCGGCAATCGGTCAAAGGTACTAAACTGCGGATCACGGCAATAAAGCCAATCAGATCAGTGTGTTATCCGCACTTCGACTCGCCGCAGTTGAGACAGGTCAGACAACCGTCCATCACGATCGCCGCCTTGGTCTGGCACTTGTTGCAGAGCTGCGCACCGTCCGGGAAATCACCCGGCTCGGCGGCTCCACCGGGCATACCACCCTTCGATGCCTCGTACTGGGCACGCTTCTCGGCCACCAGTTTCTTCTGGTGCTCATCGAGTCCGTCGTCCTTGAGCAGGCCGATCATGCGCATGTGGCACTCGATGGCATCGCCGATCTCCG
>CAZMAK010000035.1:3641-19783 GCA_964564245.1 uncultured Ectothiorhodospiraceae bacterium | reverse complement strand
AACGCTGGCGGAACCGCCACTACCAGTGGCGCCGCGACCGGAACCGCGACCGGAAGCGGTGCGACCGGCACCACCGCCGTGGTGTTCAGTGGCAGCGTCGGCGACGGTCCGGTCACCGGGGCAACGGTGCGTGTGCTCAACAATAGCGGTGTGTTGCTGGGCACGGCAGTAACGGACAGTACAGCCGTGTTTCATGCCTCGATCAATGCCCGTGCCAGCGATTATCCGCTGTGGCTGGAAGTCAACAACGGGGTTGACCTGGTGACGGGTGCTGCGCCGGATTACACCCTGATGTCGCTGCTGCAGCGTGCTACGGATACGCGCGCGAACATCAATCCGTTCACGACGATGATGGTGAAAGTGGCGGAGAAGCTGCCGGGCGGGGTCGGGAATTCCAACTTGTTCACGGCGCGAAGCACGGTGCTGAACCGGCTGGGATTCGGGCTGGATACCACCGTGGTGTCGAACCCGTTCACGGTTGCAGTCGGTAACAGCAACGTCGCGCAGGTGGTCAAGGCCAGCGAGGCGATGGGTGAATGGATACGGCGTACGAGCGCCATGGCCGGGCGCAGTGCCTCAGCGGTGATGAATGCGCTGGCCGCCGACCTGACGGATGGCAATCTGGATGGCCTGGGAGCGGCGGGAACGGACGCCCGGGTCACTGCCGTGGCGAACGTGATGTCTGCCCAGGTGCTGGTGGAGACGTTGGGCAATCACCTGCAGGTGGGCGGCGCCGATGCCGTGGGCGTGATGAACCAGGCAATACAGAGTACGCACCCCGGCATCTCGAGTTCCCAGCTGACCGGCAGTGTACGGGTGACGGCGCAGCTGATTCTCCAGGCCCAGGTGGCGCTGGCAGCGGCGCAGGTGCTCGATTACAGCAGTGCGGTCCAGTCACTGGCCACTACGGTTGGCAACCTGCAGGCAAACAGCAGCAGCTCCAGCGTTTCCAGTGTCCTGCCGGCATCCAGCACCAACAGCCTGCAGGCCGCTACCCTGCTCTCGCAGAGCATCACGAATGGTGAAATCAGCTCCATCAACCAGCTGCCATTTGCCACCCCCGACAGCAGTGGCACGGGTTCCGGCAGTGGCTCCGGCAGCAGCGGCAGTGGTAGCGGCACCGGCGGCAGTGGTACCGGCACCGGCACCGGCGGCAGTGGTACCGGCACCGGCGGCAGTGGCAGTGGTACCGGCACCGGCACCGGCAGTGGTACCGGCACCGGCAGTGGTACCGGCACCGGTGGTGGTACTCCCGCGCCGGGCAGCCTGACGCTGAGCTGGGCTGCCCCGTCCACGCGCAGCGATGGCACGCCGTTGTCGCTGGCCGATATCAGCGGCTACCGCATCTACTACCGAACCGCCCTTGCCAGTTACACCGCCCCTGTGAACGTGAGTAACGGGTCAGCCCAGTCGGCAACCATTTCGAATCTGGTGGCCGGCACCAGCTATTTCCTGGCGATGACCACCCTGGACAGTGCCGGCCTCGAGAGTGCGTATTCTGCCGAGGTCAGCAAGACCGCAAGGTAACAGCCCGTGGTGCAGCTGCGCCAGAACAAGAACAATGGAGCCAGGTATGAAACAGGAACAACCGCGTGTACTGCTGGTGGATGATGATCGCAGCCTGCTGCGTCTGCTGTCGATGCGTCTTATGGCGGCCGGTTATGACGTACTGGCGGTAGAAGCCGGCAGGCAGGCGCTGGAACAGCTGCCGCGGTTCCGGCCCGACATGATGATCACCGACCTGAAGATGGACGGCATGGACGGCATGGAACTGTTCGAGAAGGTCAGCCGCCTCTACCCGGACATGCCGGTACTGATACTCACCGCTCACGGGACGATTCCGGATGCCTTTGCGGCGGCCAGCCGCGGGGTGTTCAGTTACCTCACCAAGCCCTACAACAGCAAGGTCCTGCTGGAACACATGGCGCGTGCGCTGAGGGTGGGTACTGCACGCATGGCCGGTGCAGCCGGCAACTGAACGCCGGGCTGCAGGTGTTACCAGGCCAGCAACACACTTCCGTCCCACTGCAGGTCCCCTGCATCGAGGCTGCGCCTGCGCCAGTTCATGGCGACCCGCTTGTCGTGCTGCAGGGCCCCAGCCAGCTCCTGTAACGGCTGATCGTAATCCCTGTCCGATTTCAGGTACGAGATGAGTGGCATCGTTTTATCCAGGTATCGCCGGCCGGCCTTGCCGATCCATACCGGCCTGCCGTCCTTCAGTTCCGTGCCGGAGGGCCACAGGCGCAGCAGCGTCAGGTATTTCGCTCCGGCCGGGTGCGGCGCAATCAGCAGCAGGCTCTGGTGCCGTCCATCGTTCACTTCGGGCAGTATCGGCAGGCTGCCGAGGGCGGGCTCCGGCGCCAGCCAGTTCAGGGCCGAGAGTGGTGACAGTAGCGGAGGCCGCTGCCAGCCCTGCCCCGCAAGTACCTGCTTCAGCCGCTGCAGGCTGCCGGCCCACTGGAAATTCAGTGGCTGCTCATGCCTGCCTTCCAGGTCGATACGCCAGGCCGGCAGGGTTTCCCAGCCGCTGTTACGCCAGGTTTCACGCGTGATGCGCAGCAGCCTGGTGTCCTGTGCGTATACATTGTGGAATCCGGCCCGGTCATTCCGGGATTGCCAGCTCACGGCCAGACCGGCGGCCAGCAGGGTGACAAGCAGCAGCCCGCGCACCGGCAATGGTGGTGCCGGATGACGGTCATAGGCGATCCCGATCAGGGTTACCCAGATGATACCCAGGCTGAGTCCGGCGAGGACGTCGGAGAACCAGTGTGCGCCAAGGTATAGCCGGGACAGGCTGATGGGTACGATCAGTGCACCGGCGCCGAAATACGGCAGCCAGCGCCGGGTGTGCGGCAATTCGCGGGCGACCAGCAAGGCAAGGAACCCGTAAACGGCGACACTCATGACGGCATGCGAGCTCGGGAAGGAAAAACTGCCGTCAAACGGGATCGGACGGGCGACCTGGGTGCTGTGCTTGAGTATCCAGGTCAGCAGGCCGGCACAGGTAAACACCGCCAGCCAGTGCAGCACGGCCTTGCTGCAACCCTTCAGCAGCAGCCAGCTGCAGGCCGCCAGCATGATCCAGGTCAGTACCGTACTATTTCCCAGGCTGGTCAGGAACAGCATGACGCTGTCCGCCCAGGGCGTGCGCAGGTCGGCCAGGGTGTGGAACACGTAGGCATCGACACCGGCAAACAGTTCGCCGTGCAGCACCTGTTGCAGGATCAGCAGCAACAACCAGAGCGTGATGAAGAACAGCACCACGAGTATGGTGAGCCCGGTGGCCTCGGGGTGATCCGGATCCAGCAGCGACCCGGCCAGCGGACGGATGCGCGGGTGGTTGCGGCTCCACGTCAGCAACCGCTCCATGCGCGCCAGGGCGAACGGTTGCAGCAGCCGGATCAGGTTACTGGCCAGCCAGACGCCGATCCAGGCAATGCCGGCAATGACCACCAGCAGCACCACCAGCCGGCCGGCCACCTCGGCGGCCAGTCCGAGCGATGCGCCGAATACCATGCCCGGCAGGATATAGACCGGTGCCCACAGGATGCAGGCCAGGCTGTCGATAACCAGGAACCGGGCAACCGGCATGTTCATCATACCGGCGATCGCCGGCACGATCGGGCGCAGCGGTCCGATAAAGCGTGCCATGAACACACTCTTGCCGCCGTGGCTGACGAAGAAGTTTACGCCCCGGTTGACCAGCACCGGGTAGCGCCGGAACGGCCAGATTATGCGCAGTCGCTGGTGATAGTGATGGCCCAGGGCGTAGCTGATGATGTCGCCCACTGCCGCGCCGATGATCGTCCAGAGTATGACCGGCTGCATCGGCAGCGCGCCGGTGGCAATCAGTGCACCCGCACCGAACAGCAGCGCAGCACCGGGAATCAGCAGCCCGAGCACGACCAGTGACTCCATCAGCGCGACCACGAACAGCGCGACATCGAAGGCGTATGGGTGCAGCGCCACCCAGTCCAGCAGCGTTTTGAGGAGTTCCTCCATACCCGGGCGTGCAGGTGTTACTGTGCCCGCAGCGCGCCGAACACCGTCTCCGCCGCGGCGATGGTCTCATCGATTACCGAGTCGCTGTGTGCGGTGGAAACGAAGCCGGCCTCGAAGGCGGATGGTGCCAGGTAGACACCGGCATCCAGCATGCCATGATAGAAGGTGCGGAAGCGATCCATGTCACAATGTGTGACCTGCTCGAAGCGACTGACCGGCTGTTGCTCACTGAAGAAGAACCCGAACATGCCGCCGACCTGGTTGCTGGTAAACGGAATGCCGGCGCGATCGGCAGCGGCCTGCAGGCCGCCGACCAGGCGGCCGGCGGCGGCGCCCAGCCGCTCATGCACGCCGTCCGCGCACACCAGTTCGAGGGTGGCGAGTCCCGCGGTCACGGACAGGGGATTGCCGGACAGGGTGCCGGCCTGGTAGACCGGTCCCAACGGGGCGATCTGTTCCATGATGTCCCGGCGGCCGCCGAAGGCGCCGACCGGCAGGCCCCCGCCGATCACCTTGCCGAGCGTGGTGAGGTCCGGCCGGATCCCGTAGTATTCCTGCGCACCGCCCAGCGCCACGCGGAAGCCGGTCATCACCTCGTCGAAGATCAGCACGCAACCGTAGCGGTCACACAGCTCGCGCAGCGTCTCCAGGAAGCCCGGTTCCGGCGGGATGCAGTTCATGTTGCCGGCCACCGGTTCGACAATGATGGTGGCCACCTCATGGCCGATGCTTTCAAACGCCTGGGCCACGCCGTCACTGTCGTTGTAGGTGAGCGTGGTGGTGTGTGCGGCGACGGCGGCGGGTACGCCGGGCGAGGTCGGCACACCGAGCGTCAGGGCGCCGGAACCGGCCTTGACCAGCAGCGCGTCGGAATGGCCATGGTAGCAGCCCTCGAATTTAACGATGCGGTCGCGCCCGGTAAATCCGCGCGCCAGGCGGATCGCGCTCATGGTGGCCTCCGTGCCGGAACTCACCATGCGGACCAGTTCCATGGAGGGTACCAGCCGGCACAGCCGTTCCGCCATGCGGGTCTCGATCTCGGTAGGCGCGCCGAAGCCTAAACCGTTGCCGGCGGCTTCCTGTACCGCGCGAATCACCTGTGGATGGGCGTGGCCGGCGATCATGGGCCCCCAGGAACCGACGTAGTCGATATAGCGCTTGCCGTCCGCATCGTACAGCCAGGCACCTTCACCACGGGTGAAAAACACCGGATCGCCGCCGACGCCTCGAAAGGCGCGCACCGGTGAATTGACGCCACCCGGAATGACCCGGCAGGCGGATTCGAATAACTCGTGTGAACGGGACATGACGGTTCCTTGGCTGGGTTTGCAGAATGGGTAAATTTACCGCAAAGCGCGCCGCCACGCAGCGTGGCGGGTCATACGGCCCGGTATTTATTCCGGGTCCGGGGCGGTAAACAGGCCGGTGTACTGTACGGCGGCCGCGCGCGTGTCCACGTCGCAGAACAGGCCGTGGATGACGGCCAGCAGGTTGGCCCCGGCGCGGACCAGCCCGGCACCGTTTTGCGGGGTGATGCCGCCGATCGCCACCACCGGCAGCGGTATCCGGCGGCGCGCCTCGGTCAGCAGGTCCACGGGTGCCTGGCATGCGCCGGGCTTGCTGCGGGACGGAAAAAACCGCCCGAAGGCGACATAACTGGCCCCTTCCCCGTGCGCCTGTACGGCGCGTTCCAGCCGGTCGTAGCAGGAGACCCCGATCACGGCCTGTGGTCCGAGCCGCGCGCGTGCCTGCGCCGCCGTGCCGTCCTGTGCGCCGAGGTGTACGCCATCGGCACCGACGGCGACCGCCAGTTCGATGTCATCGTTGATGATCAGTGGTACCGCGCCGGCACGGCATACCTCCAGCAGCGCGCCTGCCCGCTCCAGTCGCTCACGGCTGGAGGCCAGCTTGTCGCGATACTGGACCAGCCGGGCACCCCCGGCAATGGCCTGTTGCACCTGCGCGTACAGCGTCGCAGGCGGTGTGCAGCGGCTGTCCGTGATGGCATACAGCCCGTCGTGCAGTCGTGCCGTACCCATCAGTCCTCCGCGCGCGACCAGAAGAGGCGGTCCGGCACGTGCTGTCCCATGCCGGGCCGGTAGCCCTGCTGCAGGGCCTGCCAGGTGTAGCGCTGCGCCTCGTGGCAGGCCTCGAACATGTCGATGCCCTGTGCCAGCAGGCCGGCGAGGCTGGCCGCCAGCGTGCAGCCGGATCCGTGATAGGTGTACGGCAGGCGCTCCCACTGGAACGACTCCGGACGCTCATGTCCGTGGTAGAGCGTATTCACTACGTGCCGGGTGTGCTCATGGGTGCCGGTGATCAGCACGTAGGCCGCACCGCGATCCAGCATGGCGAAGGCACAGGCGTCGAGGGTATCGGCCTCCGGCGCCA
Organism: uncultured Ectothiorhodospiraceae bacterium; assembly: GCA_964564245.1. Classification (GTDB taxonomy): domain Bacteria; phylum Pseudomonadota; class Gammaproteobacteria; order UBA9214; family UBA9214; genus UBA9214. The sequence goes on along the minus strand of CAZMAK010000035.1, from coordinate 13,390 downwards.
GCAGGCGCGCCTCCAGGCTGTTCGGTGTGACCAGGGTGGCGCGTGGCAGCAGCAGGTGACGGATACTGTCGGCCAGCCCGCCGTCACCCAGGCGGGTGTTGTTGCCCGAGGCCAGCACCGGGTCCAGCACCAGCGGTATGTCCGGGTAGTCCCGCAGAATGGCATGCACGGTCTCGACAATGTCACTGCCGCCCAGCATGCCGGTCTTGAAGGCGGCCACCGGCATGTCTTCCAGCACGGCGCGGGCCTGGCGCTCGACGTGATCCGGTTCCAGTGCGGTGAATTCGTAGACGTCGTGTGAGTCCTGTACCGTCAGCGCGGTGATCACCGGGGCCGCGTGGCAGCCCTGGCTGGCCAGCGCCTCGATGTCGGCCTGGATGCCGGCACCACCACCGGGATCGTGTCCGGCAAAGGTCATTACCACGGGAGCATGCTTCATCGTCAGGATAATAGCGGAACTGCGCGCCGTGCACAGTCGTGCGGGGTTCACTTGCCGGCGATTCGCCGTAGAATAGCTCCCTCGTTGTCTGTGTGGTGATGATCCATGAGTGCTGATCGGGAATTTCTGTGTGTTGTGTGCGGCTTTGTCTACCGGGAGGCGGACGGGTTGCCGGAAGAAGGATTTCCACCCGGCACACGCTGGGAAGACATACCGGATCACTGGGTATGTCCGGAATGCGGTGCGTCCAGGCAGGATTTCGAGATGGTCGAGGTCTGACGCTGCCGGATCGCCGACGCGGGCCTGCAATGTGCGGGATATTGTCTACACTGGGGTGAGAAGCTTGGGGTGGCGGCCTGGCGGGGAGGCAGGCGATGCGAAGTCAGGCGCTGCCGCTGCCGGGGCAACCGGGATGTTCCAGGGTTCGGCCGGACCACCTCAGCCTTCACGACAACCGTACTGCAATGGCAGGGTACAACAACGATGGTGATGAGCAGCTACAGCGCAGCACTGGCCGAGATGGTAACCGTGGCCGGTGATTTCTGCCAGCTGGTCGACGATGGCGGCAAGGCTACGCGCGACTGGCTTGAACAGCTGTTCCGGCTGATGCCGCGGCTGCACAGCGCGGTCACGGCACTGGCGGCGCTGGATTCCGACGATGCCCCGCCTTGCCCGGTCGACCTCGATGAACGGTTCGAGCGCTACAGCCAGCTGCGCCGCCTGCTGGGCGAGCGTGACAGCTACTGGCTGGAGTTCGACGCCGCACCCGAAGACGTACACATGTCGGGCAGCCTGGCCGATGACCTGACCGATATCTACTTTGACCTGCGTCACGGTCTCGACCTGTTCGACGAGCTGTGGCCACAACGCGCCGCACAGATCTGGCAATCGACTTACCGCGTGCACTGGGGGCAACACCTGGTGGACGCCGAACGTCACCTGTACGCCCTCAAGGTCCGCAACCAGCTGGCGCTAAACTAAGCCCGCTTCCGGCTGTCTACCGGTCGGGAAACCCATTAGAATAGCCGCATTGCCGCGCCCCCCTGCAGGGCGCGCGGTGTTTCCGGAGTTCACAAAAGGTCATTGATTATGAAGCAAACATTGCGCAAGGCATCCGGCTTTACCCTGATCGAGGTGATGGTCGTGGTGGTGATCCTTGGCATTCTCGCCGCCATCCTGGTACCCAGGGTCATGGACCGGCCGGAACAGGCCCGGATCACCAAGGCGAAGCAGGACATCCGTTCCCTGGAGGCCGCGCTCAACCTGTACAAGCTGGACAACTACGTTTACCCCACCACCGACCAGGGCCTGGAGGCACTGGTCGAAAAGCCGTCCAGTCCGGAACCCCCGAACTGGAAAGAGGGCGGCTACGTCGACCGCCTGCCGGTCGATCCCTGGCAGCAACCCTACCTGTACCTGAGCCCGGGCCAGCACGGTGAGGTCGACATCTCCTCGACCGGACCGGACAGACAGCCCAGTGATGACGATATCGGCAACTGGAACCTGCAATAGTCTGCGCCGGCAGCACCGCCCGCTGGCTGCGGCCAGGCCTGCGGCCGGATTTACCCTGCTGGAACTGATGGTGGTGATGGTCCTGATCGGGATCATCTTCACCTTCGCCATGCTCTCCATGCACGGTGACGATGTCGCCGGATTGATGCAGCAGGAATCGCAACGCCTGAAAACGCTGATCAACCTCGCCAGCGACGAGGCGGTGGTGCGCGGCGAGGAACTGGCGATCCGCTTTCACGACGATGGCTATGAATTCATGGTACTGGCGGATACCGGCTGGAAGACGGCGTCCGACGGGATGCTGAAAGACTATACGATGCCGGCGGAGATCCGGATGCATCTCGATGTCAGTGGTGACCTGCCGGTGTTCCCTGCCAGGAAAGACGACAAGGACAGCGAGGACTCCACGCAGGAAGACACGCCCCAGGTATTCATTCTCTCCAGCGGTGAAGTCACCCCGTTCAGCGTGCAGTTCCAGTCGGACCTCAGCAAGCGGGAGTACCTGGTGGAAACCAGCGTGCTCGGTACGGTCACCGTGAGCAGTGAGGACGTGTACTGATGTACGTCCGGTCGCGCGGATTCACCCTGATCGAGATCCTGATCGCACTGACCGTGCTGGCGGTGGCGATGGGTGCCATCATCAAGGCGACGGGAGACTATACCGGTGGCATCGTGCACCTGCGCGATCGTACCCTGGCGGACTGGGTGGCACGCGATGTGCTGAACGATTTCCAGATCCACCGGGAGTGGCCACCGGTAGGTGAACGCAAGGGCACCATGGAAATGGGTCACAGCGAGTGGGCCTGGCGGGCGGTGACCTCACAGACCGACGAGCCGGAACTGCGGCGCATGGACGTGGAGGTCTCGCCGGAGGACAGCGACAGTGATGCCTCGCCGGTCACCGTGCTGAGCGGATTCCTGAGGAAGCCATGATGCATTCCAGGGATACACAGGCCGGCTTCACCCTGCTGGAACTGCTGGTTGCGCTGTCCATCTTTGCGCTGCTGTCGGTGATGGCCTACAGCGGTCTGAACACCGTGCTGAAACAGCGTGTCGCGACCGAGGCCGAGGCCACCCGCCTCGGCGATCTGCAGAAGATCTACCTGCTCATGCAACGTGACCTGGAGCAGGCCGTACTGCGGCCGGTGCGGGGTGAATACGGCGACCGTCTGCCGGCAATGTCCGGGGACGGGGGAATCCAGTTTACCCGTGGCGGCTGGAACAATCCGCTCGGGCATCCACGCAGCGACCTGCAGCGGGTCGGCTATGCCATGGCGGACGAGCGGCTGGTGCGTTATGTCTGGACCGTGCTGGACCGCGCCGAGGACACACAACCGCTGGAACAGCCGCTGAGCGACCAGGTCACCGGGATGGACGTGCGTTACCTGGACGCCAGCGACAACTGGCTGACCCAGTGGCCAAGCCTGGCCAGTGCCACGACGGCTGGCGGTACACCGGTCGACACGTTGCCGAAAGCGGTGGAGGTCACACTGCATCACAAGCAGTACGGAGATCTGGTATGGCTGTTCCGGATGCCCGATTCGTGAGCCGTTTCCCGTACCGGCAGCGGGGTGTGGCACTGGTCACGGCGCTGCTGGTGGTTGCGCTGGCGGTAGTGGCGGCGACCGCCATGGCGACCCGGCTGCAGGTCGATGTGCGGCGCAGCGCCAACCTGCTGCACGGTGAACAGTCCTACGCCTATGCCCTGGCGGCGGAAAGCTGGGCGCAGGTCATCCTGCGCCGGGACGCCGCCGAGAGCCGGATCGATGCACTCAATGAAGACTGGGCCACGGCCCTGCCACCAATCAGTGTCGAGGGCGGTGTGGTAGTCGGCCATGTCTCCGACCTGCAGGGGCACTTCAATGTGAATACCCTGGTGACGGCAAAGGGTGTCCCGAACGAGCCCGCAGTCGAGTATTTCAAGCGGCTGCTCGAAGTGCTGGGGCTGGACCCGGCGCTGGTGCCGGCGCTGGTCGACTGGATCGACCCGAACATCAACACCACGTTCCCGGGCGGCGCGGAAGACGATGCCTACCTGCTGCTGGACCCGCCGTACCGGGCGGCCAACCGTCCGCTGGCCGATATCAGTGAATTGCGGCTGGTCCAGGGGTTCACGCCCGAGGTCGTGGCGGCGTTACTGCCGCACGTCACGGCCCTGCCGGACGACACCACGGCAATCAATGTCAACACGGCCACGCCGGAGGTGCTGCAGGCGCTCGCCAGCGGGATGACTGCCGAAGACGTACAGCACCTGCTGGCCGACCGGGAACAGACACCGTTTGCGGACATCCCGGCGTTCAAGAGCCATGGCGCCCTGGCCGGACGCGCGATCAACACCAGTATCGATGTCAGCAGTCACTGGTTCGCGGTCGACGTCGAGGTACGGGTCGGCAGCGGGCGCGCGCGCATCCGCAGCGTGGTCGAACGCGATGGCCCGCAAACGTGGGTGCGCTCCCGGACCCGACGCACCGATCGCCTGTTGCCGGTCGGGTAAAGCAATGTTTTTGCTGTGCAATTCCATTTTCTCCGGGGACTTTTCTGCTACGATACCGGGCACGGAAATCAAGGGACAGCCGAATGCGTGAAACACTCCTGCTGAGAGCGGAATCCGTGGCCGACGACCGCTGGTACTGGCTGCGGCTGGAGGCGGACGGTCTGCCACGCGGCGGCATCCACGCCGGGGGGCTGGCCGATGTAGCGGCAGAGGCGGCGGGGTTGCGCGTGGTGGTACTGGCCAGTGGTGACGAGTGCCTGCTGACGCGGGCCCGGGTGCCGGGCCGGAACCGGCAGAAACTGTTGCGCGCCGTGCCCTATGCGCTGGAGGAACAGCTCTCCGACGAAGTGGAAAACCTGCATTTCGCGCTGGGCGAACAGCAGGCCGACGGCAGCTGGCCGGTCGCCGTGATCAGCCGCCGGTACCTGGATGCGCTGTCCGCCGCGCTGGCGGAGAGCGCGCTGGATGTTCAGCAGATCGTGCCGGAGCAACTGGCGGTGCCGTACACCGCAGACGAGGTCAGTGCACTGGTTATCGACGACCTGGCACTGGTGCGTAACGGAGCCGTCAGTGGCTTCGCGGCGGACACGGACAATCTGGGCGTATTGCTGGCCATGCAGTACGCGGACACGGACGCGCCGCGGCTGCGCCTGTATATGCAGACCGGGATGTCACCGCCGGAGACGGACGAGTACGCTGCGGAGACCGTCATCGAGTCCTGGTCCGGAGACCCCCTCCACCTGTTCGCCGCCGGACTGGACGAACACACGATCAACCTGCTGCAGGGGGACTACAGCCGCAGCGCGAACTGGATACAGCTGTGGAAGCCGTGGCGCGCGACGGCGGCGCTGCTGCTGGCGGGGGTGCTGGTCAACTTTACCGTCACCGGCGTTGAATACTTCCGTCTTGGCCAGGAGAGCGAGCGGCTGCATGCCGAGATCGAGACGACCTTCCGCAAGGCGTTACCGGAAACGAAGCGCGTCGTGGACCCGCGCGTACAGATGCAGCAGCAGCTCGACAGCCTGCAGCACGGTGGCGCCGGTGACAACAGCTTCCTGGTGTTGCTCGGCAAGGCCGGACCGATCTTGCACCAGGTGGACGGCATTGAACTGGCGGCACTGACCTTTCGTGCCGGGCGGCTGGACGTGGACCTGAAGATCGGCAACCTGCAACTGCTCGACCAGCTCAAGCAGTCGCTTGCCGGCAGCGCCGGTCTGGACGTGGAAATCCAGTCCGCCACCACGGCCAGCGACAACCGGGTCCAGAGTCGCCTGCGGATCCAGGGGAAGGGGGCATGAAGGCATGGTTCGAAGGTCTCGCGCCGCGCGAGCGCCTGCTGGTGCTGGCAGGTTCCGCCGCTCTGCTGTTGTTGCTGATCTACGTGCTGGCCTGGCTGCCGTTGCGCTCCGCGTATCACGCCATGCAGGAAAAGGTCGCCGACCAGCGCGAGACTGCGGTCTGGATGCAGGAGAGTGCGCAGCAGCTGGCCCGGCTGAAGGGTGTGCGCGGACCCGCGACGCAGGGGCTGGGCGGGCAATCCCTGCTGGCGCTTGCCGACAGCTCGGCGCGTGCCGACGGACTGGGCGATGTGCTGAAGCGGGTCGAACCGGACGGCAGTAACAGCGTGAAGGTGTGGATGGACGGGGCGTCATTCGACGTGCTGCTGCGCTGGCTTGGCAACCTCAATACCCGTTACGGAATCAATATCGACACGGTAACCATGGAATCGGGCGCGAACGCTGCAGGCCGTGTCAATGTGCGGCTGACCCTGCAGGCCCCCGAGTCGTGAAAAACGGAATACGTGCGACCGCAACCGGAATTGCGGCCTACCTGCTGATCCTGCTGATGACCTTTCCGGTGACGCGCGTCACCGGCAGCATCGAGCAGCACCTGGAAGGTGTTCAGCTGCGCGGGGTCAGCGGGAGCCCGTGGTCCGGTCAGGCGCGGCGTCTGATTATCCAGGGCAATGACATCGGAACCGTGCACTGGCGGATCCGCCCGCTGCGACTGCTGGCCGGCAAACTGGAATACCGTGTCGAACTGCCGGGCCGGGATACCGGCGGCAGTGCCGTGCTGGACCTCTCCCCCGGTGGCCGGATGTCCGGTCGTGATCTTGCCCTGCACATGCCGCCGGCCGCATTGATCAACCGCTTTTCCCCGCTTCGGGTGTCTGCCGGAGGGACCGTGCAGCTGCAGCTGGAATCCTTCGATTTGCCGGCGGGCGAGTCGCCCGCCACGGCACAGGGTGAGCTGCGCTGGCAGGGCGCAGAGCTGACCGCGCCACTGCAACTGGAGCTCGGGGAAATTGCCTTCGCCCTGGGAAGCACGGCTGCCGGTCTGGTGGCCACGGTCACCGAGGGCGGTACGCTCGGGCTGTCCGGCACTGTGACCCTGCAGACGGGCGGACACTACAGCGTCAATCTGGCGCTGCAGCCGGGTCCCGGTGTAGACGCCGGGGCACGGGACATGCTGGATTCGCTGATGCCCCGCAGACCGGGCGGCGGATACCGGATTGTCATGGCAGGCGAGCTGTAGCCGGGACCGGGTTTCGGGATGGACGCGCTGAATCTGACCACGCCGTGGCAGCATGACTATAACGACCCCACGGTCGAGCGGGACGTCGAGCGGTTGCGGGAGTGGCTGACCAACCTGCCACTGATGAACGTGGTGGAGACGGTGCGCCTGGTGCTGGGCGCGCTGAACGCGCTGAACGAGCAGAAGCTGGGTGACGAACTGCGCTTTAGTTTCCTGGAGGTGTACCGCTCCACCGTGCAGCGCCTGTTCCAGACCCTGGACCCGTTGCATCTGCGCCAGCTGGCGCTGTCCCGGCCACAGCGCCAGGAGGCCATCGACGGTCTGGCGCAGCTGTTTCTCGTCCTGGCCGGTGGCTACAAGCTGATCATCATGGCGCGTTATGCCGGCGCCGCCGGCACCGGGGCGGACAGTCTGCTCGGACAGTCGATCAACCGTGCCCTGGAACAGCTGGTCCTTGCCCAGCTGGACAGTTACCGGTTCTACCGGGAGCTCCCGCCACTGCTGGTCGGCGAGTCGCACGTGCTGTACCGCACCGCACGGCATCACGGCCTGCTCAATGTCACCGTGTCCGCCGATGACGATGCACAGCCGTCGTTCACCGCCGCGGAAATCTATCATGCCGGCATGCTGCTGTCGCTGACCGAGCCGGAGCGGCTGGCGGAGGGCGAGGTCGGCCTGCTGTTTGACGTGCTGCTCCAGCATGCGGGGCGATGCCGGATCATTCCGGGGAACCGCTGGGAGGGAAAGGGCGAGGGGCTGTTCCTGCTCGACCTGCGTACACAATTGCTGCCGGTGCCATGCACCTCGCTCAAGTCCCCGGTACGGGCCGGCGAGCCGTTCCTGCTGGATGCGACCGGGGCACTGGATGCCATCCGGGGGCAGCAGGAACAGACGCCGGAAAAGGTGCGGATGCAAAGCCCCGAGGCGAAACTGTCACGCCTGCTGATGCCGGAACACAGTGCCAGGCTGCGCCGCCGCGAACAACGCCGGAGCGACGGACGCTATGCCGGCATCATCACCGGTCTCGAGGCGGTGCATGGCTGGCTGGTCAGGCACCGGGAGGCCGGCGCTGATGACGCGGCCGGACTGGTGCAGTGCCGGGTACTGGACAGCAGCCCGAACGGCATGAAGCTGTCCTGGCAGGAAGGCGGCTCGGGCGATGTGCAGGTCGGCGAGATGCTGGGGGTCGTCGAGGGCGAGGACAACCGCCATTCCATGCAGCTGGCGGTCGTGCGTTCGATCCGCGTATACCGGGAGGGCGGACTGGAAACCGGCGTGCAGTTGTTGCCCGGCGGGCTTGGCGCGGTCACCTGCAGTTTCCCCGATACGCCCGGCCAGGAGAAGGTGCTGGCCCTGTTCATGCCGGCCAGGGAGGCGGAGCAGGTTTCGGCCACGCTGGTGGCGGCCGGCGGGCTGTACCGGAAGGGACGCAATCTGGTGATCGATGTGGGAGGACGCGAGATCCACGTGTGCGCCGGGCGCCGGGTGTTCGAGTGTCCGTTATACGACCGTTTCGAATTCTCCGCGCAATAACCACGCTGCAGCCCGCGCCTGAAAACGTGGTCTGTCCCCATTTTTACCGTCTCGTGGTAGGCTTGCACGCGTTGTTCGGAAACAGCAGGAGACGATCCGGGTTATGAGCGCAGTCAGGAATGTACCGGTCGGCGTGAAGATCACGACCGAAAACAAGTGCGGATTCTGTACCAACTCGCAGTGTTGCACCTACATCACCGAGGAACTGGTCACACCGCGTTCGATGAAGGACTTCGATCACCTGTTGTGGCAGCTTTCACACAGGGACATACAGGCCTACAAGGACGAGGACGGCTGGTACCTGCTGGTCAACAATCCCTGCAACCACCTGCTCGGGGACGGTCGCTGCGGCATCTACGAGGACCGGCCGATGATCTGTCGCGAATACACCAACGACTATTGCGAGTTCGACGAAGCGTCGGAGAACGGCTTTGACCTGTTTTTCCAGGACTATGCCGCGCTGCTGAAATACGTGAAGAAACGCTTCAAGGGCTGGCAGCGGTTCGCCGCCACCCGTGACGCACAGATCGCCGCTTCCTGATCCCGGTCAGGTACGGACCGGCATGATCTCCTGAAAGCTGTCGATGCCGGTGAATTCACCGGTATCGCGGGCCGGCGCGCGGCTGTCGGGTTTGCGGATGGCCAGCAGGTGGCGGATGCCGAATGCGTGTGCGGTGCGCAGTACCGGCAGGCTGTCGTCGATGAACAGGGTGGTGTCCGGGCGGAACGGCTCGGTTTCCCCGAGCCGTTCCCAGAAGCGCAGGTCTTCCTTCGGATAGCCGATGTCGTGCGAGCACACCAGTGCGTCGAAGGCGTCCACCAGCCCGGTCACCTCCATCTTCAGCTGCAGGCTTTTCTCGTGTGCGTTGGTCACCATGACCACGCGCTTGCCGGCTGCACGGGTGCGGCGCAGGAATTCGGTGACATGCTCGTGCACGGCGATCAGGTGATGGACCTCGCGCTTGAGTTCGGCGATATCCAGGCCCAGCTCACGGCTCCAGTACTCGACACAGTACCAGTCCAGGGTGCCTTCCTTGAGCCGGAAGCGGGGTACCAGTTCGGACCTTGCTGCCTCCAGATCGAGCCGGTGGCGTTCGGCGTAGCGCAGCGGCACGTGCTCGCGCCAGAAGTGATTGTCAAAATGCAGGTCGAGCAGCGTGCCGTCCATGTCCAGAAACACGCTGTCGATTTCATGCCAAGGGATCAAGTTCCACCTGCTGTCTGGTTGTAGCTGGC
>CAZMAK010000035.1:0-3541 GCA_964564245.1 uncultured Ectothiorhodospiraceae bacterium | reverse complement strand
GATTCGCCGTTGACGGCGGCCGATCTCGCCTCGCACCATGCCATCCTCGCCGGGCTGGCTGCACTGACACCGGAGATCCCGGTACTGTCCGAGGAATCGGCCAGCCTGCCCTATGCCGAACGCAGCCGCTGGACCCGGTACTGGCTGGTCGATCCGCTGGACGGGACCCGCGAGTTCATCAAGCGCAACGGCGAGTTTACCGTCAACATCGCCCTGATCGAGGACGGGGTGCCCGTGCTGGGCGTGGTTCATGTGCCGGTCACCGGCATCACCTACAGTGCGGCACGCGGACTGGGCTCCTTCCGGCAGACGGCTGGCGGGGAACCGCAGCCGATCCATGTTCGTCCGCTGGGCGCGGGGCCGGTGCGGGTGGTTGGCAGCCGTTCGCACCGCGGCAGCTCGCTGGATGCCTTTCTCGAGCGGCTGGGCAGGCACGAGATGGTCGGCATGGGCAGCTCGCTGAAACTGTGCCTGGTGGCGGAAGGGCAGGCGGACATCTATCCGCGGCTCGGGCCCACCTCCGAATGGGACACGGCCGCCGCCCAGTGCGTGGTGGAGCAGGCCGGCGGCCTGGTTACCACGACCGACATGCAACCACTGCGCTACAACACGAAGGAATCCCTGCTGAACCCGTTTTTCCTGGTGTTCGGTGATGGCGGACGCGACTGGTCACAATACCTGGCTGACAGATGAAACAGCCGCGGGCGAGCGCAGGACAAAATACAGACAGCCGGGACGTTGACTGACTCGGCAACCTGGCAGGCGACTGATCAGCGCAACCGGCGCGCCAGGCCGCGCTGCAGCATGACCAGCAGCCAGGTACCGAGCAGGGCCCCGCTGACATCCGCGCACACGTCGAATACATCCGCATCGCGTCCCGGTACGAACGACTGGTGAAACTCGTCCACCACGCCGTACAGGCCGCACACGGCACAGACACCGAGCCAGCCTGCGGTCGGAAAGGAAGGTGCCGTCCATTGCCGCGATCCCATGAGCAGGAATCCCAGTATGCCGTAGGCAACCAGGTGCATCAGCTTGTCCTGCAGCGGGAACAGCAGCGGAATCGGCAGGGCGGACTGAGATGACAGGTACCAGATCCAGGCAGCCCAGGTGATCGCCAGCAGCAGGGACAGCCTGCGCCATGTGCTGCCGGCGATCACCTCAGCCGGCTTCGCGTTGATGCCATTTCCAGGCGCTGCGGATAATGGTCTCGATATGCTCATGCTCGGGTTGCCAGCCCAGCTCGTTGCGAATCCTGGTGGAATCGGCCACCAGCACCGCTGGATCCCCGGCGCGGCGCGCGGCTATGCCGGCCGGTATCGCGTGTCCGGTGATTGCACGCGCGGTGTCGATGACCTGCCGCACGGAATGCCCGCTGCTGTTGCCGAGGTTATAGACGGAGTTACCGGCACCACCGAGCAATGCCTCCAGCGCGAGCAGGTGCGCACGGCCCAGGTCCGAGACGTGGATGTAGTCACGCAGGCAGGTGCCGTCCGCGGTCGGATAGTCATCGCCGAAGATCCGGATGGATTCGCGTTCCCCGGTGGCGACCTGCAATACCAGCGGGATCAGGTGCGTCTCCGGCCGGTGGCGCTCACCCAGCTTGCCCGAGACGTCCGCGCCGGCCGCGTTGAAATAGCGCAGCACGCTGTATGTCATGCCGCTGGCCGCGCTGTAATCCGCCAGCAACCGTTCCACTGCGAGCTTGGTCGCACCGTAGGGATTGGTCGGCTGCGTCGGATGGGTTTCCGTAATCGGCACCTGCACCGGCTCGCCATACACGGCGGCGCTGGAGGAAAAGATGAAGTGCCTGATACCGGCATCCTGCATGGCCTCGAGCAGCGTGATAGTGCTGGCCACGTTGTTGCGGTAATACATGAGTGGCCGTTCGACCGACTCACCGACCTGCGAATGGGCGGCAAAGTGCATGACCGCACTGACCGGATAGCGGGAAAAAACTTCCCTGAGGTGGGTCGGGTTACCGGCATCGCCTTCAACAAAATCCCCGCCGGGCAGCAGTTCGCGATGGCCGCGTGACAGGTTGTCGAGGGTGACGACCGGATAACCGGCACCCAGCAGGCCCAGCACCATGTGTGAGCCGATGTAACCGGCTCCGCCAACGACCAGGATGACCGGCCTGGTCATGCGTTTACCGGTAGACCGGCCGGGGGGCCTGTGTGCGGGCGCTGGCGAGCAGGCGGATGCGATGTGCCAGCTGCCGGCCGTACTCGGGATCGCCCTGCTGCAGGCTGGCGGCGGAATCGCTGTACAACACCGGGCCGTGCCAGTGTGGCAGGGCGTCGAGCAGCCGGGTGGACTGCACGTGGTTGCCTGCCGCGCGGTCGATCAGCAACAGGTCGAGTGAGTCCGTGTCCGTTGCCGCCAGTCCGTGTTCATCCAGGTCCAGTGCCGCGACGACCTCAAAACCACAGCTTTCTAGCAGCCCTGACAAGTACTGTCTTGAGCTTGGCCTTGCCGCGCACACCACCAGCCGCAGTTTTTTTTTTGGCTTGCCATGCCGCCAGCGGTATTCCTCTTCGGACAGCGTGTCGACCGGCACGGAGGGTACGGACTGCCGGTCAGGCAACCGGGTGACGTTGTCCGAAGGCTCCGGATCCGGCGGTTCGGGGTTGTCGAAGATGATCTCCGGGACTGCCTCGTCGACGGTTTCCCCGTCCGTACCGGCGGGCTCGGCGACAGCGGGGGTTGCGCTGCTGTCTGCAGCCGGTGGCGGTGCCGGTTCCACGACCTCTTCCTCGTCCTCGGGCAGGAGTTCCGCCGCGACGGTGACCGGAAAGATGCCACCCTGCTGTTTCTCGCGTGCCACCTCGGTGATCAGCCGGGCGTCGATGCGGTGCCGCTGCTCGGCATAGCCATATACCAGCGCGGTGTCGCACAGCACGTTGATCAGGCGTGGTACTCCGCCGGTATAGCGTTCGATGGCGGCACAGGCCCGTTCGGTGAAGGTATCCGGGTCGCCGCCGGCGACGTTCATGCGATGCCGTATGTAGCCGGCCACTTCCGCCCCGGACAACGGTTCCAGGTGAAAATCGACGGCGATGCGCTGGGCAAACTGGACCAGTGCGGGGCTGCGCAGCGTTTCACGCAGCTCACGCTGCCCGGACAACACCACCTGCAGTGCCTGGTCCTTGTCGGCATTGATGTTGGAGAGCATGCGCAACTCTTCGAGCGTCTCCGCATCCATGTTCTGCGCCTCGTCGACGATCAGGACGGTACGGCGGTTGTGGGCATATTCAGCGATGATGAAGTCGACGAAGCGCTGGTACATCTCGACCTTGTTCATACCCTTGTGTTCGAGGTTGAACGCCAGCAGTATCCATTGGAGCAGTTCGCCGAACGAGCGGTGCGTGTTGGTAATCAGGCCGACCGTGTATTCACGGTCCATGTTGTTGAGCAGGTACCGGATCAGCGTGGTCTTGCCGGCGCCGATTTCGCCACTGATCACCGTGAAGCCGGCCTGGTTGGTCAGGCCGTATTCCAGCAGTGTCAGCGCCATGCGGTGCTTGTCGCTGAGATACAG
>CAZMAK010000034.1:0-20086 GCA_964564245.1 uncultured Ectothiorhodospiraceae bacterium | reverse complement strand
GAGCATGAAGATATAGAGCGCGGTCATTCCGGCGATCATACGGCACCTCCCTCGATGCGCTGGCGGGTGAGTATGTGGTAAATCTGCCGGTCGCGCGTCAGCACGCTGCCGGTGACGATCTCGTCCTCCCAGTCAGGCCTGATCTCGCCGTCATGAATGATCAGCTTGAGGAAATTGAACAGGTTTTTGGCATACATCTCGCTGGCGTGTACCGGCATCATGGCAGGTACGTTGAGTGGTCCGTAGATCATGACCAGCTCATGCCCGAACGATTCGCCGGGGATGGTCAGCTCGCAGTTTCCGCCGCTGTAGGCGGCCAGGTCGATGATCACTGCGCCGGGTTTCATCTGCTCGACCATGGCAGTGGTGATGATCTTCGGTGCCGGCCGGCCGGGTACGCCGGCGGTGGAAATAATGGCGTCGGCGGCCACCACGTGTTCGGTCAGGACCGCCAGTTCCCGTGCCTTTTCTTCCTCGGTCAGCTCGCGCGCATAGCCGCCTTCGCCAACGGCGTTGACCTTCACGTCAACGAATTTCGCGCCCAGCGATTCGACCTGTTCGCGGGTCTCCGGGCGGACGTCGTAGGCCTCGACCATGGCGCCGAGGCGCTTCGCCGTGGCGATGGCCTGCAGGCCGGCGACGCCGACCCCGATGATCAGCACCTTGGCCGGGCGGATGGTACCGGCGGCCGTGGTCAGCATGGGAAAGAAGCGTGCGGTTCGGTTGGCCGCCATCAGCGCGGCCTTGTAGCCGCCGATCGAGGCCTGCGAGGACAGGGCATCCATGTTCTGCGCGCGCGAGATGCGCGGGACCAGTTCCATGGCAAAGCCGGTGATGTTGCGGTCGCGCAGTGCGCAGATGCGATCATCGAATTCATGCGGGTGCAGGAAACCGATCACCATGGCACCCTCGCGCAACAGGCCGACGTCCTCGACGGTCAGCGGGTTTACCGTCAGCACGATATCGGCACTGCCCAGCAGGGCGGCGCGGTCGGTCACAATCTCGACGCCGTTGTAGTCGCGGTCGCGATAGTAGGCGGCGCAGCCGGCGCCGGCCTGGAGACTGATCTGCAGCCCCTGTTTGGTGAGTTGTTCCGCGACCGCGGGGATCAATGCAACCCGGCGCTCACCGGGAGTGGTTTCGTGGGGCACGGCAATACGTATCGGCATAGCAATCTCCGATGCGACTTGTCGTGCTGGGAGCCCGGGGCAAGTTACATGATAGTGTTTGACTGGTTACCGGAGGGCGGGCTGGGCAGCCAGACCATGACCGGTGCGGGAATACTAAGTCATCTTCCGGTGAAAAAAAAGTGACCGGGTCGACTTTTTTCACGCTGGAGGCAAAAAGGGGCCGGATACATTTTTCTTTTTTTCTCCAGAAAAAAGAAAAATGTATCCGGCCCCTTTTTGCTTTAGACGCCCATGCCCATATTGATGTACCCGGTCGGGCAGACCTCGGCACAGATGTGGCAGCCGATGCAGCGGTCGTAGTCGGTATACACGTAGCGGCCCATGGTGGCCTTGTCCTTCGGGGTGCGCTTGACCGCGTCCTGCGGGCAGTAGATCACGCAATTGTCGCACTCGAAGCACATGCCGCAGCTCATGCACCGGTCCGCCTCGGCCTGTGCCTCTGGTTCATCCAGGCCACGAAAACGTTCCTCGAAATGGCCCAGCACCTCGTCGGCACCGACCCCGGTCTCGGCCCTCCGGTTGCGGGGCGTGTACGGGAAATGGCCCAGGAACAGCATTTCGTGCGGGATGATCTCGCTTTGCGAGCGGTCCTCGTAGTTGTGTACCGCGTACGCCGCGGCGTCGGTACCCCAGTCCTGCGCATGGCCGTATTCGGCCGGGGCCAGCGAGACCTCGCGCAGCTTCTCCAGCAGGTTGAAGTGATGCACATCGACCTTGGGACGGCGGTCGATCCCGGTATGCTGCAGATAGCGGTCGATGCTGTCGACCGTGACGGCGGCCTGGCCGATGGCGGTCGTCAGCAGGTGTGGTTTGACGATATCGCCACAGGCGAAATAGCCCGGCCGGTCCGGCAACTGGAAGAAGGCATCGGCATCGACCAGCCCGCGGCCGTTGTCGAACTGCTCGAGCCCGGTCAGGTCGCCGGACTGGCCGACGGCCGGTACGACCAGGTCGCACTCGATGTCGAACTCCGAGCCGGCCTTCTCGACCATCTTGCCGCTGCTCCAGTCGACCTGGATCACGCGCAGCGCGGTGGCGCGGCCGTCCGGCCCCAGTACCAGCGACACCGGTACGAGGTTGCCACGCAGCTCGATACCTTCCTTTTTTGCGGTGATGCGTTCGTGCTCGGCCGCCGGCATGTTCTCGATCGGGCGCCGGTAGATCAGCATGACCTCGGCGCCCTCGCGGCTGGCGGTGGCGGCGACATCGTGTGCCGTGTGGTTGTGGATGACCGCCTCGGGGCGATCGCTGTCGTGCGGGGTGGTGATGTGGCCGAGCCGGCGTGCCACCGAGACCACGTCCATGGCGGTGTCGCCACCACCGATCACGACGACCTTGCGGGCCGTGTGTTTCATGCGGCCCTCGTTGAAGGCGGCCAGGAAGGCCACGCCGCTGACACAGTTGGGGGCGTCGCCGCCGGGGATGTTCAGGGTGCGTCCCTGCTGGGCGCCGATGGCAAGCAGGATGGCGTCGAAGTCCCGTTCCAGTTGCTCGAAACTGATGTCGCGCCCGACGCGGGTATTCATGCGGGCCTCGACGCCCATGTCCAGGATGCGCCGGATCTCGCCGTCCATGACATCGCGTGGCATGCGGTAACCGGGGATGCCGTAGCGGGTCATGCCACCGAGTTCGGCCCGTTCGTCGAAGATGGTGGCGCCGTGGCCAAGCCGGCGCAGCTGGTAGGCCGCCGCGAGGCCCGCCACACCGCCGCCGATGATGGCGACCCGTTTGCCGCTGTCCCGTTCCGGCGCGGCAAAGGCCAGCTTCGCGGCCAGTGCGTGGTCCCCGATGAACTGTTCCACCGAGTTGATACCGACAAAATCCTCGACCTCGTTACGGTTACAGCCCTCCTGGCAGGGCGCCGGGCAGACCCGGCCCATGATGGCGGGGAAGGGATTGGCCCTGGTCGAGCGGCGGAAGGCGTATTCCTGCCAGGTCATGCCGGCCGGCGGTTTCTCGATACCGCGCACGATCTGCAACCAGCCACGGATATCCTCGCCGGACGGGCAACTGCCCTGGCAGGGCGGGGTACGGTGCACATAGGTCGGGCACTTGTAGGAATGGTCTTCGTTGAAGATGTCTTCGGACCACCGCTTCCAGGTATGGTCGTCGTCGGCGTAGCGCCGGAATGTCAGTTTCTCTGCCATGGTGACTGGCTGCCCCCGTCTTGATCGGTGTGTCATCTTACTGGAACGCCCGGTGCAGGAAAACCGCATTGCACCTGGACCGTGCCGTCTGGTGCACGATTATTGAACATGCTAGGCTCGTGACAGGTCAAATTAGCTGGTTTTATGGTATCCAGCGCCGGAACCGGGATGGCAAGCCGGAGTGGTTGTATGGTTGATTTGAGTCACCAGGTATTGAGGACGGACGTATCGGGAATGCCGCTCGAGTGGGTCGGCTACCAGGATGCCGTGCGGCTCTACCACCTGGGCCAGGTCGCCTACACCTGCGGTACCCTGTTGTACTGCGTACATGGCGGAATCAGTGCAAGGACCGGCCACCAGAGTGTCATCGAGGTCAATTCCATCATTGCCACCCACGGCCGTAACCGCGAACTGCTCAAGCTGCGCGAGGCCTACGTGCCGCCGCTCAACAACCCGGCACTGTTCCGTCGCGATTCGAACCTGTGCCTGTACTGCGGGGAGACGTTCCCCGTGCGCGACCTGTCTCGCGACCACGTGACACCGGTGATCCAGGGCGGCCAGGACACCTGGAACAACGTGGTGACCGCGTGCCGGCGCTGCAACAACCACAAGGCCGGCCGTACCCCGGAACAGGCCGGCCTGCAGCTGCTGGCGGTACCGTTCATCCCGACACACGCCGAATACATCTATCTGCAGGGCCGGCGCGTGCTGGCCGACCAGATGGAGTTCCTGCGTGCGCACTTTCCGCGCACCAGTCCGCTGCACAGCCGTCTGGCACTGACCGCCTGAGGTGGCCGGCAAGCCGCGCCACCTCTACCTGGTTGACGCCAGTATCTATATCTTTCGCGCGTACTATTCCGTTCCGGATACGCTGACCAACAACGACGGCCATGCCATCAACGCACTGCACGGCTTCGCGGGTTTCCTGGCCGGGTTCCTCGACGAGGTCAGGCCGGAGCATCTGGCCGTGGCGTTCGATGCAAGCCTGACCAGTTCCTTCCGTAACGAGATCTATCCGCCCTACAAGGCCAACCGCGAGGCGGCGCCGGAAGAGCTGAAACGACAGTTCCGGTTCTGCCGCACGCTGGTCGAGGCGCTGGGCATTGCCGCGTATTCCAGCGACCGCTACGAGGCCGACGACCTCATCGCCACGCTTGCGGCACGGCTGCGGCCGCGCGACTTTTCGGTGGCCATACTCAGTGCCGACAAGGACCTCGCGCAGGTGTTGCGGGAGGGAGACCTGCTCTGGGACTACTCGCGCAACCGCCGGCATCACTACCACAAGGTGCCGGACTGGCTCGGCGTACGCGCCGAACAGGTGGCCGACTGGCTGGCACTGACCGGTGACGCGGTGGACAACATCCCCGGCATACCGGGCATCGGCGCAAAGACAGCGGCTGCATTACTGGAGGAGTTCGAGTCGCTGGATGCGCTCTTTGCGGGACTGGAGCGGGTACCGGCGATGCAGCTGCGCGGCGCCAGGCGTGTGCAGAATCTGCTCAGCGAGCACGAGGCTGCCGCACGCCTGGCACGCGAACTGACCGGGGTCGCGATCGATCCGGAGCTGCAGCCCGGCGAGTGCGACGTGCGCCGGCGCACGGTGAGTGCGGAGCACGTCGCCACGACCTGCGAACAACTGGGACTGGGACGCATGACCACCGCCCGGTTGTTGCGGACCCTGTAGGGAGCGCCCTGCGGGCGCGATCGGCTCCGGCGCGACATTCAATCGCGGCTGCATGCCGCTCCTGCGGGGTGCCTGCAGACCCAGGCGCAGGCATCACAAGTGCAGGCATCCGGTCCATCGCCCAAACTCCGTGGGCCGCGCGGATGTTGTATGATCATTTTCCGCCATGTCACTCCTTGAAAACATTGCCAGGGACATCGCCGCGGCAACCGGCGTCACCGCGCCGTTGCAGCCGCTGGGCGCGGTCGGTGGCGGCTGCATCAACCAGGCACAGCGTATTCGCCATGGCGATACCGACTATTTCGTCAAGCTCAACCACGCACGCCTGCGGGATATGTTTGTCGCCGAGGCGGCCGGGCTGGCGGAACTGCGACGCTGTGATGCGCTGAAAATCCCGGAACCGGTGTGTGCCGGCAGTAACGCAGAATCCGCCTGGCTGGTGCTGGAATACCTGCCACTGGGCGGGCGAGGCGATGCCGCCGCACTGGGCACCGGGCTGGCCGCCCTGCATCGCATCACCCGGGACCGTTATGGCTGGACACGCGACAACACCATCGGCTCCACGCCACAGGTCAACACGCCGGCCGATGACTGGGTGGAATTCTGGCGTACGCACCGGTTGCAGTTCCAGCTGGGGCTGGCGGCACGCAATGGACATGGCGGCCGGTTGCAGGAGCAGGGGGAAAAACTGCTGGATTGCCTGCCCCGCCTGTTCGGTGGCTACACGCCACGGCCGTCCCTGTTGCACGGCGATCTCTGGGGCGGAAATTTCGCGTATACACAGTCCGGCGAACCGGCCCTCTTCGATCCCGCGGTGTACTACGGGGATCGTGAGGCCGACCTCGCCATGACCGAACTGTTCGGCGGTTTTGACGGTGCGTTCTACTCCGCCTACGCAGCGGCCTGGCCGCTGGATGCCGGTTACCCGGTACGCAGGACGCTCTATAACCTCTACCACATCCTCAATCACCTCAACCTGTTCGGTGGCGGATACCTTGGCCAGGCGCAGGGGATGATCGACCGGCTGCTGGCGGAAGCTGGCTGACACCGGCCACCCGTTCAGGGAAGAGCGCCGTGCGGGTGATTGCATACGCGGAGCCCCGGCCTTACAGTGGTACCTGTATGAACCACCTGTCCACAGTACGACACCGTACCCGCCGCTGAATCCTGGCCAGTCCGTTATTTCTCCACCATCCGGAAGGCAGGCAGGTCCGGTTACCGCACGGCAGCAATCGAAAGCACATGAAACCCACGATTTCCCCACGCTATCTGTTCATGCTCCTGTTGCTGTCAGGTGCGGGAATACAGGCGGCCCTGGCGGCGGATTCCGTGCCGGCGCGGCTGGAACCCGCACAAATGCGCGCCATGATCGAGCACATGAAGACCACATTGCACGGTCCGTTTACGCGCATTCGCTGGTTCTGTGTGGACGGCAGCGTGCTGCCGCCGGAAGAGGGGGCCTGCAGCAAGCACGGCGGCGGGGTGCAGCACGGCGAGTGGAGCGCGAATACCCTGGCCATCCGTGCACAGGGCTACCAGGTGGCTACCCTGTTGACCGGTCTGAATACGCTGTCCTTCATCGGCGCCTATCCGCAGCTCGATACCCTGCGCCAGGTCCTGCTGGAGCAGTTCCTGGTCCGCAACGACGACGGCTGGGTATTCCGCCAGGCGCGATATTACCGCGGGGCGTTGCAGGTCGAGGATGAACGCGCCGGTGCGCGCGTATTGTTGCTTGGCCTGCTGCAGGACCCGGACTGGAAGGACCCGTCGCGTTTCCTGCTGCTCCGTGAGGCCGCGCGCCTGCTGCCGGTGGCCATGGAGCCGCAGACCTCGGTCACGATCCGCGAACTGGCGACGGAGATCGCGGATGCCGATCCGGGCTTCCAGACCCTGCGTATCAAGCTGCATGGCCTGCCGGATGCCGGTGATCCGCAACGGGTGCGCGACTACGTGGCCAGGCAGGGCCTGCCGCAACTGGCGGAGCAATACCGGCAACTGGCGAACGCACTCGAAACCCTGTATGCGCCGCGCACGGTCATCCGCCAGCTCGAGGAACTGGCCACGGAGAGTCACAGCAGGGCCGTCAGGCGCACCTTGCATGCCCTGGCGACACGGCTGGACAAGGCCGCTGCGCTGGACGAACGCCTGCAGATCGCCGCGGAGGCAGCGGTGCAACTCCGGTCCGAGGCGCTGCAGTCCGCACAATACAACTCTCCGGACCAGTTGCGCCTGCTGCAGGCAAACCTGGCGCTGGAGCAGGAGGCATACGCGCTGGGTAACCGGTTGCCGGAGACGCTGCCGCAGGCCGACCGTTACACGCGCCTGCAATGGCTGCATTCGCTCGGCATGTCGCTGTTTGCCAGCGGCCTCGTGTCGCAACGGGAGTGGGACAGCATTGACCGGCAGATTGGTGCACTGGAAGCGAACGACCACCTCGACGCCGGGGATTACTACGCGGCACTGCACTACCTGGCACGGGTACCGCAATGGGCGCAGCGTGCGCTGGACTTCCAGTTCGGGCCGACCGTGCAACAATGGCTCGACCTGACGCCACTGGCCTCGCACCTGATCCCGGACCGGCTGCGTGGCAGTCCGCTGCTGGGATTCACGCGGGTACTGGATACGCTGCTGGCGGATGCCAACCGCATGCTGGGGGTGAAGCAGTTCGCATTCGGGCAGGAGATCGCCGCCGGCCTGCGCGGGCTGAACCCGGGGCTGGCCCGTGGCCGGTTGCTGGGCGCGCCGCCGGCCGGCGAGGATTACCGGAAGGACGGTATCTACCTGCTGGCGTCCACCACACCGGAACTGCCACCGATTGCAGGGATACTCACGCGCGGCGAGGGTAACTCGCTGTCGCACGTGCAGCTGCTGGCCCGCAATCTCGGTATCCCCAACGTAGTGGTGGACGACAGTCTGGAGGGCCTGTTCCGGTCCCATCTCGGTGAGCAGATCGTGCTTGCCGTCAGTCCGCAGGCTACGGTACGCATCGAGGCCGACGGTCCGCAATGGGACGAAATCTTCGGCCGCCAGGACCTGACTGCCGAGGTGGTCATCCGCCCGGACCTGGACAAGCTCGACCTTGCGCAGACCGGCCTGCTGCCGCTGGAACAGGTGCGCGCCACCGATTCGGGGCGCATCGTCGGTCCCAAGGCGGCCAATCTGGGGGAACTGAAACAGTACTATCCGGAGGCGGTGAATCCCGGGCTGGTCATCCCGTTCGGTGTGTTTCGCGAGCTGCTGCAGCAGCCGGTCGAGGCGGGCGGCCCGACGGCGTTCGACTGGATGCGATCCGAATACGCCCGCTTGCGCGCCGTCACGGACCCGGCACAGCGCGCGGCCGGGACGCGCGCGTTGCTGGCGCGTTTGCGCGACTGGATTACCCGCACCGATCCGGGCGCGGCGTTTCGCGAGCGCCTGCGCTCGGCCATGCAGGATGTGTTCGGCGATCCTGAGCGGACCGGCGTGTTCGTGCGCAGTGACACCAATGTCGAGGACCTGCCCGGGTTCTCCGGCGCGGGCCTGAACCTCACGCTGCCTAACGTGGTTGGTTTCGACAAGGTGCTGCAGGCGATCCGCAAGGTGTGGGCGTCGCCGTTTACGGAACGTGCCTATGCCTGGCGCCAGGCGCACATGGATCAGCCGGAACACGTGTATCCGGCGGTGCTGCTGCTGAAGACCTTTGCCTCGGAAAAGTCCGGGGTCATGGTGACGACCGACGTGGAAAACGGGGACCGGCGCTGGCTGTCGATTGCCGCCAGTGAGGGCGTGGGCGGTGCGGTCGAGGGGCAGGCGGCCGAGGAACTGCGCGTCGAGCGTGCCACCGGTGACGTGCGCCTGCTGGCCCAGGCCACCGCCCCGTTACGTGCCGAACCGGAGCCGTCCGGCGGCATGCGCAAGGTGCCGGCCAGCGGCCGCGATACGCTGTTGCAACCGGCCGAGATCGAACAGCTGCGTGCGCTGGCCGCGGACGTGGAGCAGCGCTTTCCCATGCCGGCCGCCGCGGACCGGCGCCCGTCGCCGGCGGATATCGAGTTCGGTTTCCGTGCCGGCCGGCTGGAGCTGTTCCAGATCCGCCCGTTCGTGGAAAGCCGGCGCGCGCGCCGCAGCCAGTACCTGATCGATATGGACCGTGGCACCGACGCGGGGCGCGACCTGCCGGTCGATTTGCATCAACCGCCGTCCGGTGCACCGGACGGTTGAGGGAAGGGAGAGCCGGATGTGTGCGGGACGAAATTTGGTGCAGGGGCCGGCTGCGCTATGCTGTGGCCGTGACAACCGGGCAGGAAGCGGATGAGCATGATGCGATTACAGGGCTTGATGCAGGGGCTGTTCGCGGCCTGCGTGCTGGCTGCGAGTGGCGGGCCCGTTCGTGCCTATCCCATCGACGGCTATACCGACACGGGTATCGCGCGGCTGGAGGGTTACCGCCTGGCAAGGGAAGGCAAGGTGACCGGCAATCGCCTGCAGCCGGGCGCCTGGCTCACGACCGCCCAGGTGCAACTGCGCCTGCAGCAGCAGCCGGATTTCACCCTGCCGGAGCCGGATGAACAGTTGACCCGCAGGGTCGTCGGCCTGCTGGGGAAAGCGGCGGAAAACTACAGCATCAGCGTGCTCGATCTCAGCGACCCGGATCACCCGCGGTACGCGGAACACAAACCACTGACCCGGCGCAATCCCGGCAGCGTGGGCAAGCTGATGGTGGCGCTGGCGGTGTTCCAGACGCTGGCCGATCTCTACCCGGATGACATCGACGCCCGCATCCGCGTGCTGAAGAACACGCAGGTGACGGCGGATGATTTCATCCGCAGCGACCATCACAAGGTGCCGTTCTGGAAGCCGGAGATCAATCGCATGCCGCGTCGCAGGCTGCAGGCGGGTGACACCGCCAACCTGTGGAGCTATCTCGACTGGATGCTGTCGGCCAGTTCCAATGCGGCGGCCAGTACGGTGATCGAGCAACTGTTGCTGCTACGGCACTTCGGTATCGACTACCCGGTATCGGAGGAGCGCAAGCAGGCCTTCTTCCGCGACACCAGCCGCGAGGCGCTGCATACCCTGTTGCTGGACAGCCTGCTGACGCCGGTCACCCGCAACGGTCTGGACGTGGAGAACCTGCGCCAGGGCAGCTTTTTCACCGCGGAGGGCAAGCACCGCGTGCCGGGTACCAACAGTGTCTGCACCACGCGCGAGCTGATGCACTACCTGGTGCGGATGGAGCAGGGCCGGCTGGTCGATGCCTGGTCGAGCCTGCAGATCAAGCGGCTTATGTACATGACCCAGTGGCGCATTCGCTACGCCTCGTCACCGGCGCTGAACCGGGCGGCGGTGTATTTCAAGTCGGGGTCGCTGTATCGCTGCAAGCCCGAACCGGGCTACGAGTGCCTGAAGTATATGGGCAACAAGCTGAACCTGATGAACTCGGTGGCGATCGTGGAGTCGCCGGCGGGAGATCCGCAGCTGTACTACCTCGTCACGCTGACTTCAAACGTGCTGAAGAAGAACTCGGCGGTCGACCACCAGACCCTGGCTACTCGCCTGCACGCGCTACTGCGAGGCCTGCACTCTGCAGCGGCCGGTGCAAGATGATGCCATCCATTTCGCTGATCAGTTCCTTCAGCCACTCGCCGCCCTTCGGGTTCTCGGCCAGGGCGACGGCGATATAGGTGCGACCGTCATGCTGAACGATTGCGCTGTCGGCGTGCCAGTTCTGCCAGGTACCGGATTTGCGGTAGACCTGCGCGTCGATGTGCGACTCTTCCAGGCCCTTGACGAACTTGTGGTGAATGCCCGGATCGCCCATGATGGCCTTCATCTCGCGCGACAACTGTGGCGTGACCAGCTGACCGGTCTCCATCAGGTAATAGAAGCGGGCCACCTGCACTGCAGTGGCGCCATGCGACAGGTGGTGCAATGGATCGCGCTGGTACGCGACGCCATGCGCGTATTCCTTGCCGACCCACAGGCCGCCGTTGTAGCGCGTGTCATAGAGCCGGTACTTCGGCGAGCGCAGCACGGTGTTGATATACTCGCGTCCCACCATGTGTATGAGTTTCGTCGCCGCCTGGTTGTTCGAATAGCGGATCATGTCGATCATCAGCTGGCGCGTTTCATCGTTCAGCTTGAGCTTGCCTTCATGTACGCGTTCGAATGCGGCCAGCAGGATGGCGATCTTCGGCAGGCTCGCGGCGTACATCATTTCGTCGCCGTTGACCTGGGCGAGTTGCGGGTGTTGCGGATTGGTAACATCGACCAGCGCAACGGCGAGATGGCCCTTGCGTACCGCAGTGTCAAGTTTCAGGCGTTTGAGCCGTTTTTCCAGCTGTTTCTGAAGCGTCGGATTGTTGGCATTCCGCAGGTTGGGATAGGTGTTATGCGCGGAAGCGATTTGAGTTGTAAGGATTATTCCGAGGGAAAATGCAAATGCCTTGAGTATTCCCTTCAGCATGTTTCATCTCCTGGGCGCGAATAAAGGCACCATGTTACCCGAATTAAAATATAAGTCAATGCTAATGAACAATTTTCGCATGGTTCAGGTCATTCGTGGTGTGCTGCTGTTCACAAATTTCTTCCTCATTATCTGCGCGCTCTATCATCTGAAACCGGCGAGTCGCTCTTTGTTCCTCAGTGCGCTGGGCAGTGTAAATCTTCCGTACGTGTGGATTGCGACGGCCGCGGTACTGGGTCTCATCATCAGCCTTTATCACCGGCTGGTGGCGCGCTATTCGCGCATCAACGTGGTGCTTGCTACCTGTATCGTCATCATTGCCTGTTTGCTGATGTTTTATACGCAACTGGGCCATGGCGGCTTTGTACAGGCTTTCGCTTTTTACATCTTTGTCGACATCATGAGTGTGATTCTGGTCGAGCAGTTCTGGAGCCTGACCAACACGATCTACGACACCACGTCCGGCAAGCGCTGGTACGGGCTGATTGGCACCGGCGGACTGCTGGGCGGGGTGGTCGGCGGCAGTATGTCGAATGCCCTGATCACGGACTTTGGCCTGAATACCATGCAACTGTTGCCGGTCGCGGCCGGTATCATCGCGGTGCTCATGCTACTGACGCTGCTGATGGGCCGGCTCGGGCTCTACATCGAGCATGACGGTGTGCGCGACGGCAATGGTGTCCCGGAGCGGCAGAGCGGTGGCTGGCGCACCATCCTCCGGCACCGCTACCTGTTCCTGATTGCCCTGATCCTGCTGCTGGCGCAAATGGTCGAGCCGCTGGTGGAGTTCCAGTTCATGAAGGTGGTGGAGGCCGCGATCATCGGGCGCGATGCGCGCACCGCCTACCTGGGGGGGTTCTTCAGCCTGTTGAGTGCCGTCGCCATTGCCATCAATCTGTTCATCACGCCGCTGGTGCACCGCTGGCTGGGCGCACTCGGCGGGTTGTTCGTGCAGCCGCTGGCAGTCATTGCGGGCAGTTTCTGGTACCTGGCACACGCCACGCTGCAGGCCGGCGCCTTTCTGAAGATCTCCGATCGCGGGCTGTCCTATTCCATCAACCGTGCTTCCAAGGAACTGCTCTACATCCCGATCAGCCCGGTGCTGATCTTCCAGGCCAAGGCCTGGATCGACATGTTCGGATACCGCCTGTTCAAGGTGCTTGGTTCGGTACTGATCCTGTTGCTCACCCAGTGGCTGCCGTGGACCGTCACTGCCCGGCAACTGGGCTGGCTGGTACTGGGTGTGTGCCTGTTATGGCTGCTGATCCTGCTGCGGCTTGGCAGGGAATACCACGCGCGCATTGCGAAGGTCGCCGCCACCGGCGTGGCCTGAGCCGGCGCGGTGCCGGAACCGATGGCGGATACCCTGCATCAACTGGTTGAGGATCTGCAGCGGCCCGCGCTGTTCCCGCATCCGGTAACGCGTTTCGAGCGGGTCGAGACCCACATCTCCATCATCCTGCTCACCGGCGGGTTTGCCTACAAGTTCAAGAAACCGGTGAACTTCGGGTTTCTCGATTTTTCCACGCTCGACCGGCGCCGCCGCTACTGCGAGGAGGAGTTGCGACTCAACCGCCGGCTGGCGCCGGAGCTTTACCTCGCGGTCGTCCCGGTATATGCGGGCCCGTGCCTGGGCGGGGACGGGGAGGTGATCGAGTACGCGGTGCAGATGCGCCAGTTCGACCAGGAGGCACAGTTCGATCGCCTGCTCGATGCGGACCGGCTGACGGGTGCCCACATCGATGCGCTGGCGTTGCGCATCGCGGATTTTCACGCCGCCGTGGCGGTCGCCGGTCCGGACCAGGCGTACGGGTCACCCGCCGCGGTGCAGGCGCCGGTCGAGGAAAATTTCAGCCAGATACTCGCCATCCTGACCGATCCGCACGGGCGGGACCGCCTGGCGGCCCTGCAGAACCGGTCACAACAACAATTCCGGGAACTGCAGGCGCGGTTCCAGGCGCGCAAGGACGGCGGGTTCGTGCGCGAATGCCACGGTGACCTGCACCTGCGCAACGTCGCGCTGGTGGACGGTGTCCCGTTGGCGTTTGACTGCATCGAGTTCAATGCGAACCTGCGCTGGATCGACATCATCAGCGAGGTGGCGTTCATGGTGATGGACCTGGATCATCGAGACCGGCCCGCGCTCGCCAGCCGCTTCCTGAATCGCTGGCTGGAGCGCAGCGGGGACTATGCCGGGCTGGCGTTACTGCGCTATTACCGCCTGTACCGCACCATGGTGCGCGCCAAGGTCGACTGCCTGCGTGCGCACCAGCCGGACGTGACGGCAGGCGAACGGGCGCAGATCCTGCAGGATTTCCAGGCCTATCTCGAGCTGGCCGGGCGTTACACGCATACCGGGTCACCGGTCCTGTTGCTGATGCACGGCCTGTCCGGTTCCGGCAAGACCACGGTCAGCGACTTCCTGCTGGAGCAGCTGCCCGCCATTCGCATCCGCTCCGACATCGAACGCAGGCGCCTGCATGGCCTGGCGGCCGGGGCGCGCAGCCCTGCCGGTATAGCGCAGGGCATCTACGATCGTGCCGCCGGGGAACGCACCTATGCACACCTGCTGCAACTGGCCACGGTCGTGCTCGAGGCCGGTTACACGGTCATCGTCGACGCCGCGTTTCTGCAGGCTGCGCAACGCGAGCCGTTTCTTGCCCTGGCCCGCCGCCGTGGCATGCGCTGTTGCATCATCGCCTGCCAGGCAGCGGAGGAGGAATTGCGCCGGCGTGTCTCGGCGCGTCAGCGCGAGCAGGCGGACGCCTCGGAGGCCGGTGTCGAGGTGCTGGAACACCAGTTGCGGAATTACTCTCCGCTCGACACGGACGCCGGTGATGCGATGATCCTGCCCACCGGCAGTGACGCCGCGGCGCTGCACCGGCTGCTGGGCACACTGCGGGCGTTGCAGGCTGTGAAGTAGGAGCCGCCCCGGCGGCGATGTGCTGCCGTATGCGGTCCGGTCCTGTGGAGCTGGTCCGAACCGCACCCGGTCGCCTTACAGCTTTTCGAGGAATTCCTCGGGCATGTCCATCGCCAGCTGCAGGCCGCCGTCCGCGCCGGCATACAGCGGATCGGTGATGCAGGTGATCTTGCAGGGGCCGAACTGTTTGAGGGCTTCGTCGAGATAGTTTTCCAGTCCCGATATCTGGCTGCCGCCGCCGGCCACGATGATGTTGTTGCGCACGGTTTCCTGGAATTCCGGATCGAAGCTCGCAATCAGGTCGATGGCGGTCTCGACGATCGCGGGCATGGAGCTCTCGCAGGCCTTGCGCATTTCGTTGGTGACGTCGAATTCCGTGAATTTTCCGTCCACCGGGGCCTCGATCTTGATGCGTCGCTTCGAATCTCCCACGAATCCGTGCTTCTCCTTGAACTTGCGTACCGTGTTGAGGGAGAAGTCGGCCTCGGGGTGTTTTTCCGTCAGCAGCTTGAGCAACTGTTCGTCGAGGTAGTCACCCGCCATGAGGATGCTGCGCTGGTCCTCTTCCGTCGGCACGGTGCCGTGCATGATGCAGAAGTCCACGGTGCCGGCACCGATGTCGATGATCATGGTGTTGTCCAGTGCACCCAGGCCATAGGCTACGGAGAAGGGCTCGGAGACCACCATCAGCTTTTTCGCGTGCCGGGCCACGGCGTTGCGGATGGCGATCTTGTTGACCTTGAGCGCCTCGGCCGGCACGCCGACCGCGATACAGAGTTCGTCGTCCGGGCCTGCGCCGGCCAGCTCGACCAGGTGGTCGATGAGTTCGTGCACGGCGGCCTCGTCGCGCTCGGTGCCCTCCGTGATGACGCCGTTGCGCAACGGGCGGGTCAGGTGGAGTGCAAGCCGGTGTTCCAGTGCCTCGCTGCCGAACAGCACGCGTTTGCCGAGCATCTTCCTGGCCACGAAGTCCTTGGGCCAGCCCACGTAACTGTCCACCCACTGGCGGTTCCCGTTGCTGGCGGATACCACTGACCGGGACGTGCCCAGGTCGATCCCGACATACAGCATGTTATCTTTCTTGCTCGGCGACATTTTGCGTGAGTCCTCTCTCAATCGATCTTCGGTTGGTGCGCTGTTCAAGATAGCCGGTGATGCCGGCCATCAGGTAGTCCGCGACATGGTCACGGTAGGCGGGGGTGCCCAGCCGGGTTTCCTCCGCCGGGTTGCTGATACAGGAGACCTCCACCAGTACGCTGGGTACCTCGACGCCCAACAGTACCACAAACGGTCCTGCCTTTGACCCGGCGTCCAGCAGCCCCGGGACGCGGTGCCGGAGGCTGCCGTACAGGTGGTCATGGATGGATCCGGCGAGCTGCTTCGACTCCTCGGTCTTCAGGGTGTCGCCGATCCGGGCGATGACCTGGCGAAAGTCCGCCATGCGGTAATCCGAGTCCCGGTTTTCCTGCTCCGCAAGTTCGAGCGCGCGCCGGTCGGCGTGCGGCCCGAAATAGTACGTCTCGACGTAATTGTAATTTCCGGCCCCGTCCGGCAGGGAATTGATATGGATCGAGATGAACAGGTCCGCGTGGTTCTCCTTGGCAAAGGCCACCCGCTCTTTCAGGAACACCTTGCGGTCATCCTCGCGGGTGAGCAGGACACGATAGTGACCGGACCGGACCAGCTTGTCGCGGAGCCGCTTTGCAATGTCCAGGACGACGTCCTTTTCCTCCAGGCCCCCGTGCCCGGTGGCACCCGGGTCGATGCCCCCATGCCCCGGGTCGATGACAATCGTCTGGATCTCGAGATTGAACAGGTCCGCCACCGGGATGCCGAGCCGGGCGAGCATGGCGTCGTACTGACCGGTCGGGCTGACGGGGTGTGCCGCTGCGCGCACACTCTGGCCGTCGGCCAGCCGTTCGGGGCCGGTGGCCGGTTCCTCCGTTGATCCGGCCAGCAGGCCGGGCGGGAGGGTGGGAAACTGCAGGGGGGGCATGGTTGCCACCTGCATGGCGACCGGTCCGGTGCCGTCAACCCTCACCAGCCGGAAATTGATGCCCAGCAGCGTGACCAGGCCCAGTACGAAGACCAGGGCCGCCCGCCGGTAGACATGGGTGCGGGTGGAGGGCCGGGCTACCGGCGCGTCCCTGGATCGCCCCTTGCCATGGAAGGAACGCGGGATGCCTGCGTTATCCTCAAAGACACCACGCAAGACCTTCTGTTTGATTTCGGTATGACGACTCATGAGCCTGCAGGTACGCCGTCCGGATGGATACAGCAGAGGCCTGCGTCCGGCAGGGGATGGATGAAACTGTTATTCTGCAGTAACAAGCCGGCACACCTCAAGCGCGAGACAGGCACCCTGGATAGCGTATAGTTGTGTGATTCTGGTATATCGTTTCACCGGAAACTATACTCCGGATGGTGGTACAGGCCAGAGCCTGGCCACAAAAGGCAAGAATAACAATACAATAATTAGCAGGTAATGCGATTGGGTAACATCACGCAATACTGGCGCAGGGTCATTACCGGTTTCCGGAAATCCCGCGCGGAGCGGGCAGAGTTCCGACCACGCCTGCAGGATCTCGAACGGGACATCCTGCTTCTCACCACGGCCAACCAGAGCCATGCCGGCACACTGGAACGGATTCGTGCCGATGCCGAGCAATTCAGGCAGACGGAGCTGCACCGGATCGAGGTACTGGAACAGTCCCACCGGCAGGCCGAGGCTGCCAGGGCGACAGAGGCCGACTGGCTGGATGAGGCGGAGCAACGGCTTGCCGGGGTGGAAGAGGCATGCACGGAGGAACACGAGCGGGTCTCGGCGCTGGAGGAAGCCCTGGCCGAGACCACCAGCCGGCTGGACGCCCGGCACAACCAGATCAAGTTCCTTCAGGATTCCGCACGAGACCAGTTAGAGGCCTTCAGGACCGAACTGGCCGAGACGGCCAGCCGCCACGAATCCAGGAGTGATGAACTCGCCCGCCGGATTGAATCGACGGAACAGCATATCCAGGCACTGGAATCCACCCTGACGGAAACCACTGGCCGGTTCGAAACCCTCCAGGACGGGTTGACGGGTCTGCACTCGGAAATGGACGGGCAGGTGCATCAGCTCGAAACGTACCGCTCGGTGGCGGCCAGTCACTTCGATACGACCGCCAGGCGGCTTACGGCGCAGGAACAGCGGCTCGAGACGGAGCACACGCTCCAGCAGAAACAGTTCGAGGAGATCCTTGCGCGACTCCAGCAACAGGACCGCATGCAACAGCGGGTCACGGTGATTGCCGTCATCGCACTGGTGCTGGCGGCCCTGGCCGCGATCCTGCTGTTCCGCTAGGAGCCTGTCGGATTTGGGCGATCATAGCGAGCCGGTGGTACAGCGGCGCAGTAGATCAGTCCCAGGTCCGACAGGCCCCTGGGAATCCGGTTGTCCGGCCGGGGCGGGATTGAGCGGCGTCGCCGTCTCCGCCTGCCGGAGATCCTGTGCACTGCGTCACAATGCCGCACATCCCTTGCTTGAAAACCCCGTTACCGGCCTATACCTATATGTTAGAAATTAATAATATGCCAATATGTAACAGGAGGCGATGTGGCGATGGAATTGTCACTGGATGCACGGAGCCGGACGGGCATTTTTCTGCTCGTCCTGATCGTGGTGCTGTCTTTCTACCTGTGTAAGCGGCGCGGCAGCAGCAGTAACGACCACACCCCGCCCGCGTGAAGTGGGAATATTTTTAAGTAAATACAACAGATTGTACTAGAGTGAAATCACTGTCCAACGCACTGGAGCCTGACATGCCCGGACTTTCCCGAAAACTGCAATGGGCGGCCGCAACCCTGCTGCTGTGGTCGCTGGCGGCTGGCGCGGCCGGGCTGGAGACCACCCCGGCCGACCGGGTTGCGGTCCCGGACGAGACCCTGCTCGACGGACTTGTCGAGGCAGTGAACCAGTCCACGGTCGCCGCCCAGACCGCCGGGCGCGTGGTCGAGGTGCGTTTCGACGTGGATGACTATGTGCCCAGGGGCGAGGTGATCGTGCGGTTGCGCGATACCGAGCAGCAGGCCGGCCTCACCAGGGCCAACAGCGGGCTGCAGGAGGCGCTGGCCCGTTACCAGAAGGCCGCCGACGACCTGCACCGCAAGCAGACCCTGCTGAAGCAGCAGGCCGTGAGCCAGTCCGCGGTGGACTCAGCCAATGCCGAATTCAAGAGTGCAAAGGCCGGCCTGACCGCCGCGCGTGCACAGGTGGAAACGGCCCGGGAACAGCTGGAGCACACCCTGATCCGGGCGCCCTACAGCGGGATCGTCGTCACGCGCCAGGTCGAGCCGGGCGAGACCGTGCAGCCCGGTACCCCGCTGATGACCGGCCTGTCACTGGATTCGTTGCGCGTCTCCGTGCAGGTACCACAAAGTCTCATGGCAAGCCTGCGCCGGCTGCAGGAGGCGAGTGTGATCCTGCCCGGTCCGGACCAGGCGCGGGTGGCGGCACAGAAGCTCACCATCTCGCCACGCGCCGACGCCGATACGCACAGCTTCCTGGTGCGACTGCAGCTGCCGCCGCTGGAACAGCCGCTGTATCCCGGCATGTCGGTGAAGGTGGTGATCAGTACCGGCACCATGGAGCGTGTGCTGGTGCCGGTGCAGGCGCTGGTGCACCGCAGCGAGGTCACCGGCGTGTACGTCGTGGACAGCGCCGGCATTCACCTGCGCCAGGTACGCCCGGGGCGCGTGGTCGACGGGAACCGCCAGGAAATCCTGGCAGGGCTGTCGGCCGGCGAGCGGGTTGCACTCGACCCGGTGCAGGCCGCCATCGAGCTGAAAAACGCACAGGGCAGCTCCGCGCATGAATGAGCGCCTCGGGTTTTCCGGCGGCCTTGCGCGACGCTTCCTGCAGAGCGAAATCACGCCACTGCTCGCGCTGGTCGGCATCCTGCTCGGCCTGTTTGCGCTGACCGTGACCCCGCGTGAGGAAGAGCCGCAGATCAACGTCACCTTTGCCAATGTATTCATTCCGTTCCCGGGCGCCAGCGCGCGCGAGGTCGAGCACCTGGTGACGACCTCCGCCGAGCAGGTGCTGTCGGAGATCGAGGGCGTCAAGCACATCTATTCGGTATCACGGCGCGGTATGGCGGTACTGACCGTGGAGTTCCAGGTGGGACAGCCGCGCACCGACGCCATCGTGCGCCTGTACAACGCGATCTATTCGCACCAGGACTGGTTGCCGCCCGGTGCCGGCATCGGGCAGCCGATCGTCAAGCCCAAGGGTATCGACGATGTCCCGGTGGTGACGCTGACCCTGTGGACCGACGACGAGTCGCGCGGCGGTTATGAACTCACCCAGGTGGCACACGCGGTCGAGGCGGAACTGAAGCGGGTGCCCGGCACGCGTGACGTCTACACCATCGGCGCCGTCTCGCGCGTGGTGCGTGTGCAGATCGATCCGGCACGGCTGGCCGCCAGTCACATTGCGCTGGATGACCTGCGCGCGGCGCTGACCAGCGCCAACCATTCCACCGCGGCCGGCGACATCGTCACCGACAACCGCGAGATCCCGGTACAGGCCGGTACCTTCCTGACCAGTCCCGGCGAGGTGGGCGAACTGGTGGTCGGTCTGCACCAGGGCAAGCCGGTCTACCTGCGTGACGTGGCGGACATCCACTTCGGACCGGACACGCCGGACCAGTATGTCTGGCT
>CAZMAK010000033.1:0-21228 GCA_964564245.1 uncultured Ectothiorhodospiraceae bacterium | reverse complement strand
AACCCTGCTTCGATTCCTCCTGTTTTTCACCCGAGGACTCTTTGGACTCCTGCTGTTGTTTGCCGGAAGACTGTTTCGATTCCTGCTGTTTTTCACCCGAAGACTGTTTGGATTCCTGCTTCTGCTCGGAAGACTGTTTCGACTCTTTCTGCTTTTCTTCCTCGGATTTTTCAGACTCCTGCTTTTTGTCGCTGGAGGACTGCTCTGATTGCTGCTGTTCCTGCTTCTTCTCCTGTTCTTCCGGGGTTTGTTTTTCCGGTTCCTTCTCCGGTTCCTTCTCCGGTTCCTGCACCAGCATCTTCCTGGCCAGCGCGAGGTTGTGCCGGGCATCGGCATCCTCCGGCTGCAATGCCAGCGCAGCCAGATAGGCATCGACGGCACCCTGGAAGTCGCTGCGTTTGAAGTCGCTGTTGCCGAGGTTGTACAGCGCGTCCGCCTTGACCTCCGGGCGTTCCACACTGGCAAAGGCCTTGCCTGCCTCGGTGTAATGACCGGCCCGGTAGAGTGCAACGCCACGGCGGTAATTGTCGCTGAACTCCGCAGCGGATTCGCTGTATTCCCCCTCCTGGTACCTGCGTGCCGCCTCCTGCTCCGGGTTGCTGAACCAGGAAGCCCTGGCCAGCGTCACGTCCGCCAGCAGGCAGATCAGAAGGATGAGACGGAAGCCCGTGTGCGCGTTCACGGGTTGTGTACCTGGAAGCCGGGCAGGGTGCGTCGAAACAGTGGCAGCAGCAGCAACAGGGCAAGCCCGGTCAGCCACTGGAACCGTTCATTCCAGACTCGCGTGCGCTCATTGGTGGCAGTGTCCGGCAGGGCCTGTGCCTTCACCTCGTCCAGGATCCGGTCGGTATCCTGCTGGCGATAGTCGGCGCGCTGGTAAATGCCCCCGCCGGCGGCAGCCAGTGATTTCAGCAGCGGCTCGTTGAGTGCGGAGATCACCGGGTTACCGTTCCGGTCACTGAGCCAGGGTCCGTTCCGGCCCGGCACGGCATCACCCTGGGTCGTGCCGATGCCAAGCAGGTGCACGCGTATCCCCCGATTCCTGAATGTCTGCAGGCGCTGTTCGAGGCCCGGTTCGTCGAAATCACCGTCGGTCATGATCAGCAGTGAATTCACGCTGTCTGCCGGCTGGCCGGCAATCAGCTCTCCGGCCCGGTCGAGGGCATTCGCCAGGCGGCTGCCCGGCAACTGCACCAGGCTGGAGTCGAGCGCCGGCAACACGCGCCGGATACTGTTCAGGTCCTCGGTCACCGGCGCGACGACCTGGGCGATCGAGGCAAACCCGATCACCCCGATGCGGATGCCGCGACTGCGATCCAGCAGGTCCGCCAGTTCCTGTTGCGCACGTACCAGCCGTGACGGCTTGACATCGTGTACGTTCATGGAGTTCGAGAGGTCCAGCAATACGATCAGGTTGGTGCCCGGCCGGAACAGTTGTTGATCGGTGAAATCCCAGCGCGGGCCGGCCATCGCCAGTACCAGCAGTACCCAGATCAGCAGCCAGTGTGTATAGCGACGCCATTGTGTCGTGACCGTCATGGCCGAACGGCCCAGCAGGTGCGGCATCAGGTGCTGGTCCGCATACAGCTCGATCCGCTCATTGCGACGGCCCTGGCTCCGCGTCATGTGCAGCCACACCGCGACCGGGATGCACAGCAACAGCGCCAGCAGCCAGGCCGGTTCACTGAAGTGAAATGCGTGCAACAGCTCAGCCATGGGCTCGTCCGGTGAACCAGGAGCGCGGGATGCCGTTGGGGAACAGGCCCAGCAACAGCAGCAGCAACAGTGCCACGCCCAGTGGCCAGCGATACAGCGTGCGCGGGAGCATGACGGTACGTGCCTCGGCACGGGTCTTTTCCAGTGCGTCGATCTTCTGGTAGATCTGGTCCAGCGCACCGCTGTCCGTGGCGCGGAAGTAGGCGCCGCCGGTCGCGTTTGCCACCCTGGTCAGCAGGTCCTCGTCGATCTCCATCCGGACCTGCGTCATCTTGCCGTCTTCGAGGAACGGTACCAGGCCCTTGCTGCCAACACCGATGGTGTAGATGCGGATACCTTCGTGGGCGGCCAGTTGCGCCGCCAGCTCCGGCGGCATGGTGCCCCCGGTATTTTCACCATCGGTGACCAGGATCAGCACGCGCGAACCTTCGGGCCGTTCACGCAGTTTCTTGACACCCAGGCCGATGGCGTCGCCAATGGCCGTACCATCTCCGGCCATGCGTGCCACCACGCTGTCCAGCAGGCTGTGCAGGGTTTGCAGGTCCTGCGTCAGGGGGGACAGCACGAATGCCTGGGTGCCGAACACGATGATGCCGATCCGGTCACCGGCACGGGCCTGGATAAAGCGTTCGAGCACCCCCTTGATCACCGCCATGCGCGAGACCTGGCGGTTGTCGACGGTGAAATCCAGTGCCTCCATCGAGCGTGAGGTATCCACGGCCAGCATCAGGTCGTAGCCTTCGGTGCGCACCTCCGTATACGGCTCCAGCCACTGTGGACGCATCAGGGTGAAGATCAGCGCGGCCCAGGCAAGTGCCAGCAGTACAACCTGCATGCGATTTCCGACATGGGTCAGGGAGCGGGCGGCGACGAACGTGGAGGCCAGCCGGCCCAGCGCCGGGTGCAACAGGGTGGAACCATCGCCGTAGGTGTAGGCATCGGTGGCGCCGTGCGGGCGCGGCCAGAACCAGCGGATCAGCAGCGGGAGTGGCAGCAGCAGGGCGGCCCACGGCCAGGCGAAACTAAACATGATGCCGGCTCTGTCGGAAGAAGATGCCGTAGGCGGCGAGTCGGGCACGCCAGGGGATGCCGGGCCTGCGATCCGCCGGGGTAACGGCATCAACCCATTTTCTGGCTGCGGCCACCAGCCGTGCCACGTCCTTGCGTGCCACGTCGGACTGCGGCGGCATGTACGGTGCCGCCAGCAGCAGGCGGCCGTGTTCGGTCCAGCGGAATCCGCCGCTGTCGTTCTGTTCGAGCCAGTCCAGCCAGCGATCGCCGGACAGGCCGGCCGCCTGGTGCCGGCCACAGCGTGCCATGGCGATGCGGCGTAACAGGGTGGACAGCCGACCGGCGATCTCGCGCGGTTCGACCTTGCCGAGGTCCCGCTGCAGGCTGCGCAGGTGGCGGCGCGCATCACCCCGCCAGCCCGGCATGAGGCCGCTGTAACGCAGCCAGTAACGCAGGAACACTGCCAGCAGCAGCAGCCCGACCACCCCGGCCAGCACCCACCAGCCGGGCGCCAGCGGCCACCACGGAATCGCATCCAGGTCGTGGATATCGCGCAGTATCGCGCTGCCGCTATCCATACGGGTCAGCTCCGGCCCGCGTAACGGCGCAGGCCGTTGGCCAGTGTGCGGTGGATCTCGTCCGTGGTACTGACCGGGATCAGCCCGAGTCCCAGCCGGTAGGCCAGCTGGTAGAGTTCCTCGCGGCGTTGTTCCCAATCCTCACGGAAGGCGGCACGACCGGCGTCACTGTCGGTATCGACTTCCAGCAGTTCACCGGCAGCATTGGAAAAAATGACCGGTCCCATGGCGGGCAGGTCACGGTCGGCGGGATCGTCCACCGGCAGCAGCACCACGTCATGGCGCTGTTGCAGGCTGCCCAGGATGCGTTCCAGCCCGGCGGTCACCTGGTTGAGTGGTGCAATGACGAAGATCAGCGAGCCGGTGCCTGCCGCGCTTTCCAGCTGCTGCAGCGCGGCGATCAACCGGGTTTCATCGGTGTCGCCGCGTTCGACCGGTTCGGTCAGCGCCCGTAACAGGCGCCACAGGCTGCGCCGGCCGGGGGTGGCGCGAAAATAGCGCAGGCCGGTGGCCGGATTGCCGAACAGCACGCCGCCGACCCGGTCATGCTGCTTGCTGGCGGCCCAGCCGATCAGTGCCGCGACACGGGCCGCCTGGATGGACTTGAAGGTGCCGCGGGTGCCAAAGCTCATGTGCGGACCGGTATCGACACAGAGCAGCACACTGCGCTGGCGCTCTTCCCGAAACACCTTCAGGTGCGGGATGTTGGTGCGGGCCGTGACCAGCCAGTCCATGTTGCGGATATCGTCACCCGCCTGGTATTCGCGCACTTCCTCGAAATCCAGGCCGGTGCCGCGAAACACCGAGGCGTACAGGCCGCTGAAGGTGGAGTTGACCAGATGGTTGGCCGCCACCCCCAGGGCGCGTGCCTGGTGGCGCAGTTCCAGCAGGTCGTCCAGTTGTGGATGAAGGCTCATGGCGTTGCGACGGACGCGATCGGGTACGCGGGCCGGCAGGTCGGACAATCCATCACGGTATTGCGACGACCTCCAGCAGTCGTTTGACAAAGGCGTCGGTGGTGATTCCCTCGGCCTCGCCCTCGAAGGTCAGCAGGATGCGATGACGCAATACGTCCGGGGCCACTGCCTGGATGTGGTGTGGTGCGACGTAGTCGTCACCGTCGAGCCAGGCGCGCGCGCGTGCGCAGCGGGCCAGACCGATGGTGGCGCGTGGCGAGGCGCCGAAGCGGCACCAGCGTTTGAGGCTTTCATCGTAGGCCTCGGGCCGGCGGCTGGCATGCACGAGATCGACGATGTAGTTGTTCAGCTTCGGGTCGAGGTAGAGCCTCGAGACGTCCTCGCGGACCTTGAACAGCTCGGTCTGGCTCAGCCGGATAGCCGGTGGCTCCGGTGCCTTCAGTTGCAGGTTGCCGTCCAGTTCCAGGATGGCCAGTTCCTCGGCCCGGTCCGGGTAGTCGACCCACACATGCATCAGGAACCGGTCCAGCTGCGCCTCCGGCAGGTTGTAGGTGCCTTCCTGTTCGATCGGATTCTGGGTGGCCAGCACCATGAACAGTCTCGGCAGGTGGTAGGTCTTCATGCCGACCGTGACCTGGTGTTCGCCCATGGCCTCGAGCAGGGCCGACTGAACCTTGGCCGGGGCGCGGTTGACCTCGTCCGCCAGCAGGACGTTGTGAAACAGCGGGCCGGCGCGGAACACGAAATCCCCCTGTTCGTGACGGTAGATGTCGGTGCCGATGAGGTCCGATGGCAACAGGTCGGGCGTGAACTGGATGCGGTGGTAATCGCCCTCGATCGCCTCCGCCAGTGCCTTGACCGCAGTGGTCTTGGCCAGTCCGGGCATGCCCTCGACCAGCAGGTGGCCCTCGCTCACCAGACAGATCAGCATGCTGTCGACCAGGCTGCGCTGCCCGATTACCCTGGAGGCGATGTGGTTGCGGACGCAGTCCAGTGCGGAGGCGTCCATGGTGCGTTGCTTCTGGGAGCTGCTGGTGGATAACAAATTATGTACTCCTGGTTGGCTCGGTTTTCACCGAATGTCAGCAGTTGGAAAAACCGGGCGCCAGCTGCGTTGCCCTGCTGCCGGTCCGGACAGCCCTGCTGCGTGGTGGGGTCGGGTTGCAGTCACCCAATCTATAATGAGCCCATCTTGACTGCAACTATGCCGGATTGGCAATAGCCGGGTGTTGACGTGAGTCAACTGGTCGACCTGTCGGATAACGGCTGATTTATTGCAGAATCCGGTTCTTCGGGCGATGGTGTGCGCCGTACTGCCCCGTCAGTCGTGGCATGGCGGGGTGGCCTGTTTTCCGGCTCCGGGTGTGCTTCGGGACCGGTGCTGCCAAGCAGGATCACCTCGATCTCCTCGATGATCTCCTCCTGGCGCAGGGCGTTGCATTGTCGCGCCAGCGCCGCTGACTTGTGATCGAGGTGCTTCACCGCGCCATCGAGGTGGGTCAGGCGATACTGGTTTTCCACCATGAGCGAATTGTACAGCATCTCGTGCAGGGCGGCGGGCAGGTAGTGATCGGCCAGCATGGTCAGGAACTGCCGTGGTGGGTGGTTGAGGACGGGCGGGAAGGCATGGCGAGCCGGGCCGGCCTGCAGACCCAGGAACGCCGGCAGCAAGCGTTGCATCACCACGTGGTTTTCATCCCTGTGATAGATGCAGTAGACCGTGAGCTCCCCGTGCTGCTCGAACAGCCGTACGAGTCCGCTGACGACCTGGTGCAGCACCGGCGTGATCTCTTCCGCGACGCTTGCGCCGTTGTACGTGGCGGCCACGCGTGTATCGCCTTCCAGCAGTGCGCCGAGCTTGCGTCCGGTGGCGATCAGCAGGGGACGGACCGGCGGGTCGGTGGCCAGCCGGGTCTCCAGGCCACGCACCACCGCCTGGTTGAAGTCACCACAGAAGCCGCGCTCGGTCCCGACCAGCAGGTAGAGCGGTGTCGCCTCCCCGGTCACGGGCAGGATCTCCGGGTAACTGCAAAGCAGGTCCGTGGCGACCTCTTCCATACCCTGTACCACGGCGCGCTGTGCATCAAGGAAACGGGACAGCTTGCGGGTTTCCATCCAGGCAAGCGTCTTCATGGAATTCATGATATTCCGGATCTCGGTCAGGCTGCGGCGGTGCCGTTCCAGGTCGCGGCGGTGTGTCATGCCGGGGGCTCCTGCGCGGGGCGTTTCAGCCACTCCGCAATTGCCTGGCTCCATTCCTCGCGCGGGCTGTCGAGACCGGGCGGGCTGTGCTGCACGGCGCTCTCCAGCGCGGCGAGTTGTGTGTCGACTTCCCCACCCTCGCTGGCGTCGAGGTAACCATCATTGAACGCGACCAGCCAGGCGAGCTGGAACGTCACCGGCAGCGGCGCAAGCCGGCCCTGTTTCAGGATACTGCGCAGCAGGCGCCCGCGCCGGATCGCCGCTTCCATCGAGGGTTCGAGGCGTGCGCCGAAGCGGGTGAAGATTTCCAGTTCCAGGAACTGGAGATAATCCAGTTTCATGCGGCCGGCCTCTTCCTTGATGCGCGGATGCTGGGCCTGGCCGCCGATACGCGACACGGAAAGGGCGATGTCGATGGCGGGGCGGAAGCCGCCGGTGAACAGGCCGCGATCCAGGTAGATCTGGCCGTCGGTTATGGAGATCAGGTTGGTGGGGATGTAGGAGGCGATCTCGCCGAGCCGGGTCTCGACGATGGGCAGTGCGGTCATGCTGCCACCGCCGTGTCCGGCATTCAGGCAGGTGGCGCGTTCCAGCAGGCGCGCATGCACGGAAAAGATGTCCCCGGGGTAGGCCTCGCGCCCCGGCGGGCGACGCAACAGCAACGACAGCTCGCGGTAGTTGATGGCATGGGCGGAAAGGTCGTCGTAGACCACCAGCACGTCCCGCCCCCGCTGCATCCAGTATTCCGCGACCGCGCATCCCGCGAACGGGGCCAGGTGCTGCAGCCCGGGCAGGCTGCTGGCCTCCGCCACCACCACAGTCGTGTACTCGAGTGCGTGGTACTCGCGCAGGGTTGCGATGGTGTTCACCACCGTACTGCGTTTCTGGCCGGCCAGCACATACACGCAGTACACGTCCCGGCCGCGCTGGTTGATCACGGTGTCGAGTGCGATGGAACTGCGTCCCAGGCCGCTGTCTCCGATCAGCAGCTGGCGCTGGCCCTGGCCGATCGGGATCAGGGTGTCGATGATCTTGATGCCGGTATACAGCGGCCGGTGGACGAAATCGCGCGCCACGACGGGCGGGGAAGGTGCTTCCAGTGCCTGCCAGACGGTATCGGCGGGCGGTGGATCACCGTCGAGCGGGCTGCCCAGCGGGTCGACGATGCGCCCGAGCAGCGTATCACCGGCCGGTATGCCCAGCCCCCGTCCGGCCAGTTCCACCGTGGTGCCTGCAGTCAGGCCTGTGGTGTCCCGCAGCAGGACGACACCGATGCGGTCTTCTGCGAGGTCGAACACCATGCCCTGGCTGCCGTCTGCAAAGAGCAGGATGTCCTCGATAGCGGCGGATGGCAGGCCGGCAACCCAGGCGATGCCGTCGCCTACCGCCACCACGCTGCCGCGTTCGTGGGTGCGCAGGCCCGGCTGATAACGGTTCAGCCATTGTGCCTGTCGTTCAAGCAGGTGCGTGCTGCTGCCGGTCTCGCTATTCATCCTGTGCCAGTTCCGCGAAACCCCTGAGTTCTGCCTGCAGGTTGGCGTCCAGCACCCAGGCCCCGATCGTGACGCGCACACCC
Source organism: uncultured Ectothiorhodospiraceae bacterium (assembly GCA_964564245.1). GTDB lineage: Bacteria > Pseudomonadota > Gammaproteobacteria > UBA9214 > UBA9214 > UBA9214. The sequence goes on along the minus strand of CAZMAK010000033.1, from coordinate 13,228 downwards.
GCCAGCAGGGCGGGCTCCGGCTGGAAGTCGATCGGCAGGCCGGGTTCGATGAGCGGCTGCAGCGCCTGTTCCAGCCGGGTGCGCTGTGCGGGGGGCAGCGGGAAGGCGCTGCCTACCTCGACGTTGGCCGGCATGCTCCCGGATTGCGTCCGGATCTGCGCGACACGTCCGGGCGGCAGGCGCCCGAGTTCGCTGACCAGCAGTTCGAACAGGTGAGCCTCCAGCCCGGGGTCCGCGGTCGCCTGCAGCAGGCGCGTGGCGAAGCGCGCGCCCTGCGCCAGTGCGGCCTGTTCCAGCCGGCGCTGCTCGTCGGCGCGGTGCCGCAGTTCGGCCACGTGTGCCTTCTCGCTTTCCTGTGCCAGGCGGGTCTCCAATTCCGTCAGTTGCGCGGTGCGCTCGGCCTCGAGTTCCGTGGCCAGGGCATCGCGCGCCTGTTGCCGTTCCCGGTCCCAGTCGGCCAGCCGGCCTGCATACTGTTGCTGCAGCCGTTCCGCGTTATGGTGCAGCGTTTCGGCCTCGGCCCGGGTCTGCTCGATCCCGGCCTGCCGCCGGGCGATCACATCCAGTACCGGCTGGTACAGGAAGCGCTTGAGGATCCAGACCAGGACCAGGAAATTGATGATCTCGAGGACAAAGGTCGACCAGTTCAGTTCCACGGTGGCGGGCTCCCGGTGGCGGTTGTCATCCGGTTCATGTTCGCAACGGGCCTTATTTCACCAGGTATTCCAGCAGCGGGTTGCGGAACAGTACGATGAGCACGATGACCAGCACGTAGATGGCCAGGGACTCGATCATGGCCAGGCCGATGAAGAGCGTGCGCATGATGGAACGTTCCGCTTCGGGTTGCCGGGCCAGCGCGTCCAGGGCACGGCTGATCGACCAGCCCATGGCCAGGGCCGGCAACATGACGCCGATGGCGATACCGATCACCGCGCTGACGGTCGAGGCCGAGACAAATGAGGACAGGTCGGGCATGGCTTACTCCTGTTGAGGTCGGGATTGCTGGGATTGAATGCCGCCGGCGACGTAGATCAGTGCCAGCATGCCGAAGATGTAGGCCTGTACCAGGGCCTCGATGATGTGCAGCATGAGGATGGGCACCGGCGTCAGAAAGCCGGCCACCAGCAGCACCAGCAGGGCCGCCATCTCCAGGCTCATGATGTTGCCGAACAGCCGCACCGCCAGTGCAATCGTGCGCGTGATCTCGCTGATGAGGTGAAACGGCAGCATCAGCGGGCTGGGCGCGAGGTAATGGCGCAGGTAATTTTTCAGCCCCTGGATGCGGATACCGAACCAGTGCGTCGACAGGAACACCAGGAAGGCGAGCGCGGTGGTGGTGGACAGGTCGCGGGTCGGGGAATGCAGGCCCGGGATGACGCCGAGCAGGTTGGCCGTCACCAGGAACACCCAGAGGGTCCCGATAAACGGCAGGATGCGCCGGGCGTGCCGGGATTCCACCGCGGCGACCGCATCCTCGATCGCCAGGACCATCCCTTCGATTGCGGTTTGCAGGCGCCCCGGTTCGAGTCGCAGCCGCCGTGACAGCAACCAGGCCGTCATCCCGAGCGCCGCCAGGATGGCCCAGGTGGTCACCACGCTGCCGGTGATGGCCACGGGTCCGATCTCGAAGACGGACCGGATCAGCAGGTTGTTATCGCTCATCACGTCATTCCCGTATGTACAGGTACACGTTCAGTGCACCCACCGCGACGCCCAGCAGGGTCAGTCCCACGGTCCAGTGGATCGAGTAATCGGAGGCCCGGTGATCCAGCCAGTTCCCGAGATAGGCGCCGCCCACGGCCGGCAGCACCAGCAGCAGGCCGAGGGTACCGATAAACACTGTCTGGCCGAACAGGGAGTCCCTTTCCCGCTCCGCCTTCTGCATGCGCCGCACCTGGCGCTCCACCTGCTTCTTCAGTTCCTGTTCCCGGTCCACGGGATTCACATGCCCCCCCTCTGCCCGGTCTGCCACAGTCGCCTGAGGATCTGGACCTCCATCCGGTGCAGGCTTTCCCGCATGGCCTGCAGGTTTCCCTCCTCCGCGAGCAACTGTTGCTCCAGGGCTGCGCTGATGCGCAGGTAGTCGGCATCGAGCAGGAAACGGCGCGTATTCAGCACAAGGAGATTGTCGTGAAAGTACAGCACGGCGCCCGGCATCGCCAGGTACTGCCAGGGCGACTCGCCGACGCGGAAACGGGACAGGCCGACGTTGAGTACGGTCATCATGCGTGCGTGGCCGGCGAGTATACCGAAACTGCCCGTGACGTCCTCCCCGACAAAGGAGGTGACACCGGCGATCTCCTGTGCCTGGGTGGAGTCCTGCAGCCGCAGTGTGAAGGCCTTCATGCGGTTGCGCCTGCCATCGTCCCGCGCATGTAGCAGTGCTCCTCGGTGAGATCGTCGAAGCGGCCGGACAGGAATGCGTCACAATCATCGAGCGTGTCCTGCAACGGCACCGACACGCCGGTGATCCCGCTGTGCACGGCGGTCGACCAGAACGGCTGGGAGAGATAGCGCTGCAGCCTGCGTGCGCGCATGACGATCTTCCGGTCCCGGGCGGACAGTTCCTCGACGCCCAGCATGGTGATGATGTCCTCCAGTTCATGGTAGCGCGCCAGGTGTTCACGCACACCTTCCGCGATGTCGAAGTGACGGGACCCGAGCGTGTGCGGGTCCATGAGCCGGCTGGCGGACTGCAACGGGTCAACGGCCGGGTAGATGCCCTTGCCGGCCTGGGCGCGTGACAGGATCACGGTGGTGTCGAGGTGGTTCAGGATGGCGCTGACTGCCGGGTCCGTCATGTCGTCCGCCGGCACGTACACCGCCTGCACCGAGGTGATCGCGCCCTGCCGGGTGGACAGGATGCGGTCCTGCATCTCCGCCACCTCGGACGTCAGGGTCGGCTGGTAGCCGACGGTGGCGGGCATGCGTCCCAGCAGGCTGGAGACCTCACTGCCGGCCTGCACGAAACGGAAGACGTTGTCCATGACGAACAGTACTTCCTTCTGCAGGCTGTCACGCAGGTACTCGGCATAGGTCAGCGCCGAGAGCCCGGCGCGAAAGCGTACGCCGGGTGATTCATCCATCTGGCCGAACACCATGAGCGCCTGCGGCAACACGCCGGCCTTGCGCAGGCTGTGCCAGAGTTCATGGCCTTCCCGGATGCGCTCGCCGATGCCGGCGAACACCGATACGCCGCTGTGCAGGGTGGCGACTGCGTGCATGAACTCCATGACGAGTACGGTCTTGCCGACGCCGGCACCGCCGAACAGTCCGGTTTTCCCGCCCTTGACAAAGGGGCACAGCAGGTCGATGACCTTGATCCCGGTCTGCAGCACCTCGCCCACACCCACCGCATCCTGCAGCGGCAGCGGACGGGTGTGGATGTCGCGGAATTCGGTGGTGTCCAGCGCGGCCCCGTCATCGAGCGCCTCACCGAACAGGTTCAGCAGCCGGCCCAGGCAATCGGGGCCGACCGGCACGCGGAGCGGGGCCCCGGTGTCATGCACCGCCATACCCCGGCACAGGCCGGCGCTGCGGTGCAGGGTCAGGACGCGTGCATGCCGTTCATCGAGGTGCTGGTGTACCTCGAACAGGCAGCGCGTCGTGCCGAAGTCCGCATACAGCGCCCGGCGCAGCGGTGGCAGCGTGTCACAGCGAATGACGGCCACCGGGCCATGAACCTCGGTGATGGTCCCGACGGGAATGCGGTTGCCGGCTGCCTGTTCAAACATCGGTTTAGGTCCTGGTCACCCGGTCAGTCACACCGGTTGCTGCGCTCGGGGACATCTTTCCGCGCGGATACCGGCTATGCTTGATACGGGTCAGGGCGCTGCCGGTATGGCAGTACTAATCTATCATAAAGACGGGGCATTACCGCGCGCAGGCGGTAAGGAGCGTGAGATGGGTGAACACTGGATCGTGGTGGCAGACAACAGCAGGGCGAGGATCTTCAGCGTGGATCAGGAGGATGGCCGGTTGCAGCCGGTCGTGACACTGGAGCATCCGGAAGGCAGGAAACAGTCACGGGAGATCAATGCGGACCGTCCGGGACGGGCCTTTGACAACGTGGGTGAAGGGCGGCATTCCATGGGCACCGTGGTGGACCCGGTGGAAGAGGAAAGGCTGCGTTTTACCAGGCGCATCGGTGATTACCTGCGTGCCGCGTGTATCAAGGGCCGCTGCCGGCGCCTGTTACTGGTTACCGGTCCGCACCAGCTGGGCCTGCTCAGGAAGCACCTGGAATTGCCACCCGGAACCCGGGTGAGCGAACTCGGGAAGAACCTGGGGCAGTACGCTACGCAGGATCTCGGAAAGCACCTGCCGAAACGGCTGTAACGGCAATTACCGCCGGGCAGGCGCCGCGAACACCCGGCATTTCCCGAACTGCCCGGAGGTTCAGGGCCGGGTGTCCGCGCAGGGTTGTCGCTTGATGAAATAGGTTTCGTTGACGTTGTTGTGCAGCGCGATCAGTTCGTACTGCAACTCGTCCAGAAAGACATGCAGGGTACCTTGCCTGAGCTCAAGTACCTGCGGATGACGGACGGACTGTTCCATGCCCTTCAGCAGTTCCAGTGAGCGCTGGCTGTTGGGCAACTGGTGGAAGGATTCGCGCAGTGCCCGGAGGCTGTACAGTGTGGAGCGCGGGAAACGCGGGTCCTGGATCAGGAAGCGCAGCACCTGGCGGCGGCTTACCTGCGTCTGCTGGCGCTTGCGGTACATGTAATAGGCATCCAGCGAGTTGAGTACGCTCATCCACTGCAGTGACTCGAACGGTCGCAATTCGGTTGCCTGGGCCGGCAACAGGTTGGCGGTGCGCGCATCGATGATGCGCGTGGTCATGTCCGCGCGTTCCATGTGGTGCCCCACGCGCAGGAAGGAATAGGCATCGTCGCGGGGCAGGGTGGCGTCGAGCGCGCCCGAGAGGTACTGGGTGCCGCGGATGATCCGGTTGAGATAATCATGACGGTGGCGGCGGGTCAGTCCACTCTGCAGGTCTTCCCTGGCGCTGACATACAGGTCCGAAAGCTCTTCCCAGGCCACGCGGGGCAGGACGTCACGTACGCTGCGGCAGTTTTCCCGCGCGCTTTGCAGGCAGGCGATGATGGAACTGGCATGGTTGCTGTCACCGATCAGGAAGCGCACCACGGCGCGCTCGCTGTAGTCGCTGTAGCGCGCGGTGAATTCCTGCTCCGAGCCGGTGATATGGATCAGCGGTTCCCATCCCGGCAGCAACCCCCTGGGCAGGTCCAGCATCATGAAGGCGTTGACGTTGATCAGGCGCGCGGTGCTCTCGGCGCGTTCGATGTAGCGGGCCATCCAGTAGATGTGTTCCGCCACTCTTGACAGCATGGTGCAGCCTCTCGCAGCCATTACCGGTTCACCTCTCCTGTCCTGTCGCTGTCCGCGTGGAGTTCATGTCTGCGGCGTCTCCACGATCCAGGTGTCCTTGCTGCCGCCGCCCTGTGATGAATTCACCACCAGCGAACCTTTTCTGAGCGCGACCCGGGTCAGTCCGCCGTTGGTCACCCGGGTGGTCCTGCCGCTCAGAATGAAGGGGCGCAGGTCGACGTGCCGGGGCTGGAGCGAGTTGCCGACCACCGTCGGAACGGTGGAAATGGACAGGGTCGGTTGCGCGATGTAGTTGCGCGGGTTGTGCCGTATCAGGTTGGCGAACCGGCTGCGCTCCTCTGCGGTCGCGCTTGCGCCCATCAGCATGCCGTAGCCACCGGATTCATTCGCCGGTTTCACCACCAGGCGGTCGAGGTTGGCCAGTACATGGTCGCGTTCGCGCTTGTACATGCAGCGATAGGTCGGCACGTTGGGTATGATCGGGTCCTGGTCGAGGTAGTAGCGGATGATCTCCGGCACGAAGGAGTACACCACCTTGTCGTCGGCCACGCCGGCGCCGGGTGCGTTGGCCAGCGCCACGTTGCCGGCCTTCCAGGCGCGGATCAGCCCGGGTACACCGAGCGTGGAATCCTTGCGGAATACCTCCGGATCGAGGAAGTCGTCGTCGATGCGCCGGTAGATGACATCGACGCGGCGCGGGCCGGCGATGGTGTGCATGTAGACACAGTCGTCACTGCCGACGCACAGGTCGGGTCCCTCGACCAGTTCGCAACCCATTTCCTGCGCGAGGTAGGCGTGTTCGTAGTAGGCCGAGTTGTAGATGCCGGGGGTCAGTACCACGATTTCCGGTCGTGACCGGCGCGGTGACAGCGTGGCCAGCATTTCGAACAGGCGCGCGGGATAGTCATCCACGGGTAACGGGGCATAGTCCTCGAACAGCTCGGGAAACACACGCTTGGTCACCAGGCGGTTCTCCAGCATGTAGGACACGCCGGAGGGAACCCGCAGGTTGTCTTCCAGCACGTACATCACGCCATCGGCGCCACGCACCAGGTCCGAACCGCAGATGTGCGCCCAGATGCCACGTGCCGGGTTGACGTTGATACACTGCGGCCGGAAGTTCTTCGAATCCTGGATGATCTCGGCCGGGAACACCTTGTCGCGGATGATCTTCTGTTCATGGTAGAGGTCGTCGATGAACAGGTTCAGTGCCTCTACCCGCTGGATCAGTCCGCGTTCCACCGTGGTCCATTCACTCAGCGGAATGAGGCGCGGCACGATATCGAATGGCCAGTTGCGGTCGATCGATCCGTCCTGCTCGGAATAGACCGTGAAGGTGATCCCCATCTGCTTGATTGCAAGCTCTGCGGCCGCCTGGCGTTCCTGCAGTTCCGCCGCCTGCATCCGGCGCAGCAGCGCGACCAGGTGGCTGGCATGTGCCCGCGACCGGTTGGGGCGGCTGAACGTTTCATCGTAACAGTCCGGGATAGCGTACTGTTTCAGGTCGATTGGCATGACATTCCCTCGCAGGTGCCGGTTGTGTGATGCCGCATGGCGTTCATGCCCCACCGTAGCGCAGGTCCGTGGTCCAGGGATGGTCTCCGTGCGGGCAGGCCGGTATGACATCCAGCGGGCCCGGCGTATGCCCGGTACTCCAGAAGCGCGCCATGCGCCGGGCCTCCGCGGCACTGGCGTTCACCGGGAAGGTGTCGGGGTTGCAGCCGCCGGGATGGGAAACGTGGTAGGTGCAGCCACCCAGCGAGCGTCCGCACCAGCGGTCGACCAGGTCGAACACCAGCGGTGCGTGGATCGGCAGGGTGGGGTGCAGGCCGGAGGACGGTTGCCACGCCTTGTAGCGTACCCCGGCGACGAATTCACCCCGGGTGCCGGTATTGTGCAACAGCACCGGCTGGCCGTTGCAGAGCAGCAGGTGCCGCGACTCCGTCATGCCGGTGACGCGGACCTGCAGCCGTTCCACCGAGGAGTCGACGTAACGTGCCGTCCCCTGTGTGCTGACCTCCTCGCCCAGTACATGCCAGGGTTCGATGGCAAGGCGCAGCTCGATACCGATATCGTTGATCCGCGTCGTGCCATAGCGCGGGAAGCGGAATTCGAAGAACGGGTCCAGCCAGTCGCGCCGGAATCCGTAGCCCCAGCGGTTGAGGTCATCCACCACGTCGTCGAGGTCGCGCCGGACGAAGTGCGGCAGCATGAAACGGTCGTGCAGTTCGGTGCCCCAGCGTACCGGCCGGTTCCGGTACGGGTGGGTCCAGAAGCGCGTGGCGAGGATCCTCAGCAGCAGCACCTGCACCAGGCTCATGCGGGCGTGTGGCGGCATCTCGAAGGCGCGGAATTCCACCAGCCCCAGCCGGCCGCGCACGGAGTCCGGTGAATACAGCTTGTCGATGCAGAATTCCGCGCGGTGCGTGTTGCCGGTCATGTCCACCAGCAGGTTGCGCAGGATACGGTCGGCCAGCCACGGTACCGGCGCGTCACCCTGCGGCAGTTGCTGCAGCGCGATCTCCAGTTCATACAGGCTGTCGTCACGTGCCTCGTCGATGCGTGGTGCCTGGGAGGTGGGGCCGACGAACAGACCGGAGAACAGGTACGACAGTCCCGGGTGGTTCTGCCAGTACAGCAGCAGGCTGGACAGCAGCTCCGGGCGGCGCAGCACCGGGCTGTCGGCCGGTGCGGGTCCGCCCAGGGTGATGTGGTTGCCCCCGCCGGTACCGGTGTGACGGCCGTCGAGCATGAATTTCTCGGTGCCCAGCCGGGACAGCCGCGCCTGCTCGTACAGCAGTTCCGTGTTGGCCACGATCTCGCCCCAGCTGCCGGCCGGGTGAATGTTGACCTCGATGACACCGGGGTCCGGGGTCACGGACAGTGCCAGCAGGCGCTCGTCGACCGGTGGCGGATAGCCTTCCAGCACCAGCGGCTGGCGCAACATGCGCGCGGTTTCCTCGACCGCGTTCACCAGGTCCAGCCAGTGCTCCAGCTGCATGAGCGGCGGCAGGAACACGTACAGCACGCCATTGCGCACCTCGACGCACAGTGCGCTGCGCACCAGCCGGACGTCGGCCGCCCCGGTACTGTCGGCACAGCCCTGCTCGTGGATGCCGGGACGGGGTTCAGGTGCCACGAGCTGCCGGCGATAGCGCTGCCGCAGTTCGTCGAACTGCTCGACCAGGGGTTCCCTGACGGCAAACGGATCGGTCGGGGCCTGCACGGCGTGCTGTTCGTCCGGTTCGTACAGCAGCGCATCGAGCGGCAGGCGCAGTCCCATCGGCGAGTCGCCCGGCAAGAGGAACAGGTGGCCGCGGCGAAATTGCCAGCGGCTGCTCGTCCAGTGCCGGGTGTCATGGTCCCGGGACAGTGGCAGGGCATAGCCCACCACATGATCCAGCCCCTGTTCGAACACACGCCGCAGGCGCTCGCGTTCCAGCGGGTTTTTCAGCTTGTTGTCCAGTACGTTGACGTTGGCCGGCAGGATGCCCTCCTTCCACAGGTAGTACCAGCCGTCTTCGTAGCCCTCGCGCGCGAAGTCCGGACTGACGCCGAGGTTTTCCGCCAGCGTACGGGCAAAGGCCAGGGCCTGCTCGGTCGTTGTGGTACCGGCCTGGCGCGGGTCGGCCAGCAGTGCCTGTTCCTGCCAGACCGGGCGGCCGTCGCGTCGCCAGTACACGCTCAGCGCCCAGCGCGGCAGCGGTTCGCCGGGATACCACTTGCCCTGGCCGTGGTGCAGTACACCCTGTTTCGCAAAGCACTGCCACAGCCGGCGCAGCAGCACCTCGGCGCGCTCACGCTTGTGTTCGCCCAGCGCCGCGATGTTCCACTCCGGGCTGTCCATGTCGTCGATCGAGACAAAGGTGGGTTCACCCCCCATGGTGAGCCGCATGTCGCCGGCGTCGATCTCGCGGTCCACCTGTTCACCCAGTGCCAGTACCGCCTCCCACTGCCGGTCGCTGTAGGGCAGGGTGACACGCGGATCTTCGTGGATGCGGGTCACTCGGTTGTCGTGACGGAATTCCACCTCGCACTCGTCCATACTCCCGGTGACCGGCGCCGCACTGACCGGATCGGGCGTGCAGGCCAGCGGGATGTGGCCTTCGGCGGCAAACAGGCCGGAGGTCGGGTCGAGTCCGATCCAGCCGGCACCGGGAACGTAGACCTCCGCCCAGGCGTGCAGGTCGGTGAAGTCGGCCGCAGGCCCGGATGGGCCATCCAGTGATTTAACGTCCGCGACCAGCTGCACCAGGTAACCGGAGACAAAGCGCGCGGCCAGCCCCAGGTGCCGCACGATCTGTACCAGCAGCCAGGCCGTGTCACGACAGGAGCCCCGTGCCGTCTGCAGGGTTTCCTCGCAGCTCTGTATGCCCGGTTCCATGCGTACCACGTAACCGATATCACGGTTCAGGGCCTGGTTGAGCATCACCAGGAAATCGACGATGCGCCGTTTCGAGGTATCCACACCGGCGATCCACTCGCGCAGCTGCGGTCCGTGTTCGCGGATTTCGAAGTACGGCGCCAGCTCCTGTTTCAGCTGCTTCTCGTAGGCAAAGGGGTAACGGTCCGCGTACTCCTCCGTGAAGAAATCAAACGGGTTGATCGTGACCAGTTCGGCGATGATATCGACCTCGATGAGCAGCCGGCCGGTCCGTTCCGGGAAGTTCACCCGTGCCAGATAGTTGCCGAACGGGTCCTGCTGCCAGTTGATGAAATGCCCGGCCGGCTCGATCTGCAGCGAGTACCGGTGCAGCGGGGTACGGGTGTGCGGTGCCGGGCGCAGCCGAATGACGTGCGGCGACAGGTTGACCTGCCGGTCGAACCGGTATTCGGTCAGGTGGTGAATGGCGACATGTATGGACATCGGTACCTCAGTGACTTCCTGGAATTCCCCATGCAACAATCAAACCAGCCGGGGAGGCCGGCCGGGTGGAAGCGCTCAGGGGTGTCGGTGGCCGAATCACGGGGCAAACGGCCGGGTTTCCGGCCAGGCCCCGGCCCGGCATTGGCAGGCCGTACCGGCCTGTGCAGGTTTCCGGTGCACGGCCGGGAGGTCATGCACCAGGATGTGGCAGGGCCGTAGCGGCCGGTGGAGTGGAAAGCGCCACCGCCGCGGCTTTCGGGGCGTATCCGGGGCAGGTATGCAAATTGCAGTGGAATTCGCCATTTCACGCAACGGGAACGGCGATGACCACAGGACAATCGTTCGGTTTCGAACGGCACGGCGACAAGCTGAACACCCCGTTTTTCGAGGAGTACCTGGAGCGCCTGCTGGAGGAGCGCGACCGCGTCGGGCTCACGCAGATGATCCACGGGATCGAGGCAATCATGCTGACGGTCGATCCCGGCCACTCGATCAGCTACATCGGCGAAATCTGCCTGATGACCCCGTATCACTATCTGGTCACGCTGGAGAGCGAGGCGCACTGGACACATATCCTGCGGATCGACATGGAATCGCCCGACCTGTTGATCCGTGAGGTCAAGGACGCCGGGACACGCGGTATCTTTCGCAGTCTCAACGAGGTGTATCCGATCGGTGCGCGCAAGCCGAACAGCCGCTATATCGGCGAAGTGCTGGGTGTCAGCAACCTGCACGAGACAGTGTCCCTGCAGAAGGAGCGCGAGTTCAGCTTCTTCTCGCAGGACGAGATCCGGCGCATGGAGATGCCCGGCAACATCGCAATCAGCAAACCGTCCCCGTACACCCACAACATCGTCTCCTATCTGGAGCGTCCGGTCGGGGAGATCCGTGTCTACGCCCTGGGTCTGAGCTCGATCCGCAACGATGCCCAGACGGCCTACCTGGAGGCCAAGGACAGGCAGGCGGCCAGCGGCCTGGACCGGTTGCTGCTGCCGATCGATCATCTGGCCACACGGGTGTACAGCCAGAACCGCGAAGTGGCGATCCTGGAGTGGCTGTCCTGGTCCAGTTACTACTACTGGGGCTCGTACGACATCAAGGACCAGAACTCCTCCACCAATGTGACCAAGAGCGTGCATCACACGCAGGAATCACATAGCCCGGCCAAGGTGTTTACGGCCAGCAACACGCCGTATTTCGTCAATCACCTGGAGCGGTTGCCGTCGCCGACGGAGACCTTCGTGCGCAATTACGGCCCACGTCTGCACCATATCGCGCTTGGCGTGCGGGATGGTTTTACCGGCGGGATGGAGAACATCGAGTACATCGTGGACTACATACGGCAGCAGGGCAAGGGTTTCCTGCTCGATGTGATCGGCTCGAAGGAGGACGGGCTGAAACAGATATTCTCCAGTGCCTCGGAACATTCCTCGCTGATCATCGAGTATGTACAGCGCTTTGGCGATTTTGCCGGATTCTTTGCCCGGCAGAATGTCGCGGACCTGACCCTTGCGGCGGGCTGTGACGAGGAGTTGCAGCAGATCCTGATGCAGTAAGGTCAGGGCGCCGGGAGGATTGCCGGGTATGGGACTGCCTGCAATGACCGGCGTCCCGGCAGCGTCGTATCCATTTGCAATAACACCATGTATTTGTGCCGGATTCCGCGATAGACGGACGGCGGTTCGCCGGCCCGCACCGGCCTGGTGCCGCAGGCGGTGAAAAAGGCATTGTGAAATTGCCCCGAAATTGTCACGATTGAGACCGGGGTCCGCTACGACTTGCAATCGCCGGCAGAGACGGAGTCCGGTTCGGGGAGATGGTGTTCTATGACATATTGCGTGGGAATTCTGGTCAATGATGGTCTGGTGTTTGCCTCAGACTCGAGAACCAATGCCGGCGTGGATCAGTTGTCCACCTACAGCAAGATGTTTACCTACGGTATCGATGGCGAGCGTTCCTTCATCATCATGACCGCCGGCAACCTGGCCACTACCCAGGCGGTGACCTCGCAGCTGGCGAGCGACATCAAGAAGGGCTTTCTGCCGAATCTCCATTCGGTCAGCGACATGGTCGAGGCCGCGGAGTATGTCGGCCAGGTCAGTCTGGCACAGCAGCAGAAGCACGTTTCGGTGGCCAGTGGCAGTCTGATCGATGCCAGTGCCTCGTTCATTTTCGGTGGGCAGATCCGGGGCGAGGAGCCGAAGCTGTTCATGATCTACCCGGCCGGCAATTTCATCAGTTCGACCGCGGAAAATCCGTACCAGCAGATCGGGGAGGTCAAGTACGGGCGGCCGATTCTTGACCGTATCATTGTTCCTTCCACACCGCTGAAAGAAGCAGCGCTGTGCGCGCTGGTGTCCATGGACTCGACCATGCGTTCCAACGCCACGGTCGGACCGCCGGTGGAGGTACTGATTTACGGCCGTGATTCCTTCATGGTCAACCGGCGCTTCTGTTTCACGGCGGATAACCCGTACCTGCAGGATCTCACGTCACTCTGGGATAACAAGCTGAAGGAAGCCTTTCACGAACTGCACCAGTACAACTGGGACGAGACCGGCCAGGGCGGATGCCTGCAACAGCAACAGCTGCAGCAATAAATACCTCTGTTGATCCTGGTGGTCGATTCATTCTTCCCGGAGTGCAGACTGACAGCACGCCGCCGGGTGGGCCCGCCTCAAATAACAAGCCTGGCCGTAGAACAGATTATCCAGGAGCAAGCGGGTGGTTCAGATAGCGTTTCTGCCATGACTATAACTTGCTTTCGTTGTCCAGCGCCTTTTCTGCGATCGCTTCGTAAAGGTGGATCACGTCGGCACAAAACTTATGCCATTCCGGGTGTCGGTCTATCAGCCGCTTGCTCCGCTGGGCATCGTGCGTAATCTGGTCCATAAACTGAATATCCGACTCACTAAGCACTCCGCCCTCGTCGACCTTTTTCTTAAGCTCAAGTAATCGAGGAAGTCTCTGCTTCTCGAACCGCTCGATTAGCGCATAAATGGTGCCAAG